>DATFFQ010000001.1:0-22755 GCA_035249955.1 Gemmatimonadaceae bacterium
GTCGTCTTTACGTACCCACCCATGCCTTCCTGCTGGCGCACGACGAAGAGCAGCGCGACCGGCTCGCCGCCGCGCACGTGTGTGTTCATGGCGTCGAACGCCGCGAGCGCGGTCCAGAGCGCGGTGGGATTCCGTGTGAGCTGCACGGCCATGGCGTCGGCCAGCCGGCGGCGAGCTCTCCACAGCGCGGCGAACGCCGGGCCGAAGAGGAGCATGGACGACACCATCACCGCGAACTGGACAGTCACCGAGGCCATGCCCAGCGTCATGATTGCTGGAGCGCGCACCAGCGTGCGGATCGTCGACGCTCGCCCTGTGTCGGTCTGCTCCATGTAGCGGTCGAGGTCGTCCTTCTCCTGCGCCAGGGTGCGCAGCAGGAGGTCAGCGACCGCCGCTTCCTCGACGGCGCGGTCGGGATGTCGCGGCGATACGGCATACCGGATGAGGCGCCACATGGAGCGGCGTGACTCCTTGCCGAACGCGGTGCTGAAGAGGAGGCGCAGGAGGCCGAACGTCTGATAGACCGAGAGCAGGATGAGCGCGATCCTGAGGTCACCGTTGCCGACCGATCCAATGAGGTGACCGATGACGGCCTGCGTCTGATCGCGATCCAGCTCGTCGAGCATTCGGCGTGATACCACGAGCGTCGCATCGCGCGCCGACGTGCCGACGGCGGCGGCGTTGTCACCTTGCCCGTCGAGCAGCATCAGGCGTGGCGGCTCGATGCCGGCGGCCACCGCCATCTCGGCCACCAGGTTGGCGAGCTGCGTCTCCTCCAGCACGTGCGCGCGCGGGGGGCGCGCGCCGAGGGCCAGCAGCACACCTCCGACTCCGGCGCGCCGCAGGAGACCGAGCACGAACAGCCAGAGCGCGAGCATGGCCACGGAGCCGGGCACGAGGAGGAGCAGCAGGGGTGGCAGCGCCGCGGCGACGTCGGCGATCTGCGCCGGCGAATCCGGAATCTGCTCCATCGTCTTGGGAATGAGCTCGGCGATCCGACGCGAGCGGTCCCACACCTCGGGCGACAGCGGCGCGATGAGGTTGACGATGTGGGCGAGGACGAGGGCGATGGTGAAGACGAGCGGCGTGACGAGGATGCCGATCGGGATTCCCGTCACCACCACGGCGATGGTCGCCAGCACCGCGAAGCGCCAGCTCTTACGCCGATTGCGTCGCTGCTCGTCGAGGAAGTGAACCCGGTTGGCGGGCCCGGCGACCGGAGCGTAGTACGTGAGTGGCGCCGAGCTCATCCATCGATTATGGCGCGCGGCGGATAGGCGTCAAGGCGAGCATGAGCGCGCGATGTGGGTGGAGCGCCCGCTGCTACGCCACCTCTCCGACGAGTCTTCCCAGCGCCTCGTCCATTCGCTGCTCGATCGCCGGCGCGCGGTCGGCGGGGAGGTCCCAGGAGAGCACCCGAACGGCCACGGCGCGCCCTGCCGGGCCCATCGAGAACGCCTTGAGCTCGAGCACGCCACCGATCTCCTCCCACGTCAGCGCGACCTCGCGCCGGGTGACGATCAGCACCCGTCCGCTGGCGCGAGAGCCATCGCGAAGCTGGAGCACGTAGCGCTCACCGGCGCGAGGCACGCCACCGGCCATGGTGAGCCAGCGCGAGAGCAGCCGCTCATCGAGAAAATACGGGCGCAGCCGCTCGTACTCGAGCGGCGCCGGACGCATGCACAGGATGGTCGTCTTGGTCCGGCCGAAGTACCGCTCGAGGTATTCCTTGAGGATGTGGAGCGCCATCTGCCAGCCCGACACCACACCCTCGTATTCGTCGTCCCACTCGGCCCCCTCGCGAAAGCCGGAATTGACCAGCGTGACGACGGTCTCTCCTTCGCCGCGCCGGATGGTGATCTCCAGGATTCCCGGGTCGCGGCCAGGAATGCTCCACCCGATGCTGAAGCGCTCGTTGGGCACGGCCTCGAGCACGGTGTAGGGGATCTTGTAGTTGAACTTGTGGAACTCCCAAATGTAGGTAGAGCCCACGACCGGCTCGCCCGACGCTGCGTCGGTGAACCACTCCGCGATTCTCGCCGGGTCGGTCCACGCCTGCCACACCTGCTCCGGCGACGCAGTCGTTCGGACCTCGGTGTGAATCACGCGCCCCTTCTTTTGCCGGGAGCCTGGCGTGTCGGGTGGGCCGGCATCCTTTGTCTCGTTAGGCACGGTCACCGCTCCTGGTGCGCGGGGGAGCCTCGCTCCGCCGGTGGAATCGGGTAGCAGCCGAGGACGAGCCGGTACGGCCGACCCGGTCCCGGACGACCATCGGTCGTGGTCGCGCTCGATGCGTGTCGCGCGACGACGTCGACGACCGCCCGGTGGATGGCGCGCGCGAAGTCGGCGCGCTGGGCAGTGCTCTCGAAGCGCAGCTCGGTGTTGATGGACAGTGTAGCAAGCGACTTGCCCCGCGCCGCCGCGTCCCGCGCCGAGCGCGACAGCTCCGACTGGGCCAGCGCCGCCAGCGCCAGCAGATAGCCTGTGCTCAGCGTGTCGCTCATGCGCCGTGCATCGGCGCCGAGTGAGCCGAGCATGTCGGGGTCGAGCAGGTAGGCGCGGGCGGTGGCGACGTAGCGCTGCTCGATCAGGTTGCGCTTGCGGCGCTGTCCGGCGCGCTTGAGGAAGCGCGCCCGCGCCAGCTCGCGCACGTGGTAATTGACCAGCTGGCGCGACTTGCGCAGGCGCGCCGCGAGCTCGGTCGCCGACGTCGGCTCGCCGGCGAGGGCGACGATTTTCATCCGCAGCGGATGCATCAGCACGGCGGCCCGCTTGCCGTCGGTTACCGTTTCGATCTCCGGGAGTCGTGCCGCCGTCGCCTGCATGGAAGGCATTATTGTACGGAAAGGAAATCTTGTCAATACGGGCGCGCGGCGGTCGGGTCCGGCACCACGGCGTGGAAGGCCCCGCGTCAGCGGCCGGGCGGAGCCGGCGAGCGTGCGGCGAGCCAGTCCCGCACCAGCTCCAGACACGCGGCCACCGCCGCGCGGTCGTAGAGCACCACGGCGCCCAGCCCGGCCGAGTTCAGATAATGGTCGGCGCGAGGAATCGTGCGGTGCTCGACCGGAGGCGCGAGGCGGCCGGCCACCATCGCCAGGAACTCACGGTCGCGAGTCGCCTCTCCGGCACCGTCGATGAGTAAGAGCGGCGGATGACCATCGCGCTCCCACCCCGTCTGGAACTCGAGCGCGATCGCCCTGGAGAACGCGCGCACGAGCTCGGCGTCGGGCCACGACTCCAGGCGGCGCGCGACGGCGAAGCGTGCCCGCCAGAACAGAGCGTCAGGGGCCGACTCCCCCGCGAAGCGCTCCTCGACCCGACGCGTTGGACCGAGCGCGATCACGCCTCCCAGGCCCGGCACGATGAGCCCGGCGCGCACGACCGCGCTCCCGCCGAAGGAGTGGCCAAACAGACTGACGCGCGACGGGTCCACCCCGGTCACGCCACGCAGATAGCTGACCGCTCGGGCGATGGCCTCGTCGCCCGTAAACTGCTCCAGCCGCCAGGGCGGACGCGGCCGGAAGGACGCGCCGAAGCCAGGCATCTCGAGAGCGAGAATCGTGACCCCGGCTTCACGAAGTCGATGAGCCAGCAGCCGATAGAGTGGAAGCGGGCCGTGGGAGCCGTGCACCAGAACCATCGCCGGCACCGGCGCGCCGCGGTCTGCCGCGCGCCAGAGCGAAGCGGCAAGGTCACCGTCGCCGGCAGGGATCCGCACCCACTCCACATCACGATCGCTGCGATCGATCCACAGCCGGCGGTCGCGCAGCCGCCCCCGCGTCACGGCGCGAAGCTGCAGCGCCAGCGGTCCGAAGCGTGCCCGAGCCCACGCCAGCCAGCGAGCGCGAGGGCGTCCATTCATGGCGCTCGAGGCGACTGCCGCAGCCACGCCACCTCGCTCCAGTCCATGTGTGGCGAGGAGAATCGCACCGGGGAGGTTCGAGGCAAAGGCGGTGAGCCGGCTGATGACCGCTACGGCGAACGCGGCCGACGACCCCACTCCGGCGATGCCCAAGAACAGAACCAGCGCCCCCTCACGCACACCCAGCCCGCCCACGGAGATCGGCAACATCCCGATGAAGAGCGCGGCCGGCACTACCATCAGCGCCGACATGAAGGAGAGTGGAACGGCGAGTCCCAGCGCGACCAGGAACATTGCCGTCACGCGGTTCACCTGTACCGCCGTCGCCAGCAGCATCGTGAGTGTCACGGCCTGGGGCTGCCGGCGGTAGTCATCGACGGCGTCGTGCACCTTGGTGATGAAGCGGGCCCCCAGTCCGCGCGGCAGCAAACGAGACAGGCGCTGCACGATGCGATAGCCGGTGCGAGTCCACAGCATCGCCAGAGCGAGCAGCGCGGCGCCTCCGGCCGGTACGATCGCCAGCAGCGCCGCGTGCCGCTCCCCCGCGATCACGCCCAGCGCGGCACCCACGGTGGCCAGCGCCGTGAGCGACGCCACGCCCGTTACCCGTTCCATCACCACCGTGGATACAGCTTCCGGAGCGCGCTCGCTCCGACTGGCGATGGTGAGCATGCGCACGGCGTCGCCCCCCACGGCCGTCGGCAGAAAGTGTCCCAGGAAGTTACTCACCCACACCGTGCGCAGCGCGGCGGCGAACCGGTATGTCAGCCCTTTGGCGCCAAGCAGCACGCGCCATTTCGCTGCCGTGATGACGCGGTTGCCGAGCAGCACCGCGCAGGCGGCGGCAAGCGGGAGCCAGGCAGCATCCACCAGCAGCGACCGAAGCTCGTGCCAGTCGACGAGCGATACCAGCCAGGCAATCAGCGCGACGCTCACCGCCGCCCGCAGCCATCTGCGCATCACGACCGGCCGTTGCGGCGTCCCTTGATGTAGCCGTTGTCGCGATACCAGGCTGCCGTGCGTCGTGCTCCTTCCTCCAGATCGACCCGCGGCTCGAAGCCGAGCTCGTGCCTGGCCTTGTCGATCTTGAACGCCCGATCGAGATAGAAGAACGCGACGCGGCGGGGGAAGATCGGAGGCTCCACTCCGAAGGGACGGCACAGCTTCTCGCACACGTGCGCACCAACGCGCAGCGGCCAGAGCGGAA
The DNA here is from genome assembly GCA_035249955.1 of Gemmatimonadaceae bacterium. Taxonomy (GTDB): domain Bacteria; phylum Gemmatimonadota; class Gemmatimonadetes; order Gemmatimonadales; family Gemmatimonadaceae; genus DATFFQ01. Next base: position 5,070 of record DATFFQ010000001.1, read on the forward strand.
CGTGCATCGTCGGCTCCGGCACGTCCATCGCCCTCGCGATCGTCCCGACGTACTCGCGAAGCCTGAAGAATCGCGCACCACAAATGTGAAAGATGCCGCCCACTGCCTCGCGCTTGCCGAGCGCCAGCTCGAAGCCATCGAGTGCGTCGTCGAGATAGGTCGGATGGTACCAGTTGAGTCCCCGGCCGGGAAAGATGAATCGCCCGTGCGCCACCGAGCGGTAGAGCTTGAGGAAGCGCAGATCGCCTGGCCCGTACACCCCGGTTGGTCTCAGAATCACCACCCGGTCACGCAGACCCTCCTCCCCAGCGCGGCGAGCGAGCAGCTCAGCCTGGTACTTCGTGCGCTGGTAGTGGTCATCGGGCACACACGGATGATCCTCGGCGGCTGGTGGGTCGGTGATGCGGCCGTACACGCCCACCGTGCTCACGTGCACGAGGCGGTCGATCCCTTGCCTCACACACGCTCCGATCACGTTTTCCGTCCCGAACACGTTGACGCGATGGAACTCACGCAGCGGGAGCCCCTCCTGCCGGTACGTCGCTGCGAGGTGGACCACCTTGCTGCATCCCTTGACGGCGCGCTCCACTGCTTCCCGATCCCCGATATCGCCACTGGCGACCTCGAAGCCCTCGGCGCGCAGCCGCTCGGCGCGCGCACCTGCGCGAGCGAACAGGCGCACCTCGCCCCCCCGGTCTCGCAGGCGGCGCGCGACGTTGGCGCCGAGAAAACCAGTTCCGCCAGTAATCAGAATTCGATTCATGGTTGGCACGCGTAGGGAAGAGCGGGTACCGCGAAAAAGAGAACAGCCCCAACAATGACGATTCGTCGTCCGCGACCATCGCGCGAGGAGACCGGCTGACTACCGTCGCATTGCGGCCCACACCAGTGGATAGGTGGCCAGGCTCTGCGCGCGGTACTGCGGGCGGAAGCCGAAGAGCACCACGCGGCCCTCGCCCAAGCGTGCCTCCACCAGGGCGGCTTTCCCCTTGAGTCGGTCGCCTCCCAGGAGCCAGCCGGACATGAGCGGGTCGCGATCCGTGGGATAGGCGAGCACCGCCGTCGCGCGCGTCGTGTCGGTGATCTCGAACGCCGGGCCCTCCTCGAACCACGCGACGTTCCACGCCCCGCCCTGCTCGCGCACCGCGCGCGCAAGCGCGGACGTCGCGTTGGAGTCCGGCATGAGTCGGGTGAGGTTGCCCCTGCTGGTCCTCGCGCCGGGGAGGGTGACCTGGAGAATGGAGCCGGGCGCGTAGAAGTCGCGCGTGCTCACACTGTCGAGCACGTTGCGAACCGGCAGTTGCAATGCGCGGATCGCATAGTTGCTCGCCTCGTTGAACGTCACCAGCGTGCCTCCCTGCTCCACGAACGCGCGCAGCGCCGACGCGCCTTCCGCACCCAGCCCGCCACGCAGTGAATCGGGGTATTGCTGTGACGCGCCACGCTCGAGCGAGCGCGGCGACTGATCCGGAATCAGGATCACATCGAATCGCCCGCGGAGCACGGGTCCGCCCGCGCGTACGTCTCGGTCGGTGATGCTCGTATAGCGGATGCGATACTGATCGAAGATCCAGCGCGTCCACCCTTCATCCATCGACGGAACGAAGCTCTTGTAGATCGCGATGCGTCGGGTCGTGGAATCGCTGAGTCCGTCGATCACCTCGGGGGCGATCAGCGGATGTGCGGGCGGCGGCTCCGGTCGCAGCGGCGCGGTTGCTCCGGTCGGAGCGGGCGCCGAGCCGTGTCCCACGGTATCCACCAGCGCGGCGAACATGTGCACCCGCGTCGCCGGCGGCAGCGCTCCCTCCACGATCGCCGCGACTTCGACGCCCATGAGCAGCGGCAACGTATGCGCCGTCACATCGTACGGCCGCTTGGGGGGACCGCCCGGGTACTCGCGCAGATCGGGATACTGTTGCCGCTCGAGCAGCGCCTTGGCGAATGCGCCGTAGGGCTGCGCCGTCGGAATCACCAGCGTTCCGTCCGGATACCGCACGCCTCCGGCGGTGAAGGCGCGCGCGGCGTAGATCTCGACCTGCCCGCGATCGAGCACGCGCAGCAGCGTGTGCAGCGCCACGGTGTCACGCTGCGTGGTCGGGATCGCGAACGCGATCGGCCAGCCCTCGCGACCCGGCGCCTCTCGTCCCTCGACGGCGCGCTCGTGCAGCCGCGCGAACGTGTGGAGCCAGGTCGTGCGATCGCGCGCGGCTTCGGCCAGGAGCGCCCACGTCGCGCTCGTCTGGTAATCGATGATGTCCCGAATCGTCCATCGGCCGCCCGGCCACGGCGCAGCGAAGTTCCAGCTCGACACCTTTGGATCGTAACCGCGCGAGAGTTGGAGCGAATCGAACGCCAGATCGATCGGCGTCGCCAGGCGTGCGCTCGCCGTCTCGGTGAGGATGCGGATGCCGCCATGGTAGTGCTGGTACGCGCGGGCGGGCGTCCAGGCGTCGTACGAGGCGTTGTTCGCGATCCCTGTCTTCCCCTGCGACATGAGCCGCCACGTCATGGCCATCCCCATCTGGTTCACACCGGCAACGAGCAGGGGATCGACGTTGGGCTCGATGGGATCCATGTACGGCGGAATGAAGATCCGCGAGCCGTACGCGCCCTGCTGATGGATGTCGTTGACGATCTGCGGGTGCCAGACGCTGTGCAGCGAGTCGATGGTGAGCTGTGTCTCGATTTGCGTGAACGCGTACCAGTCCCTGTTGTTGTCGTGCCCGACGTAGTGATGGTAGAGCTCCGGCGGGGATGTCCCCTCGGCCGGTGTCCCGAGGGTAGCCCTGTACCACTCGGCGACGATGTCGACACCATCGGGATTGAGCGAGGGGACGAGGATCGTGATCGCGTTCCGGCGCACGGCTCGCATCTCCTCACCCTCGTCGGTCACCAGCCGATGCGCGAGGACGAGCGGTGTGAGAATGGCGCCTACCTCCGTGGAGTGGATGCTCGAGGTGACGAGCACGACCACCTTCCCTTCGGCGAGCAGCCGCGTGCGCTCGCCGGCTCGCTGGAGTCGTGGATCGGCGAGCTTCCGCTGGACCTCGCGGTAGCGCGGCAGATGGGCGAGGGTCGCCGAGTCGGCGATGAAGGCGGCGATGAACGGCCTGCCCAGCGTCGTTCGCCCGAGGGTTCGCACCTGTACGCGCGCGCTCGCGGCATCGAGCCGGGTGAAGTACTCCACGACCTGCCGCCAGCTGGCCAGCTTGCGATCCTCACCGGGCTCGAAGCCGAGCACCGACGAGGGAGTAGGAATGGCGCGTCGCGCGTCGCGCGTGGGGCGTTGCGCGGATGCGGGTTCACCGATGCCGGCGGCCAGGCCGGCACCAAGCACGATGGCGATGAATCGCGAGGCTCGCATCGTTGGGCTGGGCTGAGGGAAACCGGTAAGGTAAGTGCTGGCGGACGCGGACGCGATCTTTACGGACCGCGCCACCCCGCCACCTGCCACGCCCGCCGCTAGAGCTTCCTTACCTCATCAGCGGCGTCGAGGACGTGTTCGATGTCGCGCGAGAGGGCGCGGGCTTCGAGGGTGGCACTGTTCACATCGGCGAGGGCGGACTGCACGCCCGAGGACCGGAGCTTGATGAGATCGAGCTTGAGATTGTGCAGCGCGAGCGAGGCGCTCTCGAGTTGTGCCGAAACTCGACGCCGCCGCCGCAGCAGGTCTGAGACCGTCGTGCGCTGGCGACCGAGCAGCGTGAGGCGGCGTTCGCGGTCAGCTGAGCCGTCGGGCTCGCGCTCGACGGCCGCGATGCGGTCCTCGATGCTCTTCAGGAGCTCCGGCGTGGCGTCGGCGTCGAGCTGATGGAGCATCTGCGCCAGCGAGCCCACGCGCTCCATGAGCGCGTTCACCGTCGGCACGACATCAGGCAGGAGCTCACGATCTACCTTGTCGAGCCGCTGGATGATGGCCAGGATCGCGGCGTGGTCCACCGCCGCCCGGCGAATGGTGGCACCGTGCGGTCCATTGAGCACCTCGTGCGGCACATGCTGCGGGACCGAGTCGGCGGGCGGCAGCGCCCCGTGCGCCCTGGCCGCGACACGCTGCTGCGGCGGGGTTCGGCGAAAGATGTCGCGGAGGCCGACGCCATCCCCCCACAACGTCGCCGCCCGCGAGAAGAGCCCGGCCGACATGAAGATCGCCGGGAAGATGAACCAGAGGAAATCGGGCGACGTCATCACGTTGATGGCCGCCAATCCACCGATCGTCCCCACGGTGCCCACGATCTGGCCGCGCAGGAGGCGAAGCCGCTGCTCAACGGGGCGCTCGGCGAATCGCTCGAGGGTATCCTCCCTCTTCTTTCGCTCACGCCGCTGGCCCGGCTTGCGATGCTGCTCGTGGTGGCGTTGGAGGTCGTGGTCGACCGGGGGGCTCACGGGAACCGGCGGCGGCGGCGCCGGCGTCGCCGGTCGCGATCGGTCCGCGCCTCCACGATCGGCGTGCGATGCGCGACTCTCGGCACGGTGGGCGTGCGGGACGTCGATGCCGAGCACCGCGTCGCGGAACGCGGCGGCATCCGGCCAGCGATCTTCGGGTTTCTTGGCCAGTGCCCGCTCGACCGCCGCGGCGAGCGCTCGTGGCACATCGCGACGGCGCTCGGCGAGCGGCCGAGGGATCTCGCTGATGTGCTTCATCATCATCGCCGGTGTGTTGTTGGCCTTGAACGGCAGCTCCCCCGCAAGCAGCTGGTAGCCCACCACGCCTAACGAGTAGATGTCGCTGCGCCCGTCCACCTCACGCTCCCCGAGGGCTTGCTCGGGCGACATGTACGCCGGCGTACCGACCGCCACGCCGGTGACGGTGAGGCGCGAGTCGGCCTCGGCCGCGCGCGCGATGCCGAAGTCGGTGACCATCGGCCGGGCGGCGTGGAGATCGATGAGAATGTTGTCGGGCTTGATGTCCCGGTGCACCACACCGCGCGCGTGCGCGTACGCGAGTGCGTCGGCGACGTCGTGCAGGATGCGCCGCACCTCGTCGAACGCGGGCGCCAGGCCGCGACCCAGCCGCTGCGCCAGACTCTCCCCCTCGACGAGCGCCATGGCGAAGTAGACGATCCCCTGACGCTCGTCGACGCTGAATATGGGAACGATGTTGGGGTGACTGAGCTGGGCGGCAGTCTGCGCTTCGCGCAGGAAGCGCTCCTTCACGTCATGGCGGAAAGCATACTCCGGCGGCAGCACCTTGACCGCCACGTGACGCCGGAGTCGCAGATCGAGCGCGCGATAGACGATCGCCATCCCGCCGCGCCCGATCTCTTCGCCGACATCGTACAGGTCGCCGACCGCTGCCACCACGCGGTCGTGCATGTGGTCGGTCACGCCTGACCGGGCTCCTGTCGCCGCTTCGGGGGAGTCTTCAGCGCGCGGGCGACCTCTTCGACGCCGTACACGGCGGCATCCACCTCGTCAGCGAGCGACCGCGCCCGCTCGGTGAGCATGGTGATCTGCCCGGTCGCACTGGCGACGCCTCCGGCGCGGAGCCGCAGCACATCGAGCCGCATGTTCTGCAGCGCGAGCACGCAGCTCTCCAACCGGGCCGCGGTGCGCTCGCGCCGGCGCGCGCCCTCGGCCACCGCGCGGCGCTGTCGCTTGAGGTACGCCAGACGCCGCACGCGCTCCTCGCTGGCGGCGTGCTCCAGCGGATTGGCCTGGTCCTCGAGGTGGGCAATCTGCTTCTCGATCTCGACCATCGCGTGCGGTCCCTCGGTGCGCTCCTGCTCGGCGAGCGCGAGCGCCAGCGCGTGAATGCGCGAATAGAGTGCTTCGGCCGCCGGCGCCACGTCGGCGACGAGGGCGCGATCGTGTTTGGGAAGACCATCGACCAGTCGCAGGATCTCGGCGCGGCTGGTGGCAGCCTGTCGGACCGTGGCAGCGTGCACACCCATCTCCCGCTCGGAGATCGGCGGCGCGAGCGCGTGCGACGGGTCGGGCGGCGCTGGCGGCCGAACGCGCTTCGGTCGCTGCCGCTTACGCTCCCGGGCCTCGGGGCTGAAGACGCCTCGCACCTCGTCCACCGTCTCCGATGCGACGTCGACCAGGCGCCGGTCGCGCGATTGCCGGAATACGTCACGCCAATCGTAGCCTGACGACCAGAGCTTCGCGTAGCGGGCGGCCATCACCATGCTCCAGATCACGGTGATGAACATGAGGTCGGTGTCGGCGATCACCGCCGCCGCGACAATGACGGCGTTCACCGCCGCGTAGCTGGCGAACTTCTTCCGGTATTCCTGCACCGGTGCCGCCGACCACCGCGCGATGTCGTCGGCGGTGATCTCCTCTCCGGAGAGCGCAGCGCGGCTGCCGGTCGCGAGCGAGCGGGCCGCGCCGGTTCGAGCGCCGGTGCTCCCGCCCGGAGCCTCGCCCCAGGTTGCGCCACGCACCGGCGTGGCCGGCGCCGGCACGCGCTCCGGTATCACCGAGCTGTCTCCCTGGAGCGCGCGCACCAGCGTCGCGGCATCCGGAAAACGGTTGTCGGGCTCCTTCTCCAGCAGCGTCATGATGATCGCCGCGAGGTCATCGGGGAGCTCCTCGCGGCGCTGCTGGATGGGCATCGGCAGCTCGCTGATGTGCTTGAGCAGCATCGTCGGCGTGCTGGCGGCGTTGAATGGGAGCTGGCCGGCCAGCATCTGGTAGCCCACGATGCCCAGCGAGTAGAGATCGCTGCGGCCGTCGATCTGTCGATCACCCGCTGCTTGCTCGGGCGACATGTACGCGGGCGTGCCGATGGCGACGCCGGTGGCGGTCAGTCGTGAGTCCCCGCCCTCCTGTACGGCGCGCGCGATGCCGAAGTCGGTGACCATCGGTCGACCGGTCTCGGCGTCGAGCAGAATGTTGTCGGGCTTGATGTCGCGATGCACCACGCCGCGCGCGTGGGCGTAGGCGAGCGCCTCGCCGACGCCAAGGAGGATGCGCCGGGTCTCGTCGATGCCGATCTTGGGCTCTTCCTGAAGCAGCTTGGCCAGGTTGAGCCCCTCGACACACGCCATGACGAAGAAAACCAGTCCCTCGCGCTCATCGACGCTGTAGATGGGGACGATGTTCGGGTGGCTGAGCTGAGCCGCGGTTTCGGCCTCGCGGAGGAAGCGCGAGCGAATCTCCGAGCGGAAGGCCAGCTCGGGCGGCAGGAGCTTGATGGCGACGGTGCGCTTGAGCCGTCGATCCTTCGCTCGATAGACGATGCCCATCCCACCGCGGCCGATCTCCTGATCGAGATCGTAGCTGGAGGAGAGTGCGCGCTCGACGAGCGCGCGCAGCTCCGCATCAGACGACAGGGCAATCGGATCAGGCACCAGACTAAGTCCCGGAGGGAGAAGCAGTTTGCTTAGTGTATCACCATTGGCGCGATCTGAAAAGATGAGCGTGCCGCGCTGGCAGCTACACTACGCCAAACAGACCGCGGGAAGTTGCAAAATCTGCCGCGGCGGCGTACCTCAAAGAGACGTGGAACGCGCTTGGTGAGGCAGGGTTTAGGCGTAGAGGCGATCGCGCCCAGAAAGTCCGTGACAGAAGTGATGCGAGTGGGAAAGTGACGCGGGCCGGGGTGAGGAGCATGCGATGAGGTGATGCCCTCATCGCCAGACCTCATGCCCTTGACTCCAGTCGTTATCACTCACTCCACTCACGTTACCCAAGTCACCGACCGCACGGAACCTGGAACAAACCATGCGGGACGAGCTGTCCCAACGTACTACTAGCCAAGCGAAACATGGCGCAACGACAGACATTGCCAGTCCTGCCGCTCCGCGGCACGGTGATATTCCCCGGCCTGACGGCGCCCATCGCCGCGGGCCGGCCGGGAACGCTCCGCGCCATCGAGGCGGCGCTCAAGGGTGACCGTCTAGTTTTCGCCGTCGCGCAGCGCGACAACACCGACGAGCCGGCGCCCGACATTCTGTACTCCATGGGCGTCATCGCGCGCATCGGCCAGGTGCAGCGGGGGCTCGGCGGCGTGCAGCTGCTGCTCCAGGGCGAGCAGCGCGCCACGGCCCTGCAGTACACCACCACCGACAACTACCTCCACGCGATCATCATTCCCGTGGAGGAGATGAATCCGGTCGACGACACCGATCCCGCGTTCGAGGCGCTGCACAAGGAGATCCGCGAGCGCGCCGCGGAGCTGGGCGAGAAGCGTGGACTGCCCGAGGAAGTGGTGCATCAGGTGCTCGATTCGGTGCAGGAGCCCGGACGGTTCGCCGACCTCGTGGCGGGATACATCGAGCTGAGCGTGCCGGAGAAGCAGGGACTGCTCGAGACGCTCAGCGTGGAGGAGCGCCTGCGCCGGGTGCTGGTGCACGTGCAGCGGCAGATCGGCCTGCTGGAGGCACAGGAAGAGATCAAGTCGCAGGTGCAGGAGGAGCTGGGACAGCGCCAGCGCGAGATGTACCTGCGCGAGCAACTGAAGGCGATTCAGAAGGAGCTCGGCGACGACGACCAGAACCGCGAGATCGAGGAGCTGCGCGAGAAGCTCACCAAGCTCGAGCTGCCGAAGGTCGCGCGACAAGAAGTCGAGCGCGAGCTCGGGCGGCTGGAGCGCGCCGGACGCGAGTCGATGGAGGCGCAGGTCATCCGCACCTACCTGGAGTGGATCGCCGAGTTGCCGTGGAACACGCGGTCCGACGACGACCTCGACCTCAACCACGCCAAGCAGGTGCTCGACGAGGATCACTACGGGCTGCCGGACGTGAAGGATCGCGTGCTCGAGTTTCTCGCCGTGCGTCAACTCAAGGCACAGGAGCTGGCAGCGGAGGTCGAGAAGACGGGCGAGTTCCCGGCGGCTCGGCTGCGTCCCACGAAAGAAACGCCCACGCCCACGCTCGCGGTGAACGACGACGAGGACCGGCAGATCACCGACAAGAAGGAGGCGAAGGCCCGCGCGATGGCCAAGGGGCCGATCCTGCTCTTCGTCGGCCCGCCGGGCGTCGGCAAGACATCGATCGCCAAGTCGATCGCGCGCTCGCTGGGACGTGAATACGTGCGCGTGTCCCTCGGTGGCGCGCGCGACGAGGCTGACATCCGCGGTCACCGTCGCACGTACGTGGGAGCGATGCCGGGCCGGATCATTCAAGGGATGAAGCAGGCGGGAACGAAGAACCCGGTGTTCCTGCTCGACGAGGTCGACAAGCTGGGCGTCTCCTTCCAGGGAGACCCGTCGAGCGCGCTGCTCGAGGTACTCGATCCGGCCCAGAACGACACCTTCACCGATCACTATCTGAACGTGCCGTTCGACCTGAGCGAGGTGCTGTTCATCGCGACGGCGAACTTCATCCAGAACATCCCCGGCCCGCTGCTCGACCGCATGGAGGTCGTGGAGTTCTCGGGATACACGGAGCGCGAGAAGGCGGAGATCGCCAAGAAGTATCTGATCCCGCGGCAGCTGGATGAGGCCGGGCTCGCGGGTAAGGGCGTCACCTTCACCGACGATGCAGTGATGACGGTGGTGACGAACTACACGCGCGAGAGCGGAGTCAGACAGCTCGAGCGTCAGGTGGGGGCTGTCGGCCGCAAGGTGGCGCGGCGGTTGGCGGCTGGGGAGCAGATCGAGCTTCACATCACGCCCGACATGGTGCGGGAGCTGCTGGGCCGGCCGAAGGTGCACCCGGAGCGCGCCGCCGAGGAGAACGAGGTGGGCGTGGCGACGGGGATGTATTACACGCCGGCGGGCGGCGACATCATGTTCGTCGAGGCGGCGATCCGCCGCCTCTATGGCGCGCCGCCATCGGACGACTCGGTGCAGGTGGGTGGGCTCGGCAACGTGTCGCTCATTCTCACCGGTCAGCTGGGTGATGTCATGAAGGAGTCGGCGCGCGCCGCGCTCACGTACGCGGCCACGCACGCATCCACGCTGCAGATTCCGGACGACCGGCTGGGGAGCATCGAGGTGCACATCCACGTGCCGGCTGGGGCCATCCCCAAGGATGGTCCGTCAGCGGGCGTAACGATGTCGACGGCGCTCGTGTCGGCGATGTCGGGCCGTCCGGTGCGCAAGGATGTGGCGATGACCGGCGAGGTCACCCTGCGCGGACGCGTGCTGCCGATCGGTGGCGTGAAGGAGAAGGTGCTTGGCGCTCACCGGGCGGGGATCACGACGATCATCCTGCCGAAGGAAAACGAGGCCGACCTGGAGGACATCCCGGAGGACGTGCGGCAACAGCTCGAGTTCCACTGCGTGTCGACGCTCGATGAGGTGTTCGACATCGCACTCGTGCCTGTCCCGAGCGCGCGCAAGGGCGAAAAGACGATCATGGAAGAGGCGGAGGAGCAGGCTGAGGCGGTAGCCTGAACGCGGGACGCGAGACGCGCAGGGGGAACCCTCAGTCGGGGCCACCGAGCAACGGACTAGATGGAGCTGGAGGCCCTTCTTAGGGCCACGTAGCGATGGACTAACGGTAGTAATTTTCAGTGATTCAGTACTGCATGAGAGAGTAAGAGCGTAAAGGTGTGCCTCGTTACGCTCTCACTTCCATTAGCTCCTACTGAATCACTGGAAATCACTACCTCTAGTCCCTTGCTACCCGGCCGAACAGGGCGCTCCGCCTGCTCGTGTCGCGTCCCGCGTCCCTAATTGATCGGTCCCCACTTGAACACCGACCAGGGATCGAAGCGGAGCTGGGCGGGCTCGGTCCCTTCGATGAAGTACTCGGTGTAGCGCTGCTCGGGTGGCGTGAGCTCATCGGCCAGCGCGCCGGTCGTGCGGTCGAGCTCTGCGACCACGATGCCCGCGGGAGGCTCCCAGCTTCCTGACTGCCGGTCCTGGTAGTAGCGGCCCACGATGTCTCCCCAGATCGGCGCCGCGAGCGAGCCGCCGGCAGCGCCGGGCGTGATCATCTTTGGGGTGTCGAAGCCCAGCCACACGCCGCCGACGATCTCCGGCGTCATCCCCACGAACCACACATCGGTGTTGTCGTTGGTGGTTCCGGTCTTCCCCGCGACCGGAACGTGCTCCGGCACGTAGCGGCGCACCTGCGTCGCGGTGCCGCGCTCGACGACGTCGCGCATCATGTCGCGTACGATGAACGCAACACGCGGATCGACGGCGAAGTGCGGCGCGCGCCGCGGCGGGGAGTGCACCACGCGGCCGGCGCGATCCTCGATCTTCACGATGAAGCGCGGCTCGGCCCTCGCGCCCAGATTGGCGAACGATGTGAACGCGGCAACGAAGTCGAGCGGGCGAACGGCGGACGCGCCGATCGCGCTCGACGGATAGGGCGCGATCGGCGTGTCGATGCCCAGCCTTCTGGCGAGCGCGATCACGGAGTCCATGCCGACGCGCTGCGAGAGTGCCACGGCGACGGGATTGCGTGACTTGGCCAGCGCGTCGCGAAGCGTCATCTCGCCGAGGAACACCCCGTCGGAATTCTCAGGCGAGTAGATGGTGCCGTCCTGGAGGAGGATGGCCAGTGCCGTGTCGGCCACGAGATGGCTGGCCGACATGCTGTCACGAAGCGCCGCGGCATAGACGATCGGCTTGAACGCCGAGCCGGGCTGCCTGAGCGCCAGAACCGCGCGGTTGAACTGAGATTCGGAATAGTCGCGGCCGCCGACCATCGCCAGTACGTCGCCCGTGCCGGCGTCGAGCATCACCGCCATTCCCTGCAGGTAGTCGGTGCGGCCGCGGGTGCGCTGGCCGTAAGTGCGGTGCCGATAGCCCGGGCGTGCCTCGACCCGCGCGAGCCCTTCGCGGAGCGCGTCGGTCGCGCTGCTCTGGAGGGTCGGGTCGACGGTAGTGTAGACGCGATAGCCGCCGTTCCCGAGCGGGAATCCCTCGCGCTCGGCGCGCTGCCTGACGAGATCGACGAAGTACGGCGCGTACGCGGACATGCCACCGTTCGGCGCGGTAGCCACGGGCTGGCGCTTCGCCTCCTCGGCCGCGGCGGGGCCGATGTACTTCTCCTCGACCATTCGGTCGAGCACCAGGTTCCGGCGCGTCAGGGCGCGGTCGGGGTGGCGGATTGGGTCGTAGATGGCCGGGCCCTTCGGCATCGCGGCCAGCGCGGCCGCCTCCGCCAGCGTGAGCCGGGCCGCCGGCTTCCCGAAATAGTGGCGCGACGCCGACTCGATGCCGTACCAGCCGTGCCCGAAGCTGATCTGATTGAGGTAGGCCTCGAGGATCTGCTCCTTCGAGTAGTGCCTCTCCATCTCGCGGGCGGCTGCCTGCTCGCGCAGCTTGCGCGAAAGGCTCCGATCGGTGCGATCGATCGCCTCCGGATGCATGTTACCCACGAGCTGCTGCGTGATAGTGCTCGCCCCCCTGGGCTGGCCGCGCACGATGTCGCGCAGCGCTCCTGCGATGCCCACCACGTCGACACCGTCGTGCTGGTAGAATCGGTGGTCCTCGATGGCGACGAACGCCTGCGGGACATAGCGTGGGAGCGTTCTTATGGAGACGCTCGTGCGCCACTCCTTGCCGATCTCGCCGATGAGCGATCCATCCCGTGCGAAAACGAGCGTCGATTGCGGCGGCTGGATGATGCGCCATGGCTCGCCCCCGCCGTCGCCGTTCTGCGCGGCAGCGACGTTGACCGCCAGCATGGATGCAGCAGCCAGCGCGACCACATGGGCACGCCAGGTGCGGCACCGCGGCGAGGGTGCGAGCAGCATCGAGTCGTTGATGGCTGAAGTCCGCCTGAGTTCGAGCATGAGGGGTTATACCCCTCGATCGACCGAAGTTTGCTTTCTTCGGCGACGGCGGGAGTAGGACGGAGGTCACAAAGCGGGCGCGGGAGGCGGGATGCGGGATGCGACTCCCTGCTCCGGCCCGAGGCAGGCGCCAGGTTGGCCCGCGTCCCGCAACTACCGTCTCCCGACCGTAACCAGCAGCGCGCCACCCTCGTATCCTGGACCGTAGCGCAGCATGGCGTCGCGGGCGGTTACGTAGCGGACTTCGCGAACGTGGGCGGCGGGGAACGTCTGGAGGCTGAGGACGTCCCCCATCGGCGTTCCGTCGACGATCACGCCGGCGTAGAAGCCATCGGGGTACATGGGCGTCGCGTTCCGCGGCCAGAGAAACTCCGGACGCAGGCGGCGCAAGGCGTCGTACAACGAGCGCGCCGATGCGGTCGTGAGCTCGCCGCTCTGCACGATGCTCTTGGAGCTGACGGTCGTTGCCTGAAGGGCGTTGCCGTCCCGTGGTCCGCGATTCGGTCCTTCCGGGATGGTGGCGCAGGCGGCAAGCGTCGCGATGGTCCCGGGAACGAAGCCGGTCAGAAGCAGCGCGCGACGGCTGAGTTGGCGTGCACACATGGGGCACCTCCTTGCCCGTGTGACAGCGCCGGTGGCGCCCGCGAATGTCTGTGGGGATGAAGTGCGACAATGGCGGGTTGAAGTGGCTCGCGAGTGCGACCGCCTGCCCGTGCCCCGCCGCCGCCGAGCCCTTATCTTGTCGGCATGCCCCCGGTCCTCCACCTGGCGATCGCCCAATTCGAGCCGCGAAAGGGTGACTACGTCGACAACCTGAGCCGGCTGCGGGAGATCTTCGCGCAGGTGCATGCCTTCGAGCCGCGGCCGCAGGTGCTGCAGCTGCCGGAGACGGCGCTGACCGGCTACTTCGTGGAGGGTGGGGTGCGCGACCTGGCGGTGACGGCCGGGCAGCTCGCGGGCGATCTCGACCGAGTCTACCGCGAAGCGGTCAGTGCGCCGAGCCCGCTGGACGTCGTGGTTGGGTTCTACGAGGTGTGGAACAACACCCTGCACAACAGCGCCATGTACGTCACCCTCGGGGCGGGCGAGCCGATGGTGCATCACGTCCACCGCAAGAACTTCCTGCCCACGTACGGGCTGTTCGACGAGGAGCGCTTCGTCGAGCGCGGCCACGAGATCCGCGCCTTCGACACCTCCTGGGGACGCGCGGCGATGCTGGTGTGTGAGGATGCGTGGCACAGCATCTCGGGCACACTCGCCGCGCTCGATGGAGCGCAGGTCGTGTTCGTGTGTGCCGCGGCGCCCGCCAGAGGCACGTGGCCGCGCGACGATGCCGTGCCCGGTCCGGCGAGCGTCGCGCGGTGGGAGCGACTGATCCGCGACATCGCCGAGGAGCACGGCATCTACTGCACGCTCTCGAACCTGTCCGGGAACGAGGGTGGTAAGATGTTCGCCGGCGCATCGCTCATCGCCGGCCCTCGAGGGGAGATCAGGCTACGCGGTCCGTTGTGGGATGAGGCCCTGCTCACCCTGACGCTCGATCTCTCCGACCTCACGCGGGCGCGCGCCGACATGCCGCTGGTGAGCGACCTGCGCACCGCCATGCCGCACGTGCTGGGCTCGCTCGAGCGGATCCTGGAGCGCGAGCCGCACGTGCTGGAGTACGACGAAGCGCCGCCGGTCGAGGAGCCGGACCGAGCGCTCGTGCACCCCGAGCCGGGCGCGCACGGTACCGGGTCGATTCGCGTGGTCTGTCCTCCCGTCCACGACGGCGCCGCGGTGGCGCCGCTCGAGATCGACGCCCCGCTGGTGGAAGGATGGCTCGTGCACTTCCTTCGCGATGAGCTGCGCCAGCGCGGCTTCTCGAAGGCCATCGTCGCCGTCTCCGGAGGTGTCGACTCGGCGGTCACCGCCTTCCTCGCCGCGCGCGCGGTGGGCCCGGAAAACGTGATCGGGGTGCGGCTTCCCTACCGCGCCTCCAGCCCCGACAGCCTGGAGCATGCTCAGCTGGTGATCGATCAGCTCGGCATCGGCGGCCGCACGATCGACATCTCGCCGGCGGTGGACGGCTACCTGGCCGCCGAGCCGGACGCGAGCCCGGGCCGCCGCGGAAACGTCATGGCGCGCGTGCGCATGACGGCATTGTTCGATCTGTCGGTCAAGTACCAGGCGATCCCGCTCGGGACGGGGAACAAGACGGAGCGACTCTTCGGCTACTTCACCTGGCACGCCGACGACTCACCGCCGCTCAATCCACTTGGCGATCTCTACAAGACGCAGGTGTGGGCGTTGGCGCGCCATCTGGGTGTGCCCGCCGTCATCGTCGAGAAGCCAGCCAGTGCCGATCTCATCACCGGGCAGACGGATGAAGGCGACTTCGGGATCAGCTACGCGAAAGCGGATGTGATCCTGCACTGGTTGTTGAGTGGCTACACACCACGGGAGCTCGTGGAGCGCGGGTGGGACGAGGCGGAGGTCGAGGTGGTACGGGGGCGGCTCGATGGCACGCATTGGAAGCGCCGGTTGCCTACGGTCGCCATGGTGAGTCCGACGGCGATCGGCGAGTCCTACCTGAGACCCGTGGACTACTGAATGAGTGCTGCCTTGCCGATCTCCGCCGCGACGTCACCGTACCCGATCGCGCTCGCCGATGTCGTCGCGGCCCGCGAGCGGATGGCACCCTATCTACGTCCCACGCCGCTCCGCTCGTACGCGATGCTCGACTCCAGCGTGGGCCACGGCATTCAGGTGCTGGTGAAGCACGAGAACCATCAGCCCACGAATGCCTTCAAGGTGCGCAACGCGCTGTCGGCGATGACCCGCCTGTCGGACGAGCAGCGCGCGCGGGGGGTGATCGGCGCGAGTCGCGGCAACCACGGGTTGGGGCTGGCGTACGGCGGACACCTGCTCGGCGTGTCGGTGACCATCTGCGTCCCGCTCGGCAACAATCCGGAGAAGAACGAGGCCATGCGTGGGCTCGGGGCCGAGGTCGTTGAGGAAGGACGCGACTACGATGAGTCCGTGGTCGTGGCCGACCGGCTGGTGCGTGAGCGTGGACTCACCCTCGTGCACTCCACCAACAACCGCGACGTGATCGCCGGCGCGGGCACGCTGACGCTCGAGATGCTGGAGGAGGCGCCCGATCTCGATGCGATCGTGATGTCGTTGGGCGGCGGATCGCAGGCCGTCGGAGCGCTCACCGTGGTGCGCGAGATGCGTCCCGGCGTGCGCGTGTACGCCGTCCAGGCTGACGGCGCGCCGGCCGGATACGAGTCGTGGCGGGCCGGCACGCGCGTGACGACGCCATCGGCGCACACGTTCGCCGATGGGATCGCGACGCGATCCGCCTACGAGCTGACCTTTCCGGCGCTGAGGGATGGTCTCGCCGACTTCGTGCTGGTGAGCGACGAGGAGATCGTGAGTGCGCTGAGGCTCCTGCTTCGCACGACGCACACCCTGGTCGAAGGAGCGGGCGCCGCGGGCCTGGCCGGCCTGTTCACGCTGCGGGAAGCGCTGGCCGGTCACCGAGTCGCCATCGTGCTCTCCGGCGGCAACATCGATCAGGCAACGCTGCAGTGGGTAGTGGGGTCAGCGCGCGCGTAGCGTCCCGCCTGCCGCTGGCGCGCGCCCGCGCGTGGCGCGTCGCGACGGCGATCGCCGCCTTCGCGTCACTCTGCGACGCTCAGGCTCCCAAGCGGGCGCGCGAGCTGGGCGTGGCGCCGGGGATCTTCCGGACCGGAGCGCTCAATGCGATCACCGATGTCGCCGGTGTTCGCGTGGGACATGCGACCGTCGTCCACGGTGACAGCGTACGGACTGGAGTGACAGCGATCCTCCCACATGCCGGCAATCTCTTCTTCGATCGCGTGCCGGCCGCCATGTACGTGGGGAACGGGTTCGGGAAGCTGCTCGGCATCACGCAGGTGCGTGAGCTCGGTGAGATCGAGACTCCCATTCTTCTCACGTGCACGCTATGCGTGTGGAAGGCGGCCGACGCGATGGTGTCGTGGCTCCTCCGGCAGCCCGGGATGGAGCAGGTGCGCTCCATCAACCCGATCGTCGGCGAGACGAACGACGGCACGCTGAACGCTACGCGGTGGCGGCCGATCACGTCGGCGGTGGTCGAATCCGCGATCACCTCCGCCGCGGGCGGTCCCGTGCGCGAGGGATCGGTCGGAGCGGGCGTCGGGACCGTGGCGTTCGGCTGGAAGGGCGGGATTGGCACCTCATCGCGCGTGCTGCCGCGCGCGCTCGGCGGGTGGACGCTGGGCGTACTGGTGCAGAGCAACTTCGGCGGCGTGCTGCAGGTGCTGGGAGCGCCTGTGGGCCGGGAGCTCGGCCGGTATTCCTTCGGCGATGCGGTGGCATCCGACAGCGGCGACGGCTCGATCATGATGGTGGTCGCGACCGACGCGCCGTTGTCGGACCGCAACATCGAGCGCCTCGCCGCCCGTGCGATCATGGGCCTGGCGCGCACGGGCTCGAGCGCATCGAACGGCTCCGGCGACTATGCGATCGCGTTCTCGACCGCCGAATCGGTTCGCCGCCGTGTGCTCCCCGGCGTCCGCCCCGACACGACGGCCCGCGGGTCGGCCGCTGAGCTGCCTAACGACGCGATGTCGGCTCTCTTTCAGGCGGCGGTGGAGGCGACGGAGGAAGCCATCTACAACTCCCTCTTCACGGCCACGACGGTCTCCGTGCGCGGACGGACGGTGGAAGCCATCCCGCTCGACCGCGTGAGGCAGGTCTTGAGGAAGCACGGGTACTAAGGCGTGGCACTCCTTCATCTCCTCGCGCCACGAGCCCTGCGTGGCTAACCACAGAGGCACGGAGGACACAGAGGCTCACAGAAGGCTCATGGTGTGGGCAGAGCTCCTCGCGCCACGAGCCTTGGCTAACCACGGAGTTGAAATGAGAAAGGCCTTCCTCCGGCCGGTCGCGGCGTAACCGATATTCGGGTTCGCCAAGAAGAGGTGACCGTTTGCGGGTGTAACCCCAGATGCCGGAGGTCGGCCATGTCTCGAGAGACTACGCAGGCGACGCT
>DATFFQ010000002.1:0-4181 GCA_035249955.1 Gemmatimonadaceae bacterium
GTTCCGGCACACCGGCCATCGACCTCTTTCCCGTCGACCTCTGGGCGCGAATCACGGCCCGCCGCGTGCGGCGACTCTCCGTGTCGCAGCTCGATGCCGGCAACACGCTCGGATACCGGCCGCTTCGAGAGGCGATCGCGACCCACATTCACGCTTCGCGGGGCGTGCGGTGCGAGCCCGACCAGGTGCTGATCGTCTTCGGCGCACAACACGCACTCGATTTCGCCACGAGAATGCTGCTGGATCCGGGCGACGCCGCCTGGCTGGAGGAGCCGGGCTATCTCGGCGTGCGCAGCGCGTTCATCTCCGCCGGCGCGCGCATCGTGCCGGTGCCGGTGGACGACGACGGACTCGATGTCGCGGCTGGCGCCGAGCGTGACCGAGATGCGCGCGCCGTCTACGTGTCACCATCGCACCAGTATCCGCTCGGCGTCACGATGACGCTCGCGCGCCGCGTCGCCCTGCTCGAGTGGGCCCGGGCCCGCGGTGCCTGGGTGTTGGAGGACGACTACGACAGCGAATATCGCTATTCGGGTCACCCCTTGATGGCGCTTCAGGGGCTCGATGAGGATGAGCGCGTCGTGTACATCGGGACCTTCTCGAAGACGATGTTCCCCACGCTCCGCCTCGGATTCGTCGTCGTTCCTCCCGATCTCGTCGACTCCTTCGTTGCCGCTCGCGGGACTGGCGATCTGCCCCCCACGCTCGAGCAGGCGGTCATGGCCGACTTCATCACCGAGGGGCACTTCGCGCGCCATCTGCGGCGCATGCGCGTGGAGTACGAGGCACGGCAGAATGCGCTGGTCGATGCCGTGAAGCAGGTGCTCGCCGGAGCGCTGCACGTGGAGCCGCGCGGAACGGGCATGCATCTCGTTGGTCTGTTGACGCGCGAGGTGCCCGACCACGTCGTGTCGCGCGAGGCCGCCGCGCTCGGCGTCGAAGTCTCGCCACTGTCGATGTTTTACGCCCGCCGAGCCAGGAGGAACGGGCTGGTGCTCGGCTACGGCGCGGTGGATGCATCGGCCATCGAGGCGGGGATGACGCAGCTGGCTCGCGCAGTGGAGCAGGCATGCAGGCACACCGCGGCATGATCGAGGGGGCGTGCGCATGAGCAGCTACGAGAGCGGCGTCGGGTCGCACAGACCGTGGCCGGCTCCGTCCAGGCCATGGCTCATGGCGCAGCGCTGGCACGATCTGCTCTTCGCCCACTGGCCGGTACCCATAGAGCCGATCCGCGCGCTGATTCCGTCGGCGCTGACGCTCGATCTGTACGACGGCATGGCCTGGCTCGCGGTGACGCCGTTCCGGATGAGCGGCGTGCGGCCGCGCTTCTTTCCCGCGCTCCCCTGGGTCTCGGAGTTTCCGGAGCTCAACGTTCGCACCTACGTCACGCTCGCCGGTAACAAGCCCGGCGTCTTCTTCTTCAGCCTCGATGCGGGCAATCCGCTGGCCGTCGAAGTGGCACGCCGCGCGTTTCACCTGCCGTACTACCGCGCCGAGATGCGTGTGACTCCGGCAGGGAATGGTGATGCGCGCACGATTCACTACACGAGTCGCCGCACGCACGAAGGGGCACCGAGCGCCGAGCTGTCGGGCAGCTACGCGCCCGCCGGTCCCGTCTTCCGCTCGCGGCCCGGATCGCTCGACTCCTTCCTCACCGAGCGGTACTGCCTGTATGCCGTGGATTCCGTGAGCCACATCTACCGGGCCGAGATCGACCATCCGCAATGGCCGCTCCAACCGGCGAACGCCCGCTTCGATGTGAACACGATGACCGCGCAGATCGGCATCACGCTTCCCGACGCGTCTCCACTGCTTCATTTCTCACGGTACCTCGAGGTCGTGGTGTGGTTGCCGGAGCGGGTGGTGTAGCGAGGGGAAGCAGCGTGGGTACGGGGTGAGAGCTGCCGAATGCTCACCCTCACCGCTCCCCCCTCGCCCCTCGTACTTTGTAGTCGTGCTGAGACTCACGACCTTCGGAGGCTTGTCGCTGCTCCAGGACGGCGCGGCGCACCTGGGGCCTGCGGCGCAGCGCCGGCGCCTCGCGCTGCTCGCGCTCATCGCCTCTGCCGGCAAGCGTGGGATCAGCCGCGACAAGCTGCTCGGCATCCTCTGGCCCGACAGCGAGCCCGAGGCGGGGCGACATGCGCTCCAGCAGGCGCTGTCGATGCTGCGGCGGTCGCTCGGTGCGGACTCGCTGTTCCTCGGTACGGCGGCGCTCCAGATCAATCCCGACGTGATGTCGAGCGACGTCGCCGAGTTCGATGAGGCGATCTCGCGCGGCGCGCACGAGCGTGCGGTCCGCGTGTACACGGGACTCTTCCTCGACGGCTTTCGGCTCGATGGGATGGACGAGTTCGAGCGCTGGCAGGATCTCGAGCGGGTGCGACGCGCGCGGGAGTATGCGACGGCACTCGAGACGCTGGCTGCCGATGCCGAGGCACGCCGCGATCCGACGGCGCTCGTGCAATGGCGGCGCCGGCTGGCCACCGCCGAGCCGCTGGGCACGCGCGCGGCGCTCGGACTCATCGAGGCGCTCGTCGCCGCCGGTGATCGTGCCGAAGCCCTCCAGTTCGCGACCGTCCATGCCACGCTCGTGCGCGAGCACCTCTCGGCCGAGCCCGACGCGGCGATCGCGGAATGGATGCGGCGCCTTCGGTCAGGCGAGACGGCGGACATCGAGGGCTCGGGACACGGCAGCTCGACCGCCAGGAGCATGGCCGGTCGCGCCACACGCGCGGCGCACGTGCCGGCGCCGGAGCGTGGCGAGCTGGAAGAGCTCAAGCGCGCGCTGCGCGATCGATACGTGCTCGGCGAACAGATCGGCGAGGGAACCCTGTTCAGCACGTACGCGGCGCGCGACCGTCATGACACCAGACAGGTAGAGCTGGGAGTCTTCGGCGCGCGATTCACGGCGCTCACCAGCGGCGAGCAGGCGCTTCGCGTGCTGGAGCGCGTCGCGTCGCTCCACGATCCGCGGATCGTGCCCATCCTGGACTGCGGGCTCGTCGACGACATCCTGTACTTCACCACGCCCGCCGTCGACGCGACGTCGCTGCGCGAGAAGCTGGCGCGCGAGCGGCAGCTCCCGATCGGGGAAGGCGTCCGAATCGCCGTCGATCTCGCCGGCGCGCTCGCGTACGCGCACCAGCGCGGTGTGCGACACGGCGATCTTCGTCCCAAGCACATCCTGATCGCGCGGTCGGGCATCCTGGTGGCTTCGATGGGTGTGCTCGAGGCGCTGGACGTGGCGGCGCCGGGCGGACATGCCGCGACCACCGCCATCACCGTCGGAGCGCCGGCGTACCAGAGCCCCGAGCAGCTGGCCGGCGAAGTGACCGTGGATGAGCGAAGCGACGTGTACAGCCTCGGGTGCATCCTCTACGAGATGCTGGCCGGCGAGCCTCCGTTCGGCTCGACCAGCTCCTACGTCGTGCTGACCCGCAAGCTCACGCAGTCGGCGCCATCGGTGCGCGAGCGACGCGACAGCGTGCCCGCAGGGCTCGACCGCGCGATCGGGCGCGCCCTCGCTCGCGTGCCCGCCGATCGGATCGCGACGGCGGTCGAGCTGCGAGACCTGCTGAGTAGCGCCGTCCTTCCGTAGCCTCTCCCCGAGCCGCGCTTCATATTCTCGGCGTGGCCGAGAACCTCGAGCGTCTCCAGGCTGCCCTTGCTGACCGCTACACCATCGAGCACGAGCTCGGGCGCGGCGGATCGGCCACAGTGTATCTGGCACGGGACCTCAAGCACCACCGCCCGGTTGCCATCAAGATCCTCCACCGCTCGCTAGGCGCGGCGATCACCGCCGAGCGCTTCCTTCGCGAGATCCGGACGGCAGCGCGGCTGCACCATCCGCACATCCTCCCGCTGTTCGACTCGGGCGAGGCGGAGGGGCGGATCTACTACACAATGCCGTACGTGGAGGGGGAGTCGCTGCGCAGCCGCATTCGCCGCGAGGGCTGCCTGCCCGTAGAGGAAGCGGTGCGCATCGCCGTGGAGGTCGCCGACGCCCTCCAGTACGCGCACAAGCAGTCGGTGATCCATCGCGACATCAAGCCCGAGAACATCCTGCTTTCTGGCGACGGGCACGTCCTGCTGGCCGACTTCGGGCTGGCCCACGCGCTCGATGGCACGTCGACCAATCTCACCGAGAGCGGGATTGCCATGGGCACGCCCGCCTA
>DATFFQ010000003.1:0-5487 GCA_035249955.1 Gemmatimonadaceae bacterium
TGTGGACGATCTCGCCGGTCGTCGCGTCCGACACCATCAGCTTCACCTGATCGCGCTCGAGCCCGCGCGCCTCCGGCGGCTCGTGCGCCACCAGCTCGTCGGGCAACGTGAACTTTGGCCCGGCGGCGATCGTCGTCATGCAGCCTCGACCGCCACGGGCGGTGGCTCCAACGACGCGGCAACGTATCGCCCGCTTGGCAGATCACCCTCGAGCAGCGTCACGAATGCGGGCACGCGAACGTCCGGAAGCGGGCGATCGCTGATGTCCTCCCCTGGATACGCCGCCTGGTGCATGTCCGTGCGCAGGTCGCCGGGGTCCACCCAGTACACGCGCAGCGACGGCTGCTCGGCGGCGAGCACCGCCGACAGCTGCTCGAGCGCGGCCTTGCTGGCGCCGTAGCCGCCCCACCCCTGGTACGCGTTCACGGCCGCGTCGCTCGTGACGTTCACGAGCCGGGCGCCTGGCTTGAGCGCATCGCGCACGGCCTGGAGCACGCCGAGTGGGGCGATGACGTTCGTCTCGAAGACGTGGCGCAGGATGTCCAGCGGGTAATCGAGCAGCTCTGGCTGCGGACTGGGCCCGAGCGCGCCGGCGTTGTTGATGACGGCGTCGAGGCCGGCGTGGCCCCGCGCGAGCACGGCGAGCGCTGCCCGGTGCGCGGGGTCGGTGACGTCTCCCGGGATCGCCGCCACGTGCGTTCTGGCGGCCAGCTCGTCGCGCACGGTTCGTAGCCGCGTAGCGTCGCGCGCGGTGAGAATGAGGTTCCACCCGCGCGCCGCGAGTCCGCGCGCGAGCGCCAGCCCGAGCCCGCGCGATGCGCCGGTGATCAGTGCCGTCCGTTCGTCTGCATGGGTGCCCATCGTCTCTCCGGTTTGGCTTGACGAGGGCAAGCTACAAGCTCAAGTGAACTTGAAGTCAAGGGGCGACGCACGTACATTCCCCTGCATGGCGGACTTGATGCTCATCGGCGACGTGGCCCGGCGGAGCGGAGTCGCCGCGTCGGCGCTCCGGTTCTACGAGGAGAAGGGGCTCATCGAGTCGGTGCGCACGGGATCGGGGCATCGCCGATACCCGCGCGCGGTGCTCCGCAGGGTCGCCTTCATCGTCTTCGCGCAGCGCATCGGCCTCACGCTCGACGAGATCGCCGCCGAGCTCGCGAAGCTGCCGTCGGGGCGCGTGCCGACTGGGCGGGACTGGTCGCGCCTATCGGCGACGTGGACGTCGCGCATCAACGAGCGGATCGCCGAGCTGGAGCGGTTGCGCGCTGGTCTCACCCAGTGCATCGGGTGCGGGTGTCTGTCGCTCGACCGCTGCTACCTCTCGAATCCCGGCGATCGCGCCGGGAAGCTCGGGCCGGGCGCGCGGTTCTGGATGGGGGATCGGCCAGCTGCTAAGGCCCGAGCCTAATCGCGCTGGAGACGCTGTCCGCCGCCGCGCGCGGTCGACTGACGGAATGTCGCTGAAAGCACTCGGCGCGCGCGCTACTTCAATGCCGCCAGAGGATCCACCGCGCTGGCCCGCCGCGCCGGCAGCCACGACGCCGCCATGGCCACGAGCACCAGCAGCGCGGTCACGCTCGCCAGAGTCACCGGGTCCGTGACGCTCACGTCCACGAACATCGCGCGCAGGAGCCGCGTGGTGCCCAGCGCCACCGCGAGGCCAAGCACAGCGCCGGTGATCGCCATGCGAAGCCCCTCGCCCAGAATCTGCCGCGCCACCGCCGTCGGCGTTGCGCCTAGCGCCAGCCTCAGACCGATCTCGAAGTGCCGTTGGGTTACGGAGTACGCGATCACGCCGTAGATGCCGATTCCGGCCAGCAGCAACGCCACGACCGCAAACCCGGCGATGAGCGCCGTGGCGAAACGGCGCGCGGCCACCGACCCGGACACTATCTGCTCCATCGTCTGCACCCGCGCGATCGCCGCCAGCGGCTCGACCCGACGAACCACACCGCGGACACTCGGCGCGATCGCCGCCGGGTCGCCGCTCGTGCGCACCACCAGCCACATCCATGATGGCGTGTAGTAAGCGCTCTGGCCCGCCTGCGCCTGGGGGAAGTACATCGTCGCCGGCGCTGGCTTCAGGAATCCGTCCAGCCGCTCGTCGCGCACCACGCCCACGACGGTCGCCCGCGGCGATGTCTCGTTCAGCATTTTGACTGTGCCGCCAATCGCTTCCCTGCCCGGCCACAGCGTGCGCGCCATGGTCTCGTTCACCACTGTCACGGGCGGCGCGTTCTCGTCGTCCGTCTCGTTGAACACGCGGCCACGCACCACGCCCACGCGCATCACCTCGAAGTACCCAGGCGTCACCTTCTGCGGCGTCGCGGCGGGCGAGTTGGCCACCGTCGTCATCGGCGCATTATCGATGAGGATCGACCAGCCGCTGCAGCACTCGAGGATGGGCATGTCCTCCACCGCGGCCGCCTGCACCACCCCCGGCAGCGCGCGGACGTCCTCCGTCAGACGCCGGTAGAGCGCGATGGACTGAGCCGGCGTGTAGCTCACCGGCGCCGCGATGGACATGGCCAGCACGTTCTCCGGACGGAAGCCCAGGTCGATCGCCTGAAGATTCCACAGCGACCGCAGCATCAGCCCCGCACCGGCCAGCGTCACGACGCTGAGCGCGACTTCACTCACTACCAGCGCGCTGCGCAGCCGCCCCAGCCCGCGCGTGCTCGACGTCTTGCCACCTTCCTTGAGCGAGTCCGCGGCATCGTGTCGAGCACTGCGCATCGCCGGCATCATGCCGAACAGCAGCCCGGTCGCCAGCGTCAGCCCCAGCGCGAAGAGCAGCACCGGCGGATCGATGGCGATGCCGTCCGCGCGCGGCACGTTGGCCGGCACGACCGATCGCAGTACCCGCACGGCCAGCGCGGCCAACGCCACGCCGGCCGCGCTGCCAATGCCGGCCAGCAGCAGGCTCTCGGCGAACGCCTGGCGCGCCACGCGAAATCCGCTCGCGCCCAGTGCCGACCGGATCGCCAGCTCCTTGCGACGCGCCTCGCCCCGCGCCAGCAGCAGATTGGCCACGTTGACGCACGCGATCAGCAGCACGAACAGCACCGCGCCGAACAGTGTCACCAGGTACGGGCGCACTTCGGCCACCGTGTGGTGGAGCAGCGGCACCACGGTCGCGACGAGTGGCTCGTCCGAGCTGTACGTCTCCGGAAAGTCGCGCGACATCCGCTGCGCCAGCGCACGCACCTCGGTCGCCGCTTGCTCCGCGCTGGCCGCCGGCGCCAGGCGGCCGATGACCGTCAGGTAGTGATTGTTGCGCGTCCACAGCGTGTCGTAGTTGAGCCGCTTGGGCAACCACATCGCATAGTCGTCCGACGGGAACTCCGCGCCGGGAGCGAGCACGCCCACCACCGTGCGCGGCCGGTCGTTGATGACGATCTCCTTGCCGACTGCCGCCGAGTCGCCGGCGAAGCGGCGCGTCCACAGTCCATGGCTGATCACTACGACAGGCGGTCCGCCGCGGCGTTCTTCTTCCGCCGTGAACGTCCGGCCCAACAGCACCGTCGTTCCGAGCGTCGCGAAGAAATCGTCCGTCACTTGGAGTACACGCACGCGCTCCGGCTCGGCGCCAGGGCCGTCGCCGCTTGCCGAGATCATGGCCGAGGCGCTGTTGTAGGCCGCGAGTTTGGCGAGCGACTTGGCATCGCGGCGGTAGTCGACAAACTCCGGCTCGGACACCGTCTGGTACGGCTCGACATGTTCCAGTCGCACCAACCGTTCAGGGTCGCGGAACGGCAGCGGCTCGAGCAGCACGCCGTTCACCGCGCTGAATGTGGCGACGCTGGCGCCGATGCCCAGCGCGAGCGTGGCCAGCACCGTGAACGTGAACCCGGGGGCGCGTCGCATGCCGCGGAGCGCGAAGCGAAGGTCCTGGATGACGGACGACAGCATGAGGTCCTCCTTCGTCACGTGCATGAGTGACGGCGTCTCGCGCAGTGCGGCGCGCTCGTCGGCGTGTTTGCGGATGCGGCGCCGGATCGATTCGACGCGCGCGGGCAGCGCATTGCGCAGCAGGTCGGCGGCGACGTGGACCCACACGCGCGCCGTGCCCAGGAGGCCTGCCGCGCGCCGCGCGTACGCCAACCGGTCGCGGTGGAACTCCATCATGGCGTCGCCGAACTCGTCCCGAAAATCCCGCGGGTACACGTGGAGCAGGGCGCGGTACAGCCGTTCGGAGAGGTTGCGCGGTTTCGGGCGCCGGTATTCCGACACGGCTATCGCCCCGGCTCCGGCTGCAGCAACCGGGAGCTTTCGGCCAGACGCACCAGGGCGCGGAGCCGCGCCGCCTCGGCAGCCACCACTCGGCGCCCGAAGGGCGTCAATCTATAGTAGCGGCGCCGCTCGTCGTCCGACTCGGTCGCGGGGCGCCTGGCAGCTTCTTCGAGGAGTCTCTCGTCGGCCAGGCGCCTGATCGTGCGGTACAGCGACCCGGCCTCGAGCTCCGTGCGGCCCTCGGTGTGGGCCAGCACATCCTGCATGATGCCGTAGCCGTGCCGTTCGCCACGGCCGAGCATCAGCAGGACGAGAAAGTCCACCGAGCGCAGTGGCAACAGGTCGGCGGGGCTGCGGGCCCTGGCTGGCGTCATGTCGGAACCGTCCGGTTGGTGACTATAGGCAGAGTGCCTATATGCACTGAGACACCAGATCGGTCAAGAGGGTTGGAACGCCAGGTCGCGCTCGTCCGAACCGCACCCGCCATCATCCGCCTTGTCGGCCGATCCGTAGCTCAGCACGTCAGGCGCTATAGCAAGTTGGGATCGGCGGCGACAACGGCCGAGCTGCTACGCCGCGCCCGACAGAGTTCAGCCATACCCACGATGTGCGTCTTCGTCAGCGGACGACGAACCCCGGCGACACAACCGGTCCATACTCGGTTTCGACGATCAGGCGGTACTCTCCCGTCTCCTGAATCGGGAACACTTCCTGGCGAGTCTCTCCCGGACCCAGGGCGACCGGTGACATGTCGTAAATCGCGAGACATAAGCGACCACCATAGTGCCGCCACCGACCGAATTCCCGGCGCTCCACGGTGGGGGCGACCGCATCGCTACACCGGCTGGTCAGCAGCACGGGGACAGCTCCAACATTCCGTACTGTATAGGCGACGTCTGCATACGTCACTGCACCAGCCTGTCGTGAGCGCGCAAATACTGAAGCCGCGGGAGCGACCTCCACATCGGCACGCGGGTCGGTGGAGCCAGAACATCCACTCACGGCCAGGGCAACGATGGAGCTCAGATAGGCGAGTGCACGGTAGACGGAATTCATGGCCAGGTCAGATCTTCGCCGTTGCTCGCTGCTCGTACCCAGTTGGCCGCGCCTGGCCCACACGACGAACGAGCCGATAGTGCAGGCGCAGAAAGGTCGCACCGAACAGCGTGAGCACGTGATCCGCGCGCACGCCGTCCGTCGCCGCATAAACGTGTATGCTCTCGCGCAACGCCCTGAGGTAGCGCGCCCAGACGG
>DATFFQ010000004.1:0-9226 GCA_035249955.1 Gemmatimonadaceae bacterium
GCTACCCCAAAAGTTTACGAGGCACGTGTGAAAAAGGACATCCATCCCGAGTACGCCACGGCTACGGTCGTATGCGCGTGCGGGAACACGTTTGTGACGCGCTCCACCCAGAGCGAGATCCATACGGACATCTGTTCCGCCTGCCACCCGTTCTTCACCGGGAAGCAGAAGCTGGTCGACACCGCGGGCCGCGTCGAGCGGTTCCGCCAGAAGTACGGCAGGGAGAGCTGAGTCTCCGCGATCGTCTGTCCGACGCCCTCGCCAGAGTGGAGGAGGTCGAGCGCCAACTCTCCGACCCCCAGGCGGTGCGCGATCCCAAGCGCATGGCCGAGCTGGGACGGGAGCACCGGCGTCTGGGCCGCGTCGTCGAGCTGGCATCGCTCCTTCGCAAGGCAGAGGACGAGCTCGCGCAGGCGCGCGAGCTCGTTGCCGTTGAAGACCTCGAGCTCGCCGCCGAGGCGCGTGCCGAGGAGGAGCGGCTCACGCGCCGCATCCAGGACCTGCAGCGCGAGCTCCTGCCGCTCCTCATCCCGCGCGATCCGCTGGACGAGCGCGCGGCGATCGTCGAGATCCGCGCCGGCACCGGTGGTGACGAGGCGGCCCTGTTCGCCGCCGACCTGTACCGCATGTATACCCGCTTCATCGAGCGGCGCCGGTGGCGCGCGGAGCTCATCTCCATGTCGGAGGGCACGCTCGGCGGTCTCAAGGAAGTGATCTTCAAGGTGCCTAACGAGAGCGCCTTCGGTGTGCTGCGATGGGAATCGGGCGTGCATCGCGTGCAGCGCGTGCCGGTGACGGAGAGCCAGGGGCGCATTCACACGTCCGCGGCCACCGTCGCCGTGCTTCCGGAGGCCGAGGAGATCGACGTCAAGATCGAGGACAAGGACATCCGCATCGATGTCTTCCGCTCCTCCGGGCCGGGCGGACAGAGCGTCAATACCACCGATTCGGCCGTGCGCATCACCCACATCCCCACCGGCATCGTGGTGAGCCAGCAGGATCAGAAGTCGCAGCTCCAGAACAAGCTCAGAGCCATGGAGGTGCTGCGGGCGCGGCTACTCGACCTCCGCGTGGCCCAGCAAGAGGCGGAGCGCTCGCGCATGCGCAAGCGGCAGGTCGGCACCGGCGACCGCTCGGCCAAGATCAGGACGTACAACTTCCCGCAGAACCGCGTCACCGATCACCGCATCAACTTCACCATCCACGAGCTCGACCGCACGCTCGATGGTGAGCTGGATCCCTTGCTGGAGGCACTGTCGCTGGCCGATGACGAGGATCGCCTGAGTGCCTGAGACCGCGCGCGGCGACGGAAGCGCCGCCAGCGGGGCATCCGGCGACACGATCTCCGTCGGCGAGCTCGTCGGCGAGGTAGACGCCCTGCTCCGCGCCGCCGGCGTGGCGGAATCGAGAAAGGAAGCGCGCGACATCGTTGCGGCGATGCTCGACATGCCCCGGTTCTGGCCGTCCGCGCACCCCGACGAGCCGCTGGACGACGGGATCAGCCGCGCGGCACGCCGCGCGGCCGAGAAGCGCGCGCGTGGCGCGCCGTTCCCGTATGCCGTCGGCCGCGCGGCGTTCCGGCACCTCACCCTCGACGTCGACGAGCGCGTCCTGATCCCTCGGCAGGAAACCGAAGTGCTCGTGGAGTCGGTACTCGAGTGGGCGGGTGCGAGCACGCTCGCGGGCGGGGGTACGGCCGTCGACATCGGCACCGGATCGGGGGCGATCGCGCTGGCACTCGCCAGCGAAGGGAGGTTCGAGCGAGTCGTCGGCACCGACATCTGTCTGGGAGCGCTTGCCGTGGCGCGGGCGAACGTCTCGAGGCTTCGTCCCGCGCTGCGTGCGCCGGTGGAGCTGCGCCACGGCTCGCTGCTCGCGCCGGTGCGGGGCGAGCGTGCCCGCGTGCTCGTCGCCAATCCCCCGTACATTGCCTGCGGAGAGGCGTCCCTCCTACCCGCCAGCGTGCGCGACTGGGAGCCCCCCATCGCGCTGTTCAGCGGCGAGGATGGGATGGCCGCCACCCGGCGCATCATTCACGGGGCAGGTGATGTGCTCGAACCTGGGGGATTGCTGGCCATCGAGGTCGATGCCCGGCGTGCCTCGCTCGCCGCGGAAACGGCGCTGGCTGATGGACGGTACGCCGGCGTGCGCGTCGAGCTGGACCTGAGCGGCCGGGAACGAATCCTCCTGGCGACACGGAAGGATCAATGAGCATCATGGAAGAGAAGGCACGCGAGCTCGGCCGCATGATCGGGCAGAGCCCCGAATATCAGGCCGTCAAGCGCGCCAACGACGCGCTCGGCAATGATCGCGACGCGCTCGCGCTCCTCAAGCGCATGGAGGAGCTGAGGCTGGAGGCACAGCGCCTGATCGAGCGTGGAGAGCAGCCGGGTCCCGACATGGAGCGCGAGCTCGATGGGCTCCTCGAGCAAGTGCAGCGAAACCCGCACTACCAGGAGATGGCCGTCGCCCAGGAGAACTTCGACAAGGTGATGGTGCGCGTGAACGAGTGGATCCTCGACGGCATCCGGAAGGGCGCGACCAGCTCCATCATCACGCTCACCTGAGTGTGCATCAGGGAACGCTGATCGTGCTCGAGGGTCCCGAGGGCGCGGGGAAGAGCACACAGGCGCGCCGGCTTCTCGAGCTGCTCCAGTCGCGCGGCGTGCCGAGCGTCGGCGTCTGTGAGCCGGGGGGGACCGCGCTTGGCGAAGAGATCCGGCGGCTGCTGCTCCACGATCCATCCCGCTCGATGAGTGACGCCGCGGAGGCGCTGCTGTTCATGGCATCACGCGCGGAGCTCGTGGACGAGGTGATCGCACCGTCGCTCGGTGCGGGCAAGGTCGTGGTGCTCGACCGCTTCTTCCTCTCGACGTACGCGTACCAGGTCGCCGGGCGCGGACTTCCGGAAGAGGAGGTGCGCCGGGCGAACGCCCTCGCCACCCGGCGCCTGACGCCCGATCTCACGCTGGTGCTCAGCGTGCCATCGGGCCACCGTCGCCTGAGGGCCAGCCTGCGAGGCGCGCCCGACCGCATCGAGGAAGCGGGCGATCCCTTCCATACCCGCGTCGAGCAGGCTTTCGCGGCGTTTCTGTCGCCGGAGTGGCAGGCGTCGCATCCCGAGTGCGGTCCGATCTCTGCTGTGGATGGCGACGGGACCGAGGACGAGGTGTTCGCGCGCATCCTCGGTGCACTCTCGCAGCGATGGCCGGAAACATTTCCGGCGATGGACGAGTCTCATCGGTAGGGTTTTCTCGCAGGGGGTTTGGATGCGCTCCAGAGCGTTCGTCGCGGCCGCCGTGTTGGGCGGCGCACTCGTGTCCGGCGGCTGGCTGCTGCAGCGCGGGCTCGAGCGCGGCGACAGCGTGTACAGCCGTGCCAGACTCTTCGACGACGTGTTCACCAGAGTGGCCACGCTGTACGTCGACTCGCTTCCCCGCGATGACCTGTACGCCAAAGCGGTGGCGGGCATGCTCGACGAGCTCGGCGATCCCTACTCGGTGTTCCTCGTCCCCGAACGCCTGAGCAAGCTCAACGAGAATACGTCGGGCACCTACGGCGGCCTGGGCATCCAGATCGATGTGCGCGATGGCTTCATCATCGTCATCGCACCGCTTCCCGGTACGCCTGCCGAACGGGCCGGCATCCAGTCGGGAGACCGCATCATCACCATCGACGGTCGTCCCACGGAGGGGCTCACCGCCGACGAAGCCATGAACGCGCTGCGCGGCCGAAGGGGCACCAGGGTCGCGCTCCTCGTGGAGCGGCCAGGCGTCACCGAGCGGTTGCCGTTCCTCATCACGCGAGCGGAGATCCGCAATCACCCGGTGCGCTATTCGATGATGCTCGATGAGGGAGTCGGGTACGTCGACGTGCGCCTGTTCAGTGAGGCGACCGCCGAGGAGCTGCGCGATGCCGTCACACGGCTGCGCGATCGCGGCATGCGGACGCTCATCATGGACCTGCGGTCCAATCCCGGCGGGCTTCTCGAGCAAGGGATCGCGGTGAGCGACCTCTTCCTCGACCGCGGACAGCGGGTGGTGTCCATGAAGGGGCGCGCGTACGGCGCGACGCGCGAGTTCCGCGACGGCGCGCCTCAGCCGTGGCCCGATCTACCGATCGTCGTACTGGTGAACGAGCACAGCGCGAGCGCCTCCGAGATCGTCGCCGGTGCGCTGCAGGATCACGATCGCGCGCTGATCATCGGACAGACGACCTACGGCAAGGGGAGCGCGCAGTCCGTCTATCACCTGGGTGAGGATGGCGCCCTCAAGCTGACCACGGCGCGCTGGTACACGCCGGTGGGGCGGAGCATCCAGAAGGAGCTCTCCGACACGTCGTCGGGGGACGACGACGACGATGAGGACTCCGCGGAGGAGGACGGGCAGGAGCCGCTCGCCAACCGCAAGCCGTTCCGCACCGATGGCGGCCGCGTCGTGTACGGGAGCGGAGGGATCACGCCGGATCTCTTCGTGGCGCCTCAGCCGATCGTGACCGACGGTACCCTGTGGCGCGCGCTGGGAAGCGACATCCCGCGCTTCCGCGACGCGATCACCGACTACGCGGTGGCGGTGAAGGTGACCGGACGCATCCGGTCGCGCGACTTCTCGGTGACGCCGGACATGCGCGAAGAGCTCTGGCAGCGTCTGCAGCAGCGCGGCATCACGGTGAGCCGGACGACGTACGATTCGGCGCACGCCACGATCAATCGGCTGCTCGGCAACGAGATTTCGCGGTACGTATTCGGTCCGGAGGCGGAGTATCGGCGCCAGATCCGCGAGGATCGGATGATCGCCACGGCGCTCGAGTTGGCAGCCAACAGGCCATCGCAGAGCGAGCTGTTCCGGCGCGCGGCCGAGCGCCGGGAGGCGAAACGGGAGGATGCGCCCGCCGATCAGTGAGCCAACGCGTGTTCATCTTGGGCGCGGGACGGGCTGGACTGGGCCTGGCCCGCGCTCTTCGCTTGTCGGGCGTGGACGTCATCGGCCTGCATGGACGCCACGCGGTCGAGGAGCCCGTTCGCGTGACGGCCGGCACGCTGCCGGCGGAGCTTTGCGAGGCGACGACGGTGCTCGTGACGGTGCGCGACGCACAGCTCGAGGGCGCGTTGGCCGAGCTCGCCTCCGCCCGGCTCGCGGCCGGCGCGGTGGTGCTTCACGCGAGTGGCAGCGCCGAGCCGGTGACCCTGGGTGCCCTGCGCGCCGGCGGCCATCCGTCGGGGACGTTTCATCCGCTGGTTCCGCTGGCGGATCCGGAGCGTTCCCCGGAGTTGCTCCGGGGAGCATGGATCGGGATCGACGGCGACGAGCCGGCGTGCGACGCGGCGCGGGAGCTGGCCGCGCGCCTGGGCGCGCAGACACTCGAGATCCCGCCAGGGGAGAAGAGCCGGTACCACGCGGCGGCCGTCATCGCCTCCAACTTCCCGGCCGTGCTGCTCTCGTTAGGCGAAGACCTGCTCGCCGCGGCCGGGCTCCCGCGCGAGCCGGCGCGCGCGGCACTGCGGAGCCTGTTCATGGCCGCCGCGCGCAACCTGGACTCCGATGCGACGCCGGCCGAGGCGCTCACCGGCCCGATCGTGCGCGGCGACGTCGATACCGTGCGCCGGCACGTCGAGGCGCTGGCGCCCCATCCACGGGCGCTGGCCGCTTACCGCGCGCTCTCCATCGTGGCCCTGGGCCTCGCGCGTGAAGCCGGGGCCGCGCCGGACGCGCTGGACCGGATCGGTGTCATCCTCGCCAGTGAGGACAACGCCGACTGAGGCTCCGACATGAATCGCGTGTCGGGATGCCAGCCGTCAAAGGGGCGTGAAGGGGCTACAGGCCCGTCTGCTCGACGACGCGGACGCCGCGCGGCGGCGTGAAGGTGAACTCGCGCGACGACAGTGTTGGGTTCACTTCCATCCTCGTGATCGTCACGCGACGCACGAGGCCGGTCTGATCGACCGTCTCGAACTGGCGAATGAGCCCGTCACGGTCGTCCACCCACACCGTGGCGCGCGCGAACGGAAGCCCTTCGCGCTTCGGCACGAGGACGAGCACGTGCGCCGGACGGCCCGTTACGGTTCCCGTTCCGCCGGACGTGATGGTGTAGCGCTCGCCCGGTGAGTCCAGGAACTGCGAGGTGATGTCGGGCACGCCGGCAGCGTTGGTGCTCGAGCGCATCTTGATCACCTGTCCGGGATTGGTGCTGGGAAGATAGAGCCAGATGAACCGTCCGTCGGCCACGATACGGTCGCCAGCCGGCTCGGTGAAGCGCACCGAGATCTGTCCGGGAATGCGCTGCGCCAGCTCGCCACGTGCGTCAACCGTGCGTCCCAGCAGCGGGTTCTTGACTGTCTGCGTGAACGTGGCGCGCACGGTCTTCACCTTCGAGAGCGCCGACACCGCGCGATCGAGCGTCTGCTCCGGAGTCTGCGCGTGCAGCGGTAGGGCGGCCGCGGCGACGGCGAGCGCAGCCGCGACAATGATTCGAATCCGCATTCCTGCTCCTGGCATGTTTCAACGGCGCGAGGCCCGACCCGCGAAAGGGCAACCTCCGCGCCACCCGGGTACTACCCGATCGCGACGGCGGCTGTTCCTGGCGCGGGGGTGAGGGTGCGGCCGATGGCCGCCGCGATCGCACGGAGCTCGGCCACGAGCTGCGCGAACTGCTCGGGGTAGAGTGACTGCGCACCGTCGGAGAGCGCGCTCTCCGGGTTCGGGTGCACCTCCACCAGGACGCCGTCGGCGCCGGCGGCAACGGCGGCGCGCGCCATCGGGATCACCTTGTCGCGGATGCCCGTCCCATGGCTCGGATCGGCGACGATGGGGAGGTGCGACAGGTTGTGCACGATGGGGATCGCCGTGAGGTCGAGGAGGTTCCGCGCCGCGGTGTCGAAGCTGCGCACGCCGCGCTCGCACAGGATCACGGCGTCGTTCCCCTGCGCGAGGATGTACTCGGCGCTCAACAGCAGATCGTGGATCGTCGCCGCCAGACCGCGCTTCAGGAGCACCGGCTTCCCGAGCTTGCCCACGAACTTGAGGAGCGAGTAGTTCTGCATGTTGCGCGCGCCGATCTGAATGCAGTCGCCGTACTCGGCCACGAGATCGGCGCTCTCCTCGTCCATTGCCTCGGTGACGACGGCGAGGCCGGTCTCTCGTTTGGCGATCGCGAGGAGCTCGAGCCCTTTCTTGCCGAGTCCCTGGAAGGAGTACGGTGAGCTACGCGGCTTGAACGCGCCCCCGCGGAGGCACGACGCGCCGGCCGCGCGCACCATGCGCGCCGCCATCACGATCTGCTCTTCCGACTCCACCGAGCAGGGACCGGCGATCACCGGCACCTCGCCGGCGCCGAAGTGCACACCGGGCGCGATCGTCACGATGGTGTTCTCCGGCCGCCATTCGCGCGACACCTGCTTGTACGGCTGCGTGACGTGGATGACCTGCGAGACACCAGGGAGCCCCTCGATGCGCGAGGCATCGACGCGACCGTCGTTGCCGACGAGCCCGACGGCGGTGCGCTGCGCGCCCGGCATCGGACGCGCCTCGTACCCCATCTCCTCGATCACCCGCACGACGCCGCTCACCTCGTCCGGCGTGGCCCCGTGCTTCATCACGACCAGCATTACCGCTCCTCGATCTCGGTCATCCAGCCGTCCGTCGCCAGCACGACCTCACCGCCGTACCGGGCGGCGACGATCGCCCGAACATCCACGCGCTCCACGGGCGGATAGAAATGCGTGAGGGCGAGTCTCATCGGCGCCGCCAATCGCGCCAGCTCGCCGCACTGTTCGGGGGTCAGGTGCGTATCCATCCCCATCGTCGCCGGCAACGAGCATTCGGCCAGCAGGAGTGAGCACCCCCGCGCCCACTCGCCGAACGATGCATCGAACCCCATGTCGCCGGTATACACGAATCGGGCGCCACCGGCGGATACGGAATATGCTACACTCTCATCGGTATGCGGAACCTTTCGCGCTTCGAGACGCACCTCGCCGCCCAGATCGATCGACTGGGCCGGCGGGAGCTCGCGGACGGTGAGCGGGTAGTCCGGCGTGCGAATCGCGCTGCCGTACAGATCGGCGAAGTGAGCGAGCAGCTGGCCGGTACCCGGCGGTCCGATCACCTGCACGGGCGCGCTCCGGTAGGGCAGGGCACCGTACCGCCAGGCGAAGAACAGCGTCGGGATGTCGCTGGTGTGATCGGGATGGAAGTGCGTGAGCGCGACGTGCGTGATCCCCATCCAGTCCAGGCCGAGCGCGGCCATGCGGTGCACGCTGCCGCTCCCGCAGTCGAGAAGGAGGCTCACGGTCCCGGTCTGCACCAGGTGGCCGGCACACACGCGATGCGGAGTTGGCGCCGCGGTACCCGTGCCGACCGTGGTGACGCGCATCAGACCGCCGCTGCTTCGGCCTCCACGCGCTCGAGGAGCCGCGCGCCGGCATCGTCCAGCACCACTCCGCGCAGCCGCACGCTGACGAAGGAGGAGACGCCCGGCTCCTGCATCGTGACCCCGTAGACGGCGTCGGCGGCTTCGGTGGTGGTGCGCGGGTTGTGTGTGATGACGATGAACTGCGTCTTCGCCTTGAACTCGTTCAGCATGCGCACGAACCGCCCCACGTTCTGATCGTCGAGCGGTGCGTCGACCTCATCGAGCAGACAGAACGGGCTCGGCTTGGTGAGGAAGATGCCGAAGAGCAGCGACAGCGCCACCAGCGCGCGCTCGCCGCTCGACAGGAGATGGATGCGCTGCGTGCGCTTGCCGCGCGGCGAGGCATGGATCTCGATGTCGCAATCGAGCGGTGCTTCGGGATTCTCCAGGCGCAGATCGCACTCGCCGCCACCGAAGAGCGTGATGAAGATCTGACGGAAGTTCTCGCGCACCTGGGCGAAGGTCGCGAGGAAGAGCTCGCGCGCCGTGATGTCGATCTCGCGGATCGCCTGCTGGAGCGAGTTGCGGGCGGCCATGAGGTCGGCACGCTGAGTGGAGAGGAAATCCAGCCGCTTCACCTCTTCGTCGTGCTCCTCGATCGCCAGCGGGTTCACGGGCCCGATCGCTTCGAGCTCGGCGCGGAGCGACTCCACCTCGGCACGCAGCGTCTCGGCGTCGAGGTCGACCGGGGCCACCGACCGGAGCATCTCCTCCAGCGGCCGGCGCCACTCGGCCTCCAGCCGCTCGCGGATCGCGGTCCGTCGTCCGGTGAGCTCGGTGAGCCGCAGCTCGGCGTGGTGCAGCTCCTCAGCCAGCG
>DATFFQ010000005.1:0-9399 GCA_035249955.1 Gemmatimonadaceae bacterium
AGCGGGCTTCCTCGAGCGAGACCTCGGCGGCGGGATCCTGGACGTTGTCGACGACGGCCTTGAGGATCGCGATGCCGATCGTGCCGCGATCCTCGTCGATCTCGACCTCCGCCTTGACCGTGGGGCCGTACTTCTTGGCCAGCGCGGCGAAGATGCCGTCCTCGAGCAGTCCGTGAAGCTCGGAACGATCGAGCTGCTTGGTGTTCGTGATCTCACGGATAGCGTTCAGAATATCGCCCGAACTGACCATCGAGATTGTCCTCTCGTTGCCCATCACCAGTGAAATGCCAACCGCGCTTCTCGGACGTCGGCGAGGGGGATCCGGCGCTCTTCCCCCGACTCCGTCCGTACCATCACGCTCTCCGTTCCCGCCGGTCCGTCGACCGCGAGAAGCTCGACCTCCTGCCGGCCACCGAGCGCATCACTCACGACGCTCGCGCGCTGCCCCAGGAACCGGCGCCAATCGCCGGCATGCCGCAGTGGCCGCTCGACGCCCGGTGACGACACTTCCAGCGCGTACCGCTCCCCCACTGCACCCTCGGCATCGAGCCGAGCCTCGATGGCTCTCGACGCTCGGACGCAATCGTCGACCGTCACCGGTCCCTGGTCCCGCCGGTCGATGCGGACCTGGAGCGACGGACGCGAGCGAGAACCGCCGATCCGCAGGTCGAACAGCTCGAAGCCCAGCGCCTCAAGCTCCTGGATGACAAGTGCTTCCAGCGCTGTGTTCACGTTCCGCAAGAATCCGTAATAACAAAAAATGTGGGGCGACTTCCCCCACATTCCAGTCCGGCTTGCTCGCTCCGGACCCTGGATAGTCAATCTAGATTTGCACTTAGGGAGAGTCAAGGCGCGAACCGGCGCAGCCTCACCGCGCAGCGACGATCACACCCAGCTGCCTGCCGGAATCGCCGGCTCGGTGCGAGAACAGCCGATCGTTATCGCAGCGCGTGCAGTAGGCGCTCACGGTAACCCGCGTGACGCCGCGGGATCGCGCGCGATCGGCGAGGAGCGCTCGCAAGTCGACGCTCGCCGGCGCGGGTACCTCGCGCCCGGTGAGCCGCGCGTGCACGTCGGGGCTCACCTCGTAGCAGCCGCCGCAGATCGCCGGTCCCAGGTGCAGCACGAGATCGGAGAGCGCGCGCCCGCGCGCCTGGAACGCGTCGAGCGCGCGATCGAGAATACCCGCTGCCGTGCCGCGCCATCCGGAGTGAAGGAGTGCGACTTCCCCCGCCGGATGCGCCATGAAGATGGGAACGCAATCGGCCACCGTCACGGCGAGGGCGGTGCCGCGGTTGGCGGCGAGGTGGCCGTCGGCGCAATCCACACGCAGCCAGCCCGACCAGCAGTCGGCGTGCGTCACGACCTCGGTGCCGTGCACCTGCCGGGCGGTAGCCAGCCGGTCGCCGTGCTCGCGGAGCTCGTCGTGGAGGGCGTACCACCGGTCCATCACGACCGACACCGCCTCATCGCTCGTGGTGCCGAAGCTCCCGGCGTCGCGTGTCGTCGTGAAGGCGACGACGTTCAGCGGTGCGAACTCGGGGATGTCGATTCGGGGGACACGCACCTACTGACGCCGCTCCTCGACACGGGTGATGCGGGCACCGAGGGCGCGCAGGCGCTCGTCGATGCGCTCGTAGCCGCGCTCGATCTGGCCGATGTTGTTGATGGTGCTCGTGCCCTTCGCGCACAGCGCCGCCAGAAGGATCGCCATGCCGGCGCGGATGTCGGGTGACTCCACCGTCGCCGCGCGCAGGGGCGATGGGCCGGCGACCAGCGCGCGGTGCGGATCGCAGAGCACGATGCGCGCGCCCATTGCCACCAGCTTGTCGACGAAGAACATGCGCGACTCGAACATCTTCTCGTGCATCAGGATGAGACCGCGACACTGCGTTGCGGTGACGATGGCGATGGACATGAGATCGGCCGGGAAGGCCGGCCAGGGCTGGTCTTCGAGCTTCGGCACGTGGCCGCCGAGATCGCTCTGGATCTCTCGGGGCTGGCCCGCGCGCACGATGAGGTCCTCTCCTTCCTCCTCGCACAGGATCCCCAAACGCTCGAACCCCATCCGGGTCGCCCGCAGGTGCTCGATGCCGGCGCGCTCGATGCGAAGCGCCGAGTCGGTGACGGCGGCGAGGCCGATGAACGACCCCACCTCGATGTGATCGGGGCCAATGCGGTGCGACGCCGCACCGAGCGGGCGGCCGCCGTGGATGGTGATGGAGTTGGTGCCGATGCCGTCGATGCGCGCGCCCAACGCGACGAGGAAATGCGCGAGGTCTTGCACGTGCGGCTCACTGGCGGCGTTGCTCAGCGTGGTGGTCCCCTCGGCGGCGACGGCCGCCATGAGGGCGTTCTCGGTGGCGGTGACACTCGGCTCATCGAGAAAGACGTCGGCGCCTCGCAGCCTCGTCGCGCGCAGGCAGAAGCGATCCGCCAGCTCGAAGGTGGCCCCCAGCTGCTGCAGCGCCAGAAAGTGCGTGTCGACGCGCCGCCGCCCGATGACATCGCCACCCGGTGGCGGCAGCGTGACCTCACCGCAGCGAGCGAGCAGCGGTCCGGCCAGGAGGATCGACGCGCGGATGCGGGCACAGAGCACCGGATCGAGCTGCGTCGCGCGGATGGACGCCGCGTGAATGCGGAGCGCGTTCCGCCCCGTCCATTCCGCCGATGCGCCGAGCACGCCGACGAGCTCGACGAGCGTCTCGACATCGCGGATGCGCGGCACGTTCTCGAGCGTGACCGGCTGATCGGTGAGGAGCGCCGCGGCGATGATCGGCAGCGCGGCGTTCTTGTTTCCCGAGGGTCGGATGGAGCCGGAGAGGGGGTGTCCGCCCTCGACGATGAATTGCAGCGCGGCCATGAGACTTCGAGCGAGCAGGTGTGCGCGAATGCGCCCGGGGGGTGGCTGCGACGGCGGTGCCGTGCGCACGGAACGCGGCGAAGAATGCCCGCTCGCGTACGCGGAAGTCAAGCCGACACGTTAACTTGACAGTGTCTGGCGGGCCACGTACGATGCGCCCTCAACCTCTTCGTCCGCGCATGCAGCTCTTGATCGCCGTCATCAACCACGAAGAGAAGGTCGACGATATTCTGGCTGGATTCGTCGAGCTGGGAATCCGAGGGGCGACGATCATCAGCAGCGAAGGCATGGGACGGGTGCTCAGCCACGACGTTCCCATCTTTGCGGGGCTGCGGTCGCTCACCGCGCGCTCACGACCGACCAATCAGACGCTCTTCAGCGTGATCGAGGACGAGAAGGTGGATGATGCGATCGCGCTCATTCAGGAGGTGTGCGGCAGTCTCGATGCACCCGGCGCCGGGATCGTGTTCTCCGTGGCGGTGAGCCGCGTGGTGGGGCTGGCGCCCGAGCTCGAGTGACTGGCCTTACCTTTGCACCGGAGTCCTCTGACGCATGAGCTCGCGCATCGCGGAGGTGAGCGCCTGGCTGCAGCAGGCGGCGTTGACGACGCAGGACACGCTCATCATGCGGACGGTGGCGCCCGAGCCGGGGTGGTTCGAGACGGTGAGCAGCATCGCGCAATCGCTCGTCTCGATCACCCTGCTCGTGCTCGCGGTCGCGCTCGTGCCGGCCGCCTGGAACTTCCGCAAGAGCTACAAGCGGGTGAACGACCTGCTGGACCGGGTGTATGCGGACATCAATCCGATCACGCGGCACGTCAGCGCGATCGCCGACAACGTCGATTACATCACGACGTCGATCCGCGCCGACATTCAGCAGGTGAACGAGACGGTCGCGCTGGCGAACGAGCGGCTCCGGCACGCGCTGGCGGCGTCGGAGGCGAGGCTGCGGGAGTTCAACGCGCTGCTCCGCGTGGTGCAGGAGGAAGCGGAGGACGCGTTCGTATCAACGGCGGCGACGGTGCGCGGCGTGCGCGCCGGCGCGGCCGCGATGGGGAGTGAGCCGGCGGACGCCGAGCGGCACGCGGACGAGCTGGACGACGCTCGGCTCGACGTCGATGATCTCGAAGACGACGGACTCGAAGACGATCCCGAGCACGAGGAGGAGCTGGATGGCTACGACGATGCGTACCCGCCCGGGAGCCGGCAGCCGGGACCGCGAATCCGGCGCCGGTCGCGGCGGCGGCGCGATTGACGATTACGACCTGCTGACGGCGGCGCTGCTGGGCGTGCTGGTTGGTGCCGGCACGGCGCTGCTCCTGCGCGCCGGACCGCGAGGACGACGCCCCATCGCGCGGGTGGCGACCGCCGCCGGCGCAGGCGCGGCGTATGCCGGACGCTATGGCAAGCGCGGCGCGCGGTGGGCGGCGCGTCGTGGAGGTGAGCTGTGGGATCGCATTCCGTTCGATGACCTTGGCGAGCAGGTGGGTGAGTATCTCGAAAGCGCACGCTCGGCGATCGATGAAGCCGTGTCCGACGAGCTCGCCGATCTGCGCAAGGCGATTCGCCGTCGCCGCAAGAAGCTCGGCCTGTAATCGCCGGCCACGGCGCATGCGACGCATCGGGCGGCCGCTGGCTGTGCTGGCGGCCGTCTGTGTGGGGTTGGCGGTCCTTCCCGACACGGCGCACGCCTGGACTCCGGGGACCCATGTCTTTCTCGGCGATGCGGTGCTCCGCTCGCTCCACCAGCTCCCCGCCTCCATCGCCGACCTGCTGCGGGAGTTTCCCTATCACTTCCTGTACGGCTCGATCGCGGCCGACACCAGCATCGCGAAGAAGTACGCACCGGCCGGCCGGCACTGCCACTCCTGGACGGTCGGCTTCGAGATCCTGGAGCGCTCCCGCGACGAGCCGCTCCGCGCCTTCTCGTTAGGCTATCTGGCGCACCTGGCGGCCGACGTGGTGGCCCACAACTTCTTCGTGCCGCGATACCTGGTGATCACCTCGCGCACGTCGGCACTCGGCCACAGCTACTGGGAGAGCCGCTTCGAGACGCACCTGGGCGAGCGGTTCAGCCGGCGCGCGCGAGACATCATCCTGCGCGACCACAGCCGCTCGGACGAGCATCTCGACCGCATCCTCAGCCCGACCATCTTCAGCACCCAGACCAACCGCCGCATCTTCCGCGGGATGGTCTACGTGACCGACACGGAGTCGTGGCAGCGCATCTTCCAGCTCGCCGCCGAGAACAGCCGTTGGGACCTTCCCACGACCGAGGTCGCGCGCTACATGGAGCGCTCGTTCGACTTCGTCATGGATCTCCTGAAGCGCAGCGACCGCTCGGAGCCGTACGCCCTGGATCCTGCCGGAGAGAGCGCGCTCCGGCTGGCGAAGCACGTCCGGCGGGAGGCTCGCCTGAGTGGAGTGGGCTTCCACGTCGCTGAAGAAGCGGGCCGCCACTTCGGGCTGCCGGAATCGACGCTCGGCTACGCGGCAGCGCTCCCGGCGCCGCTCTACCCGCTGCGGGCCGACAGGAGCTGATTCACGCGCTTCGGGTCGGCGCGGCCATTCGACTTCTTCATCACGAGGCCCACCAGCACGCCCTGCAGCTTGCGCTCCCCATCGAGGTACCGCTGCGCCTCGACGGGATGCTCGCGCAGCACCTCGTCCACCCACTCGGCGATCGCACCGTCGTCGCTGACCTGTCGCAGGCCGAGCTTGTCGGCGATCTTCGCCGGCGGGTCACCGTGGGCGGCCATCTCGGCGAACACGCGCTTCGCGGCCGAGTTGCTGAGCTGTCCATCACGGACCATCGCCAGGAGCTGTACGAGGTCCGCCGGGCGCACGCGGAGCTCGAAGTCGGCGATCGACCATCCGCTGGCTCGTACCGCGGCCAGCACCTCGCCCATCACCCAGTTGGCGGCGGGCTTGGGATCGCCGAGCTGCCGCGCCACGCTCTCGAAGTAGTCCGCCAACCGTGGACTCGAGGTGAGCACGACGAGATCGGCGCGGCTCAGGGCGTACTGCTCGGCAAAGCGCGCGCGCTTGGCGTTGGGCAGCTCGGGGAGCGACTCGCGCACCGACTCGATCCACTCGCGTGACAGGATGAGGGGCGGCAGATCGGGCTCCGGAAAATACCGGTAGTCCTGACTTCCTTCCTTGGTGCGGCTGGGGCGCACCTCGCCGCGCGTGCCATCCCAGAGCATGGTCTGCTGCTCCACGGGCTCGCCCGCGTGGAGCAGCGCGCACTGCCGGTCGAACTCCGCCCGGAGCGCCTGCTCCACGGCGGAGAAGGAGTTCATGTTCTTGACTTCGGTCTTGGTGCCGAGCCTGGTCTCACCGCGGAGTCTCGCGCTGATGTTGGCGTCGACGCGCAGACTCCCCTCCTCCATGTTGACGTCGCTCACGTCGATGTACTCCAGGATCTGCCGCAGCTCGTGCAGGTATGCGGCGGCCTCATCACTGGATCGCAGGTCGGGCTCACTCACGATCTCGATGAGCGGCACACCGGCCCGGTTCAGGTCGATGGCGGTCTCGCCCGGATACCGGTCGTGAATCGACTTCCCGGCATCCTCCTCCAGGTGCAGGCGCGTGATGCCCACGTTGATCGGCGAGCCGTCGGAGAGCGCGCCGATGGTGAGCGAGCCGCCAGTCGCCAGCGGGCGATCGTACTGCGAGATCTGATAGCCCTTCGGCAGATCGGGATAGAAGTAGTTCTTTCGCGCGAACACGGAAACGGGATGCACCTCACAGGAGAGGGCGTGCGCCGCGCGAACCGCGAGCAGGACTGCCCGCTCGTTGAGCACCGGGAGCGCCCCGGGCAGCGCGAGGCAGACCGGACAGGTGTTGGTGTTGGGCGGCGCACCGTACTCGGTGGAACAGTTGCAGAACGCCTTGGTGCGCGTGCGCAGCTGCACGTGCACCTCGAGGCCCACGACCATCTCGTAGCGCTCGGTGCTCACGACATGGCCCCCTGCTGCAGCGCGCGCTCGAGCGCGAACGCCGCACGGAACATCGACGCCTCCTCGAAGTGGCAGGCGATGAACTGACCCCCTATCGGCAGCCCATCGACGCGCCCGATCGGCTGGGACATGGCCGGCACGCCGGCGAGGTTCGCCGTGGCCGTGAAGATGTCGTTGAGGTACATCTCGTACGGGTCGCTCTTCGCGCCCAAGAGAAATGCCGGCGACGGCGCCGTCGGCGTGAACAGCACGTCCACGCCATCGGCAAAGACGTCGCGGAAATCCTGGGCGATGAGCGCTCGCACTGCCTGGGCCTTCTTGTAGTACGCGTCGTAGTAGCCGGCCGAGAGCACGTACGTGCCGAGGAGAATGCGCCGCGTGACCTCCGGACCAAACCCGCGCGAGCGCGTGGCGTCGTACATGGCCCGCAGACCGTCTCCCTCGATGCGGAGCCCGTAGCGCACACCATCGAAGCGCGCCAGGTTGGACGACGCCTCGGCGGGAGCGACGATGTAGTACACCGGGATGGCGAGGTCGGTGTGGGGCAGCGACACGTTGCGCACCTCGGCGCCAAGCGCGCGGAGCTCCTCCAGCGAGCGGTCGCACAGCGCCGTGATGCGTGGGTCGAGCGAGTCCGGGAAGTACTCGCGCGGCCGGCCGATAACCATGCCGGCCACCGACCGGCGAGCCTCATCCAGGTATCGCGGAACCGGACGCGGCGCGGTCGTCGAGTCGAGCACATCGCGTCCGGCGATGACCTCGAGCGCCGCGGCCGCGTCGGCCACGGTCGCGCCGAAGACTCCCACCTGATCGAGGGAGGACGCGAACGCCACCAGCCCGAACCGGCTCACGCGCCCGTATGTCGGCTTCACGCCAACCACCCCGCAGTACGACGCGGGCTGGCGAACCGATCCGCCGGTCTCCGATCCCAGCGCGAAGGGGACGATTCCCGCTGCGACGCAGGCGGCGGAGCCGCCGGAGGAGCCGCCCGGCACGCGCGTGGGGTCGATTGGATTCCGCGCCGGCCCGTAGGCACTGTGCTCGGTGGACGAGCCCATGGCGAACTCATCGCAGTTGGTCTTGGCCACCAGCACCGCGCCGGCCTTCGCCAGCCGCGAGATCACCGTCGCCTCGTACGGGCTCACGTAGCCTTCGAGGATCCGCGACCCACAGGTCGTGGGCAGGTGCAGCGTGGCGATGTTGTCCTTGGCGACGAAGGGCGCCCCGGCCAGCGTGCGCCGGCCATCGCCTTCCGCGGCCTCCGCGCCGGCCTGCTTCGCCTGGTCGGCCGACCACGAGCGATCGTGCCAGAGCACGATGTTGAGACCGTCGCGGCCGACTCCCACGCGGTCCATGCGGCGGAACGACTCCGCGAC
This sequence comes from Gemmatimonadaceae bacterium, assembly GCA_035249955.1. Classification (GTDB taxonomy): domain Bacteria; phylum Gemmatimonadota; class Gemmatimonadetes; order Gemmatimonadales; family Gemmatimonadaceae; genus DATFFQ01. The sequence goes on from DATFFQ010000005.1 coordinate 8,201, forward strand.
ATCGATGCTCGTCAGGCGTGACTCATCGCCGGCGCTGGTCACTGCGCATCCTCACCCGAGCGTTCATGCGTCGCGAGACGCGGCACCAGGAAGAGTCCGTCGCGCATTTTCGGCGCGAAGTGATCGAGTCGGCGCGCGAGCGGGATCGGCGGTCCCGCGTCCTCCCGCAGCGGAAGCGCCGCGTCGCCCACGCTGGCGGCCCCGATGACACCCTCGGTCTTCACGCGCGACAGCACCTCCATGTGACCGAGGATGGCGTTGAGCTGCTCCACGAGCTCGGGTAAGCGCTGCTCATCGAGCGCCATGCGTGCCAGATGCGCCACGTGCTCGACGTCGGCCCTGGTGACCGCCATCTAGTCCCACCCCCGTTCGAGTCCGGCATAGGCGACGACGAGTCGCTTGCGCCCGACGCCCTCATCGTCGAAGTCCACGGTGACCTTCATCTCGCGGCCGGTGCCGGTGAGCTCGGCCACCGTTCCACTGCCGAAGCGCGGATGACGGATGCGCTCGCCTTTCACGAACCGCGGCGAATCCTGCGACGCCTCGACGTCGGGGTCGCCACCGCCGGCAGCGGACACCGGCCGTCCCGGCCGCCGGCTCGACGGCGTCTGCGGCAGCGCGGCTCTTCCACTGGCGCGGAGCCGCACCGTCGAGCGTACCTGAAGCATGTCCGGCGGAATCGGCTTGAGAAAGCTCGACGGAATCGATGGCATGCTCTCGCCGTTCCGGCGTCGGCTGCGCGCGTGCGTGAGATAGAGCAGGCGCATCGCTCGCGTGATCCCCACGTAAAAGAGCCGGCGCTCCTCCTCGAGCAGGTCAGGCTCCTCATGCGATCGGCTCAGCGGAAACAGCCCTTCCTCCAGGCCGGTAATGAAGACGACCGGAAACTCCAGCCCCTTCGCGTTGTGCAGGGTCATGAGCGTGACCTTCTCGCTGTCATCGCGGCCATCGGCACCGGTGACCAGGGAGGCGCGCTGCAGAAAGTGGTCGAGCGGCGACAAGCCAAGCTCTCCGCCCTCATCGGCGACTGTCTCGGCGGCGCCGGCGAGGAGCTCACGGACGTTTTCCAGCCGCTCCGCGCCTTCCGGACCCTCGGCGCGCAGCAGGTCGACGAAGCCGATCTCCTCGATGAGCTCGCGCAGCAGCTCGTCCACGGCCGCATCGGCGGCGCGGACGCGCAAGCGCTCGATCAGCGCCGC
>DATFFQ010000006.1:0-8192 GCA_035249955.1 Gemmatimonadaceae bacterium
CCCGCTCGGCCATCTCGACGTCCGTCACGCGACGCGGCGAGCGCGCCGAAATCTCGCTCAGCCGCGAGGTCTTCGCCTACGAAGCCGGCAGTCGGCGCGACCCGTTCCTCTCGCTGATCACCAGTGGCGAGCTCCGTCCCATGATCAGCGACCTCAAGCTCGTCACGGTGGTCTACGATCCCCGTGGCCGGTCGGTGGCGATTCTCCGCGATGTCAGCACCAAGCAGCAGTATCGCGTGAAGGTCGGGCAGACGCTCGGCCGCATGCGCGTCGGTTCGATTCAACCCAAGAGCGTGACCTTCACGCTCGACGAGTTCGGTTTCAGTCGCCAGGAAGTCCTGGCACTCGGTGATCCATCAAAAGAGAGGACGCAATGAGGCGAGTCTGGACGCTGGCGGGAGTGACGGTGCTCGCGCTCCTCGGCGCGAACGTCACCGTCGCTCGGGCCTCGCGCCCGACCCCGCGCGCTGCTGGCGAGGTCATCTCGCTCAGTGTCGTTCCGGCGCTCGGTCGCGCCGAAGTGGTCATCAACGTCGATGGTCCGGTCGACGTGCTGGACTTCACGCTCGGCAACCCGGCGCGAATCGTCCTCGACGTCACCGGCGCGACGCTCGGCATGCCTCCGCGCCTCTACGACAAGATGCGGCGCGGCGCCATCACCAACATCCGCGTCGCCCAGTATAAGGAAGACGTCGTTCGCGTCGTGATCGACCTCGACAGCGAGCACCCGTACAAGGTGAGCCGCGAGGACGGCGCCGTCCGCGTCAGCATCGATGCGGAAGCCACCCGCTTCAGCGCCTGGCACGCCACCCCCGAGCTCGCCACCCCGGTGGATCCCACGCCGGTCCGGAACGTCGCCAGTCAGGTCGGCAAGCATCGCGTCACGGCCAACAAGGGACGTCTGGGGCCCGCCGCTCCGGTCGCCGCGCCGCAGCCCCGCATCACCGTCACGTATCAGGACGCGGACATCCGCGACGTCATCGCCGCCTTCGCCGTCTTCTCCGGCCGCACGATCGTCGTCGGGAAGGGCGTCCTCGGCACGGTCTCGGCCGAAGTTCGCGATCAGCCCTGGGACGTCGCGCTCCGCGCGATCCTCCAGTCGCAGGGGCTGGCCGCGCGCGAAGATCAGGACGGCATCATCACCGTGGACAGCTACGAGGCGATCGCCGCACAGCAGGCCCTCGAGCCGCTGACCACGCAGATCATCGAAGTGAACTATGCCCGCGCGTCCTCGCTCCGGGAGACCCTCAAGGGGCTGCTCTCCAAGGATTGCGGCAACCGTCCCGGCACCAATGGTGCCCCGGCGGCCGCCCCGGCGGCGGGCACGGTCTGCACCACCCGCGGCGACGTGGCGGTCGACAGCTCCACCAATCGTCTGATCGTCACCGACGTTCCTTCGCGTCTTCAGGACATCACCAACTACGTCCGCGATCTCGACGTGCGCACGCCGCAGGTGGCGATCAAGGCGAAGATCATCTTCGTCAACCGCACGAACATCGAGGACATCGGCCTCAGCTACGACTTCGGCAGCAAGAACCAGTTCTTCAACCGCCTGGTGCAGCGTCCCGATCCGTCCACCTTCACCCCGATCGATACTGACGGTGATGGGATCAACGATGCGCTGAGCGGAACGCCATTCCCGCAGAGCACCAACGTCATCGACCTCGGCGGCAACGCCGTGTCGGCGATCGCCAACGCCAACCAGCGTGTCGTGCAGCCCGCGCTCGAGCTGGTCTACTCGGCGGCACTTGGCAAGTTCTCCCTCACCGCGTTCCTCGACGCGCTCCAGGAAGTCCGCCTGGCGGACATCCAGGCGGAGCCGAGCATCGTCACGCTCGACAACCGCAAGGCGGAGATCCTCGTCGGTGAAGAGACGCCGATCCGCGTGATCGACCTCGGCGCCCAGGCGCAGGCGGGAGCGGGCGGACAGCAGCAGCAGCCGCGCGCGACCGTGAGCTTCAAGGAGACCGGTATCATCCTGCAGGTGACGCCGCACATCACCAACAACCGGCAGATCCTCATGACGCTCCACTCGGAGCGCTCCAACCTGCAGGCGGCGGCGTCGGACCTCGGCTTCACCTTCCAGAAGCAGCGTGCCGACAATCAGCTCCTCGTCGCCGACGGCGAGACGGCCGTGATCGGCGGTCTGACCGTGACGCAGGTGACCGTGTCCAAGGTCGGCATCCCGGTACTGGTCGAGCTGCCGCTCATCGGCAGGCTCTTCGGCAGCACCCGCACGCAGGAAGAAAAGCGCGACCTCCTCATCCTCGTCACGCCGCACATCATCGACGAAGGCGAGCGGCTTGGCGTGCCAGGCGGCAGCCGTTGAGCGCCGCGTTCGCCGCCACTCGCCTCACCTGCTACAGATAACGGGTAACGGGTAGCGGGGATCGGGGAGCGATAGACGCAAAGAGCGGGGCCTTCGGGCCCCGCTCTTCGTGCATCGACGCCTTGACTGTGACGCGAGTGTGGGCCATCGATTCCTTCGCGTGCGATCCCGCTCCCCGCTCCCCCTCCCCGCTCCCCGTGCTCCACTTCACTACCGCCGGCGAATCACACGGCCCCGCGCTCGTCGCGATCCTCGAGGGGATTCCGGCGGGGCTCGCGCTTCGCGCCGAGGACGTGGATGCGGAACTGGCGCGGCGGCAGCAGGGGTACGGGCGCGGGCGCCGAATGCAGATCGAGCGCGACAGCATCGAGCTGCTGAGCGGAGTGCGCGCGGGGGAGACGATCGGCTCGCCGATCGCCATGCTGGTGCGCAACCGCGACTGGGAGAACTGGAAGGACGTGATGGATCCCGCGCCGCGCGACGCCGATCCGGCGCCGCGACGCCGGGCGGTCACCCGCCCGCGCCCGGGGCACGCCGATCTCACGGGCCTCTTCAAGTACGATCGCGACGATGCGCGCGACATCCTCGAGCGCGCTTCCGCGCGCGAGACCACCGCGCGCGTCGCCTGCGGCGCGATCTGCCGCAAGCTCCTCTCGGAGTTCGGCGTCACCATCGGAAGTCATCTCGTCCACCTCGGCGGGATCGACGCGCGCGCGCCCGACCCCATGCCTGACGACATCAACGCCGCCGCGGACGTCTCTCTGCTCCGCACGCTCGACCGCGACGCCGAGTCGCGCATGATCGAGCGCATCGACGCCGTCAAGCGCGATGGCAACACCCTTGGCGGGATCGCCGAGGTGGTGGCCACGGGCCTTCCGGTCGGGCTCGGCTCGCACGTGTCGTGGGATCGCAGGCTCGACGGCCGGCTGGCGGCGGCGATCATGTCCATCCCGGCGGTGAAGGGCGTGGAGATCGGACTCGGCTTCGACGCATCACGACGCACGGGCGCCGAGGTGCACGACGAGATCGAGCGCGCGCCCGGACGGCGAGCCGCCGGCAACGTGCGGCGTCGCACCAATCGGGCGGGGGGACTGGAGGGCGGAATGACCACCGGGGAGCCGCTCGTCCTCCGCGTGGCCATGAAGCCGATCAGCACGCTCATGCGACCGCTCGGCACGGTGGACGTGGCCAGCAAGGAAGCCGCGGCCGCCACCGCCGAGCGGAGCGACGTCACCGCCGTGCCCGCCATGGGGGTGATCGCGGAGGCGATGGTGGCATTCGTGCTGGCGCAGGCGCTGCTCGAGAAGTTCGGCGGTGACTCGTTAGGCGAGACGCGCCGGAACTACGACGCCTATCTGGCACGCGTTGACGAGCGGCTCGGCGACTGACCTCCCGCCCCACGTGATCCTCGTCGGCCTCCCGGGCGCCGGGAAGACGACGGTCGGCCGCGCGGTGGCGCGCGCGCTCGGCCGCCGGTTTCTGGACTTCGACGAGGAGATCGCGCGCCGCGAGCGGCGCAGCATCGCGCGCATCTTCAGCGAGTCGGGGGAATCGTACTTTCGCGAGCTCGAGACCGCGCTCACTCGCCAGCTGGCGGGGGAGCGTGGTATGATCCTCTCGCCCGGCGGCGGTTGGGCGACCGACCCTGCGCGTGTGGCGCTTCTGTGCCCTCCCGCGCGCATGATCCACCTTCGTGTCTCGTCGGCGGTGGCGGTCGGCCGGCTGGGGTCGGACGTCTCGGCGCGACCGCTCCTGGCTTCGGCGGGCACGCCAGCCGCAATGGTGGCGATTCTGGAGTGGTTGAGCCGCGAACGAGAGGCTTCGTACTCTCGAGCGGAGGCGGCTGTTGATACGGAAGACGTTGATTTACAAGGAGTTATTGATCGCGTCACTCGTCTTGTTGCCCCTTGACCCGCGTACTACCTTAGATATGTACGTGACGCAATGAGCCGCTGGCCGGTCTGTATTGCATCGGTGGCGGCCGAGTTTCGCACCGCTCGGCACCGTCCTGGGTATGTAATCGTTCCTCGGACGCATCACCTTTGTCGGCGGGCGCCGAATGTCACGGCAGCGGCAGCGCACCCATGACATTTCGCGTGCTGGGTCCGCACGAGCAAGGGCGCTTTGCCCCTGAGGCGTGGGGGCATCTGTTGACGCTGAGTGGCTCGGGAGCGCTCACCCCGCAGGAGCTCGAGAATCTCATCGAGCGAGCGCTTTCGCAAATCGACGGACGCATCGCGCTCGAGGATCTTCGAGTGCTGATCGACGGCGCCGGACACGGAGATGCAGGTCTTACCGGCGACGGCACTACGGTACACTGAGAGAAATGGCCGAACGCAAATCCAAATCGACTGGATCGAAGCGTGGCGCCCGGAAGGGTGCCACGGTCACCGTCGCATCCAATACAACGAAAAAGCGCCCAGCCAAGCGGAAGTCGGCGGCGAGCAGGCGCGCCGCCTACGTTCCGGTGGACGAAGCGCCGGCGACGCCTGGCTCATCGTCCCTCGTCGTCGTCGAGTCTCCCGCCAAGGCGCGCACCATTGCCAAGTACCTCGGCCGCGGCTACCGCGTCCGCGCGACGGTGGGGCACATCCGCGATCTTCCGGAAAAGAAGCTCGGCATCGATCTCGACAACGGCTTCAAGCCGGAGTACGTCACGATCCCCGGAAAAGAGAAGACCATCGCCGAGCTCAAGTCGCTGGCCAAGGACAGCCGCGAGGTATTCATCGCCACCGACCCCGACCGCGAAGGCGAAGCGATCGCCTGGCATGTGGCCGAGCAGGTGAAGCGGCGCGGCGCGCCCATCAGACGCGTGCTCTTCCACGAGATCACCAAGGAAGCGGTGCGTGACGCCATCGACCGCGCCGGCAAGATCGACGAGCGCAAGGTCGAGGCCCAACAGGCGCGTCGCGTCCTCGACCGGCTGGTGGGCTACAAGGCCAGCCCCGTCCTCTGGAGAACCGTCAAGAAGGGGATCAGCGCGGGACGCGTCCAGACCGTCGCCCTTCGGCTCATCGTCGAGCGCGAGCGCGACATCCGCGCCTTCAAGCCGGTCGAATACTGGACCATCGCCGCAACGTTGGACGAGAAGGGCCAGCAGTTCACTGCCAAGCTCCATCAGATCGACGGCAAGAAGCCCGAGATCCCCAACGAGGCCGCCGCCAACGCCATCCTCGATGAGCTCCGCGGCTTTCGGTCGTTCGCGGTCACCGACGTCAAGCGCCGTGAGCGCCGGAAGAATCCGTCCGCGCCCTTCACCACCAGTACGCTCCAGCAGGAAGCCGCCAAAAAGCTCGGCTTCGGCTCGAAGCGCACGATGCGCGTGGCGCAGGATCTGTACGAGGGGATCGAGCTGGGCGACGAGGGAGCCGTCGGCCTCATCACCTACATGCGCACCGACTCCACGCGCGTGGCGGAGAGTGCCGCGCAGCACGCGCGCGAGTATCTGCGGTCGCTGTTCGGCGAGGAGTATCTCGCGCGCGGCGTGCAGCTCTATGGTAATGGAAAGTCCAAGAACACGCAGGACGCTCACGAAAGCGTGCGTCCCACCGATCCATCGCGCCGTCCGGAGCACGTCAAGAAGTTCCTGACGCCCGACCAGTTCAAGCTCTACCAGCTCATCTGGCAGCGCTTCATGTCGTCGCAGATGGCGCCGGCGGTGTTCGACACCACCACCATCGACTTCGATCTCTCCAAGCAGCGGAGCACCGGGAAGGCGCCCGCGCACGCGTATCTGTTCCGCTCCACCGGCAGCGTCATCAAGTTCCCGGGCTTCCTCGCGCTGTACCGCGAAGGGTGGGAGGAGGGGGAGCACCGCCTCCTGGAGGACGAGCAGGCGCTACCGCAGCTCGAGCTCAACGAGGTCGTTCCGGTCCGCGAGATCACCCCCACGCAGCACTTCACCGAGCCGCCCCCGCGCTTCTCGGAAGCGAGCCTGGTGAAGGAGCTGGAGCGACTCGGCATCGGCCGTCCGTCCACGTATGCATCGATCATCTCGGTGCTGGTGGATCGCCGCTACGTGCAGCTGGAGCAGCGGCGCTTCTTCCCCACCGAGCTGGGCGAGACGGTGGAGAAGGTGATGATCAAGCAGTTCCCCGACATCTTCGACGTCGGCTTCACCTCTTCAATGGAAGAGGAGCTCGACAAGGTCGAGGATGGCGAGCTCGGTTGGCAGCGCGTGCTCAAGGATTTCTATACGCCCTTCGAGAAGCGCCTGAACACCGTGAAGCCCGAGGCGCTCATCGCCGAGGCGCACGACCTCTCGCGCTTCGCCAACGAGCGCTGCCCCGACTGCGGCGGGCGACTCGAGGCCCGCGGCGGTTTCTTCGGGCCGTTCATCGCCTGCGAGAACCACCCGAAGAAGTGCAAGCACACGCGTCCGCTCAAGGGCGACAAGCAGAAGCCGATCCCCACCGACGAGAAGTGCCACGTCTGCGGGGCTCCGATGGTGATCCGCGTCGGCCGCTCCGGTCCTTTCCTTGGTTGCAGCACCTTCCCGAAGTGCCGCGGAACGCGCTCGGTGCCCACCGGCATCAAGTGCCCGCGCGACGGCGGCGACCTCGTGGAGCGCCGCTCTCGCAAGCGCGGCACCGCCTTCTACGCCTGCGCCAACGAGGACTGCGACTTCGTCGCCTGGAACAAGCCCGTGAAGGAGACCTGCCCCGAGTGCGGCTTCGAAGGCGCCGAGATGAAGTCCAACAAGACCCGCGGCGATTTCCGGAAGTGCCTGAAGTGCGGCAACGAGTGGGACGCGCCGAAGGAGGAGGAGACGGAGGAAGCGGTAGCGGTCTGAGCGGGAAACGGGAATCGGGAAGCGTTTGGACGCAACAAAGCGCCGGTCGTACGACCGGCGCTTTCATTTTCCCGCCGAGTGCCGAGTGCCGAGTCCCGATGTATCTTCCGGTCATGCCCCCCATTCACGTCATCGGCGGCGGACTCGCCGGCTCCGAGGCAGCCTGGCAGCTGGCCGAACGCGGGCATGCCGTGGTGCTGCACGAGATGCGGCCCGTCCGCGGGACCCCGGCGCACAAGACCGACCGGCTCGCGGAGCTCGTCTGCTCCAACACCTTCAAGAGCACCGAGCCGTCCAATGCGCACGGCCTGCTCAAGGCGGAGATGCGGATCCTCGGTTCCGTCGTTCTACAGGCGGCCGACGAGGCGCGCGTCCCGGGCGGCGTGGCGCTGGCGGTGGACCGTGATCTGTTTTCCGCCGGGGTGCAGCAGCACATCCTGGCGCACCCGCTCATCGAAGTCGTGCGCGAGGAAGTCATCACCATTCCATCGCCCGCGATCGTCGCCACCGGCCCACTCACCTCCGACGCGCTCGCCACCGCGATCCGCCAGCGCCTCGGCGTGGAAGCGCTCGCATTCTACGATGCCATAGCACCGGTTGTCGCGCGCGACTCCATTGACGATTCGCTCGTCTTCCGCGCCTCGCGCTATGGCAAGGAGACGATGGACGACGCGTCGGACGACGGCGCCTACCTGAACTGCCCCTTCACCCGCGAGCAGTACGAGGCCTTCGTCGACGCGCTCCTCTCGGCGGACCAATACCAGGCGCACGAGTTCGATGCGGTTCCGTACTTCGAGGGGTGTCTGCCGGTGGAAGTCATGGCCCGACGAGGCCGCGACTCCCTGCGCTTCGGTCCGCTCAAGCCGGTTGGGCTGCGCGACCCGCGCACCGGGCGCGAGGCGTACGCGGTCGCTCAGCTCCGCCAGGAGGATCGCGCGGGGCGGATGTGGAATCTCGTCGGCTTCCAGACACGGCTGCGGATCGCCGAGCAGCAGCGCGTCTTCAAGATGATCCCCGGATTGGGCGACGCCGAGTTTCTCAGATTCGGCTCGATTCACCGCAACTCGTACC
>DATFFQ010000007.1:0-85474 GCA_035249955.1 Gemmatimonadaceae bacterium
CGAGATCCGCGACATGCGATCCAGCCGGTGCTTCCTCGAGATCGGGCACGGGTCACCGGGATCGCAGAACACATCGATCATGAGGTCGTGAAACCGGCGATACGGCCCGGTCCGCAGCGGGTGGCTGTAGCCGAGCAGCGAGATCACCGGTCGGTCCAGTGCCACCGCCATGTGCAGCGGCCCGGTGTCGAGCGATATGACGAGAGTCGATGCATCGAGTATCGATACGAGCCGGCGCAGACCGCTGTCCAGCGCCGAGACCGTACGCGGAGCGCGGGCCAGGATCGTCCGCTCGGCGCGCACCTCGTCCGGCGAGCGGCCGCCGACCAGCACCGGCTGGAGCCCGTAGTCCTCGTGGAGCGCCGACGCGACCTCCGCCCAGCGCTCGGGCAACCAGTCCTTCACGGGCTTGGTGCTGCCGACCACCAGCGAGGCGAGGGGCCGCTCGAATTGCGAGCGAAACTCCTGCTGCCACAGGCGCTCGTGCTCCCATGGGCCGAGCGCCCACTCCACGGGCTCGGGATCGATCCCCAGCGCGCGCACGAACTCCAGGAACTCGTCCTGCACGTGCTGCAGCGGGCGAGGCGGAATCTGGTGCGTGGTGAAGAGCCAGTTGGAGTCGCGTGCCCGCGCCCGATCGTAGCCGAGCTTCCGGGGGGCTCTCGCGAGGCGGGTGATGAGCCCTGCTTTCAGGTAGTCCTGGAGCGCGAGCACGACATCGAACGGGCGCGTGGAGAGCTCGCGCCGGATATCGGCGAACGCCCGCCATCCGCGACGGCGGTGGAAGAGCACGATCTCATCCACGGCGGGATGGCCACGCACCAGCATCGCCGGTCCCGGCTGCAGCAGCCAGGTGATGTGCACGGCGGGGTCATGACGCTTGAGCGCGTTGACGACCGGGAGGACGTGCACCGCGTCGCCGATGGCCGTGAGCATCACGATCCCGATTCGTTGCATGCGCCAAAGATAGCGCGTTACCTTTCCCCTCCCAATGCGCGCCCGCCTCTCCGCGTTTCTGATCGTGCACAACGAGGAGCGTCACATCGGCGACTGTCTCGCCTCGATACGGGACGTCGCCGACGAGATCGTGGTGCTCGATGATGGCTCCACCGACCGCACGGTGGAAATCGCGCGCGCGGCCGGCGCGACGGTGTCGCATCGCCCGTTCGACGACTACGGTCATCAGAAGCAGGCGGCGCTCGACCTGACGACGGGTGAATGGGTGCTGTCGATCGACGCCGACGAGCGCGTGACACCGGAGCTCGCCCGGGCCATACAGGACGCGATCGGGGCGCCCTCGGCGTCCGACGGCTACTGGGTGCGCCGTGACCTGCTCTATCTCGGCACGCCGCTCCGCTACGGCGGAACGGGACGCGACTGGATCCTCCGGCTCGCGCGGCGCTCCAAGGCCCGATTCGCGTTGCTGCCGGTGCACGAGCACCTGATCATCGATGGCCCGACCACCAGGCTCGCCGGCACGCTGCACCACATCAAGTACCGGCGACTCGGCGAGCACGTTGCGCAGATGAACGCGTACACCGATTTGTCGGCGGCGCAGCGCGCGGAGGCCGGGAAGCGATTCCGGGCCTGGCACGTGCTCCGGATCCCCTGGGAGCTCTTCGCGCGCCTGGTGCTGCGGCTGGGCGTGCTGGATGGACGGGCCGGCATCATCTGGGCATCCATGGGCGCGTTCTACTCGTTCCTCAAGGTGGCGAAGATCTGGCGCCCGAACGACCAATGACGCGGTGCGCGCGCGGGGTTGCAGCCGTCCATCGCGGCGGGGATATTGGCTCGGCGCAGTGCCTCGCGCTGCCCCATTCATTCGGATTCATTCATGGATGATTCGATCGGATCGCTCATCGCGCGTCTCGCGGAAACCAACATCGAGCTCTGGCACGAAGAAGACCGCGCCCGCTCCGGGGACGACCAGACGGTGGCGGCCGCGAAGCGGCGCATCGACACGCTCAATCAGCGGCGCAACGACCTCATCGAGCGGATCGATGACGGCGTAATGCGCGCGGTGCGTTCGGCGCGTGGAGAGCCGGGAGGTGGCTGAGACGGTCGGCTGGCTGGCCGACAAGCTCAGCATCGTCGAGCTCAAGCTCTACCACATGCGCGAGCAGACGGAGCGTACCGACATCACGCCCGAATTCCGAGCGCAGTGCGAGGCGAATCTGCGTGTGCTCGCCATGCAGCGCGACGACCTGGCGCGGGAGCTCACCACGCTCCTGGCGGACATCGCGGCCGGCAAGATCGTCCCCAAGGTGTACCGGCAGTTCAAGATGTACAACGATCCCCGCTACCGGTCGCCGGCTGCCGAACCCGGAGCGTGAGCCCGTCCACCGGCATGACGCCCGAGGTTCGCGTGCTGCACGTGGACACCGAGCGAGGCTGGCGCGGAGGGCAGCGGCAGGTGCTCTGGCTCGCCGAAGGGTTGACGAAGCGCGGAGTCCACTCGGTGATCGCCGCCCGACCGGGTGAGCCACTGGCGGAGCGCGCCGAGCGCGCCGGCGTCCGCGTGATTCCCTGCCGAGCGTTCGCCGAGTTCGATCCGCTGGCGGTGTGGACGCTGCGCCGCGCCATGGCATCCGAGCGAGTGAACATCGTGCACGCGCACACGGCCCACGCCGTCGCGCTGGCGGCGCTGGCCACGTTAGGCACGCCGGTTCACATGGTCGTGACGCGGCGGGTGAGCCACCCGCCAAGGGCCAACATCGGAACGCGTTGGAAGTACGGCCGGGCCCACGCGGTGATCGCCGTCGCCAGCGCGTCGGCGCGGGCGCTCGCGGCGAGCGGTGTCTCGAAGGTCCCGATCCGGGTCGTTCCGAGTGGCGTCGACCTCGCCCGGAGCATCCCACACGCCTCGCCGGACACGCTGTCCGCTCTCGGGGTCACGGCAGGCTCGCCGCTGGTCGTCATGGTCGCGGCGCTCACCGCCGAAAAGGATCCCATCACCTTCGTTCGCGCGATCGCGTATGCCCGCCAAGCGGTGCCGTCGCTGCGCGCCGTCCTCGTTGGCGACGGTCCGCTGCGTCCCGAGGTCGAGCGGGCCATCGCCGACGCCCGCTTGACCGACACGGTTCGACTCGCCGGCTTTCGGGAAGACGCCGACGCCTTTCTCGCCGTGGCTCACGTGGTCGTCTCGTCCTCCACGATGGAAGGAACGAGCGGCGTGATCCTGGATGCGCTCGCGCTCGGCAAGCCGGTGGTGGCGACGTCGGCCGGCGGCACCGCGGAAGTACTCCAGCAAGGCAAGTCGGGCTTCCTGGTGCCGGTCGGTGACGCCGCGGCGATGGGCACGAGAATCGCCGAGCTGCTGATCGATCCCGCCCTCGCCGCGCGCGTTGGCGAGGGAGCGAGGCAACGTGCCGCCGATTATTCCATCGATCGCACGGTGGATCGCACGCTGGAGGTCTACTGGCGTGTGCTCGCACGAGCTCCGTAGCGCTCCCGCCAGAGCTGCACTTTCTCGATCACATCGCGTACGGCGATGCGCGGCATGCGATCGTAGCGCCGCTCGATGCTGATCGGATAGTCCTCGCCCGGATCGCCGTACGCGTCGATCAGCAGGTCGTGATACCGGCGATACGGACCGGTGCGCTTGGGGTTGGTGTGTCCGATCAGGCTGATCACCGGGCGCTCGAGCGCGACGGCCATGTGCAGCGGCGCCGTGTCGAGCGAGATGACGAGCGCGGCGCCATCGATGATGCCGATGAGCTCGCGCAACGGGACGCCCAGTGTGGACAGGGGAGGCACCCGCGTGTGGCGCAAGATCTCGGCTTCCGTCGCCAGCTCCCGCTCCGAGCGGCCGCCGGCGAGCACCGGCTGCAATCCGAAGTCGTGATACAGCGCGTCGGACACCTCGGCCCACCGTGCCGGCAGCCACTCACGCGGCTTGCTCGAGGAGCCGATGATGAGCACGGCCGCCGGCCGGTCGAGCTTCCGATAGAACGCTCGCTGCGTGTCGCGCTCGTGCGGCCAGGGACCGAGCCCCCACTCCACCGGCTCGTGCGGCACGCCCAGCGCCTGGAGAAACTCCAAGTACTGATCCTGCACGTGCTGGGGCGGATGTGGAGGAATGCGGTGGGTGGTGAACAGCCAGTTGGCGTCGCGCGCTCGCGCGCGATCGAAGCCCAGCTTGATGGGAGCGCGCGCCAGCCGGGTCACGATACCCGCCTTGATGTATACCTGGAGCGCCAGCACGAGATCGAACGGCCGCATTGCCAGCGCGCGTCGCGCCTCGACGTAGGATCGCAGCCCTCCCCGCCGGTCGAACAGCACCATGTCGTCCACCGCGGGGTGCCCGCGTACCAGAGCGGCCGGTCCGTGCTGGAGCACCCAGGTGATCCGCGACGCCGGAGCCCACCGCTTGATCGCATTGATCACGGGCAGCACGTGGATGGCGTCGCCGAGCGCGCTCATCATCACGATACCGATCCGACTCGCGGCATCCTTGGAGAGCGCGGGCAGTCCCGTGCTATACTTCAGGTCACCCATGACACCCGCACGGTCGGCACGAAGGCGCGCCCTCAAGACGCTGGAGGAAGTCGGCAAGGCCGCGCTCATCCGCGCGGCGGGCCTGGTGGCGGGCGGCACGCGCCTCGATGAGCCCCCTTTGTGGGACGCACGCCCATATCGCGTGCTGTATCTCCGCTACGACCGAATCGGGGACATGATCCTGGCCACCAGCCTGATTCGCGCCATCGCGCAGTCGCATCCGACCATCACGCTGGATGTCCTGGCCTCGCCGGCGAACGCCGTGGTGCTGGACGGTAATCCTCACGTGCACGCCGTCATTCGATGGAACAGGAAGGCCGTGTCGTCGTGGCCGTCGCTGGTGCGCCGGCTGCGCGCGGAGCGGTACGACGTCGTCATCGACCCCATGATCCTCAAGGCGTCGGCGACGTCGATGCTGCTGCTCGTAGCGTCCGGTGCTCCCATCCGGGTCGGCGTCGGTGGACGCAGCAACGATCCATTGATCACGCTGCCCGTCGCGCCCATGGGCGGCGATCGATCCCACCACGTGGACTTCTCCGCGGCGCTCGCGACCGCCTTCGGCGTCGATCCGGTGAGCACCGACTGGCGCCCGGAGATCTTCCTCTCGGCGCCGGAGGTCGAGTGGGCCGAGCGTACCTGGCGCGATGCGGTTCGGCGCGGGGTCGCGCTGCGTCCGCGGCGCGTGCTGGTGAACATCTCCGCCGGACGCGAGCAGCGCATGTGGCCCACCGACCGCTTTGCCGGCGTCGTTCACCACATCCGGCAGCGTGGCGAGGGCGACACCATTCTCATCATCGCCACGCCCGCCGATCGCGAGCGCGCCGACGACGTGGCGCGGCGCAGCGGTGCACTGGCATCCACCCCCGGGCTTCGCGAAGCCTTCGCCCTCACCGCCGCCGCCGACCTGGTGATCACTCCGGACACCAGTATCTCGCACGCCGCCTCGGCATTCGCCATTCCCACCGTCGTGCTCGTGCGCCGCGGCGACGAATGGCTGTTCGCACCGTATCGGACGCCGGGCCGGACGGTGGCCAGCACCGAGCGGGATCTCGGCGCCTTGAGTGCCGACGCGGTGAGCCGCGCGGTCGACAGCCTGCTCGCCGAGCTCGCGTCGACGCGCATGGAGGAGGAGCGGATGCGGAGCGAGGGCTCCAGGGTGACGGTTCCGCGCGAAGGGAGAGATCGGCGTCGGCCCTAGCTGTTCGGCGCTTCGAGCGCCTCCGATACCGCCGTCGCCAGCCATAGTAGGTCTTCCTCGTCCACCGGTAGCCCGCGCAGCCGGCGCAGCTTGCGGGCCGAACGGCTGAGCCGCCGCAGGTTCGCGCTCATCACGTGCGCCGGCCCGGAATCGTCGAACCACACGCGATCCACGTCGAGCGCGAAGGCGGTGGTCTCGCCGTTCTCGTCAGGCGCGATGAGGATGTTCTTGAGGTTGAGATCTGGGTGCCGGGCGCCGACGAGCGCGAGCTTGACGAGTAGCCGGGCGATGGTGTCGAGCAGGTGTCGCTTGAGCTCGTCCGACGGGGCGTCGCCAAGCAGGTCCGCCAGGTCGGCGCCTCCCGGCACCTCGCGTGTGAGGACATCGGCGCGGCGGAGCAGGGGGCCGGCCGCATACGTCGCATAGGCCAGCACCTCGGGCGTCGGGACGCCCAGGCGGGCCAGCCGCAGCGATACCTCCAGCTCCCGCGGCGCCCGCGTGCCGGCCAGGAATCGATCGCCGGTGAGGGGTGCCAGCAACCCACCATGGCGCGAGCGACGTACCACGGCCGTCGGCCCGCCGTCCGGAAGTGGCACGGCGTACGCGACGCCGCGGCCGAACAGCGTGCGCGATGCAGGATGATGCGCCGCCCAATCGTAGATCGTTCCTTCCTGAAGCGCCTGCTGGAGCGATGGCACGAGCGCCGGGAGCGCCACGATCTCCGCATCGCCCAGCGTGACCCAGGTGTACCCTGGTGGCAGGAGCAGACGCTCCAGACTCACGGCGCGATACTGAACACCCGCACCGCGTGACTCTTGCCCCGGAGCTCGAGCGGCGCGTGCTTGCGAAGCTCCGGTGGTTGGCCGAGCGCACGGCGCAGATCGTCGGTCAGCAGGATCTCGCCGCCCTCGGCGACGGAGCAGAGGCGACTGGCGATGTTCACGGCGTCGCCGATCACGGTGAACTCCAGCCGCCGCTCGGAGCCGATGTTGCCGGCGAACACCTCGCCGATGTTGAGCCCAATGCCGATCGCCAGTCGAGGACGTCCCTCGCGCTCCCACTTCTCGTTCAGCGACTCGAGCTCCTTCATCATGTCCAGGGCCGCGGCCACGGCGCGATCGGCGTCGTCGGGCGCGGCGATGGGCGCTCCCCACTGCGCCATGATCGCGTCGCCGATGAACTTGTCCAGCGTCCCGCCGTGCCGGAATACGCAATCGACCATCGCGGTAAAGTACTCGCTCAGCAGGCTGGCGACGTCCTCGGGCCTCATCGTCTCCGACAACGGGGTGAATCCCCGGATGTCACTGAACAGCACCGCCACGGTTCGTTTGTCGCCGCCGAGCTTCAGCTCCTCGGGCGCGCTGGCGATGCGGGCCGCCAGGTTGGGCGCGAAAAACCGCTCGAAGTTGCTCCGCACCAGCGTCTCGCGACGGATGCGCTCGGCAAAGCGGGCGTTCTCGATCGCCACGGCGGCGATGCCGGAGAACGCGATCAGGAACTCGAGATCCTCATCCGTGAACCGATGGGTCGACGTGAGATTGTCGACGTAGAGAATTCCCAGCGCGCTGTCCTCGCTCGCGATGAGTGGCGCACACATCGCCGAGCGCACGCTCTGCACCACGATCGACTGGCCTCCGAACCGCTCGTCTTCCGGGGCATTGTCGGAGAGAATGGCCACCTTCTCCCCCATCACTTTGCGAGCGATGGACTGCGGTACGGTCTTGCCGAGCGTGCCGCCGCGCCGGTCGCGCGCGATCCGCGGCACGAGTGCACCCGACGCGTCGGCGAGGACGATCGCGACGCGGTCGACGTCCATGATCTGGAAGACGAATGCCGCAATGCTCTCGAGGATCGCATCGGGGTCCACGGCGCGCGACAACCGCTTGGAGACCTCGAGCAGCAGCGCCAGCTTCTTTTCGGTGCGGTCGCGCTCGTCCTGCTCGGCTCGCGCACGCGCCGCTCCGACGTCGGGCACGCGCAGCGTGACGGGCATGGTGCCACGTGAGTCGCGCACTGGCCGCTGCCGGATGATCGTTCCGCCGAAGGCGCCGGACGGCGTGCCTTCCCGCGGCGGTGCCGCCGACAGCGATGCGTCGAACGTCGCCGCTCCGTCCGAAGCCTGCTGCTCGAGTCGGAACTCGATCTTGCCGAAGCGCAGCAGGTCGCCGGGCGCGGCGACTGTCTCCTCGACTCGCTCGCCGTTGACGAACGTGCCGTTGCTGGAGCCCAGGTCGCGCACCTCGAGCCCGAGACCCTGATCTGTCGGCCGCAGCTCGGCGTGCCGGCGCGAGATGGTGGGGTCGAAGATGGGGATGTCGCTGCCGAATGCGCGGCCGACGATGACCGACGTTCCCTCGAGGATCTCGAAGGCCTGGGCCCCCTCCGCACTGATGAGCTTGTAGGCCACGGCTAAAGAATACGGCGCCCCGTGCCTCTCTCGCCAGCGGGCGCGCTCAGCGCCGCGAACACGCGCGCGCCCGCGCGATCGCGGTGAGTAGTGCCATCGCTTTGTTCTCCGTCTCCTCCCACTCCCGCGCGGGGACCGAGTCGGCCACGATCCCGGCGCCGGCCTGGACCGATACTACGCCATCGGTCACGACGCAGGTGCGGATGGTGATGGCGAGATCCATTCGGCGGTCGCCGTACGCCACGTAGCCGACGGCGCCGGCGTACGGTCCCCGCCGCTCCGGCTCGAGCTCGTCGATGATCTCCATCGCGCGAACCTTGGGCGCGCCGGTCATGGTGCCCGCGGGGAAGGTCGCCTTGAACGCATCGATCGCTGATGTCCCCTCGGGCAGCTCTCCCTCGACCTGACTCACCAGATGGAGCACGTGACTGTAGCGCTCGACTTTCATGAGCTCGCTCACGCGCACGCTCCCATAACGGGCGATGCGGCCGATGTCGTTGCGTCCGAGGTCGACCAGCATCACGTGCTCGGCACGCTCTTTCTCGTCCGCCACCAGCTCGGCGGCGAGCTCGGCGTCATGCGTCGGGGTGATGCCACGGGGACGCGTGCCCGCGATGG
Source organism: Gemmatimonadaceae bacterium (assembly GCA_035249955.1). Classification (GTDB taxonomy): domain Bacteria; phylum Gemmatimonadota; class Gemmatimonadetes; order Gemmatimonadales; family Gemmatimonadaceae; genus DATFFQ01. The sequence continues at coordinate 8,721 of DATFFQ010000007.1, forward strand.
GGCGCACCGTGACGCGACCGCCATCCACGCGCACCAGCAGCTCGGGCGAGCTGCCGACGAGCTCCACGCCGTCCATCGCCAGGTGGTACATGTACGGCGAGGGGTTGAGGGCACGGAGCGCGCGGTAGAGGGTCAGCGTATCGAAGTCGAGCGTCGTCTCGATTCTTCTCGAGAGCAGGACCTGGAAGCACTCGCCGGCGGCGATGTCCTCCCGGATCCGCTCCACGCGACGGAGGAACTCGTCGCGGGAGAGCGAGGAGCGTCCGGAGACATCGGCCGCCGGCGGCTCCAGCTCGATCGGCGTCAGGGTGGAGGGAGCGCGCAGTCGGCGCATCTCATCCTCGATGTCGCCGACGGCTTCATCGTACACGGCACGGAGCGTCGCATCACCGGCACCGGCTGGTATCGGAAGCGCCACCACCACGCGAGCCTGCGCGCGCAGGTTGTCGACGATCACGACCGAGCGTGTGAGCACGAACAGGGCATCGGGCGCATCGCGCCACCGCGGTGGTGGCGACGGGAGGTGCTCGAGGTGGCGCGCGACGTCGTACGCAAAGTAGCCGACGGCGCCGCCCCAGAACGCGCCCAGCTCGGGCGCGTCGACCGGTCGATCGGCGGCCACGCGCTCCCGCAGATCAGCCAGCGGATCGTCCGGCATCCGGCGACCATGCCATCCCCGGTCGGCGGTCCAGTCCTCCACGACGCCATCGCGCAGCCTCCACGCGCCGCGTGCGGCGGCGCCGATGAAGGTGTAGCGCGACCACGTCTCGCCGCCTGCCGGCGCCGACTCGAGGAGAAAGGAGAACGGCCCGCGACGAAGCTTGGCGAACGCCGAGACAGCGGTGTCGGTGTCGAGCAGACAATCGCGCCACACGGGGACCAGCGAGCTCGCGCGCGCGAGATCGCGAAAGCGCGCGAAGCTCACCGTGTCCGTGCTTGCCGCTCCGCCGTCACGAGATGAGATTGCCACACATGCTCCGAATCGCAGCGGCGTCCGCGGCCGCGTGCGCCATGGTGGGGGCGCTGGCCGACGGCGCGGCGGCGCAGGAGTGGAACGACGCTCGCACACGCGCCCTCGTCGAGCGGGCCACCGAGCGCCGAGCGCAGCTGCTCGCCGATACCGCGCTGGTCGATTACTCGGCGCAGGCGCATGGCTACGTGACCTTCCTCGGTCAGCTGGGCGAGGAAGGCTTCAACGAGCCGCCCAAGATCGTCAAGGCGGATCAGCTCGCGCTGGAAGTCTACTGGAAGGCTCCCAACCTCAGCAAGCAACGCATCGTCGGCCGCCGCGACACGCTGCTCGCTCCCACCGACATCGTGTATCACCAGGATCACCTGGGCATCGTCCAGAACAACTTCCCGAGCATCATCCGGCTCGGCGAGGGAGACGAGGTGCGCGATGTGCCGCACCCACTCTCGCGCGAGGGCCTGCGCGAGTACGACTTCGCGATCCGCGACTCGCTGCGCATCGGCCTGCCCGATCGCACGCTCGACGTGTACGAAGTGCGCGTGCGGCCGCGCGACGACACGCAACCGCGCGTCGTCGGCGCCGTCTACCTCGCCCGCGAGACGGGCGAGGTGGTTCGCATGGCGTTCAACTTCACGCGCGCCGCGTACCTCGACAAACAGCTCGAGGACCTCGCGGTCGTGCTCGAGAACGCATTGGTCGACGGGCAGTTCTGGCTGCCGCGCCGCCAGGAGATCGAGATCAGGCGCACCGGCACGTGGCTCGACTATCCCGCACGCGGCATCATCCGCGGCCGGTGGGAGATCTGTTGCTACGAGGTGAACACGGGTCTCCCCAGATCGCTGTTCCGTGGCCCGGAGATCGTGCTGGCGCCGCCCGAGGTGCGCGAAGCCAGGCAATGGGAGGGAGAGATCCTGGATTCGCTCCCGCCCGATGTGCGGGTCGTGACCGACGCCGAGGTGCGTCGCGTCCAGGAGGAGGCGCGCGAGCTGGTGCGCGCGCAGGCCCTCGCGCGCTCCGGCGGCGCCGTGCTCTCGGCGCGGCGCGTGTCGGACTTCGTGCGCGCCAATCGCGTGGAAGGAATCGCGATCGGCGCCGGCGCGAGGGTGCGCTTCGGGGCGGGCTCGCGCCTGTCAGCCGGTGGGCGGTGGGGATTCGAGGACGAGGAGGTGAAGGGAGCCCTGGCGCTGGAGATCGAGCGAGCGAGCGGGCGAGGGCTCCGGCTCTTCGCCGAGCGTGCTTATCGCGACGCCGGCGATCTCATGGAGACGTCGCTGCTCCGCAACAGCCTGGCGGCGCAGGAATACGGGAGCGACTACACGCAGCCGTACGACGTGCGCGTCGTGGGCGCGGAGGTCGTGCTCGGCACACGGTTGGGCTTTCGCTGGCAGCTCGCCGGATCGTACGAGACGCACGACGCGCTCTCCGTCAACGCGACGCCGTCGCGTGGCCGCTACGAGCCGACGATCCCTGCCTGGTCGCTGCGCGTGCGGCAGCTGTCGCTGCGTCTCGAGCGGCCGACGTCGCTGTTCGTGTTCGGCACGGAGCTCCGACTCTCGGCCGAGCTGCGCGGCGGGCTGTTCTCGGGACGCGACACGGTCATCGCGCACGACGACCCATGGTTCGCCCGCGCATTCGCGTCGGCTCGCATCGAGCGCCCGGTGGGCCGCCACCGGCTGGTGCTGCACACCGCCCTCGGCGCGGCCGATGCGGGCCCCGACGTGCCGCCGCAGGAGTTGATCTTCTTCGGGGGTCCGACGACGGGCCCAGGCTACCGATTCCATGAGTTCGTCGGCGACGTGGGGTTGAGCCAGCGCATCGAGTGGCGAGCACCGGTGCCGTTCTTCGCGGTCCCACTGGGCCGCTTCGGCAGCGCGCCGCCATCGGCCACGCTGGCGCCGTTCTTCCACGCCGTGTACATCGACGGCGCGACGTCCTTCCCCTCATCACGTGAGGGATGGTACCCATCGGTCGGCCTCGGCGCCCTGATTCTGTTCGACCTCCTGCGCTTCGACCTCGCCCGCGGTCTGCGCGACGGCCGCTGGAGCTTTTCCGTGGACGTGACGCGCGAGCTGTGGGGCGTGCTGTGAGTTCCCCCCGGTTCACGACGAGCGCTCGCCAACTCCGCAAGGGGCGTGTGGTGCGATGACGAGGAGTCGCCAGGCAAGGAGAACCGTATGCCCGAGATGCGCATAGGTGCGGTCGACGTGTACCCTCTGCGTCGTGGGGCAGACGGGTGGGAGGTGCTGCTCGTCAGGCGGGCGGAGGGAGTGCGCTGTGCGGGGGCGTGGGAGATTGTGTCCGGGCGCATCGAGAGCGACGAGCGACCGCCGGACGCCGCCGTACGCGAATTGCGTGAGGAAGCCGGCCTCGAGGTCGAGCGGCTCTACAACGTGACCGTGCAGTCCTTCTACCTGCATGCGACCGACACGGTGATGGTCTCGGTGGTGTTCGCGGCATTCGTGCGCGATGGCGTGCTCGCGCTCGGCCACGAGCACACCGAAGGACAGTGGGTGCCGGTCGACCACGCGCCGGCGCGGATGTCGTGGCCGCGCTCGCGGGCGGTGCTGGGCGACATCCTCGCGCTGCTCGGCGGCGGCGACGCCGGGCCGATGGAGGACGTGCTGCGGGTGCGATGACCCCGGCAACTACTCCTTTCTGTCCCCTCGTGCGGTCGGCAGGATGTGCTCGTTCGTTGGTGCGTTCGGCTTGACTCGCACGCTCTTGGCCGGGATGCCGACGTTCACGTGGTACGGGCGCACCTCCTTCGTGGCCAGCGCCATTGCGCCCACCATGGCGTTCTCACCCACCTTCACGCCCGCCAGGACGGTCGCGTGATAGGTGACCCGGACGCCGTCGCCCAGCACCGTGGTTGCGTTGGTGACCTCGCGTTGCTCCACAATGCTGTGCGTGTGACTGTAGATGTTCGCGTAGTCGCTGATCGAGACCTTGTTGCCCAGCACGATGCCGCCGCGATCGTCCAGCAGCACGTGGCGGTGCACCACGACATCGTCACCAACCTCCATGTTGTACCCGAACGAGAACTCGACGTGCTGGAACGCCTTGAAGTTCTGCCCGCAGCGCTTGAAGATGAGCGGCGCCAGCAGGCGGCGGAGCCGCACGCCCGCGTCGACGTTCTGCCCTCCCATGGGCGTGCGGTCGAACGAATACCACAGCCAGAGCAGGGGCTTCACCTGCTGGAAGCGCGCGTCGTCGCACTCGGCGTAGTATTCGGGCTCCAGCGTGATGTTGCGCGGATCGAGCGCCAGCAGCGCGACACGCGTGGCGAGCGGCAGCGACTCGTCCTCCACCGCCGTCTCCCAGTTCGCGGCGAAGCCAGGATAGGAGAGCTCGCACAGCGTCCGCCGGCAGAGCAGGGCACGATCGACCGATGCATCGGCGAGCTCGGCGGCCAGGCGCTCCAGCCAGGCCTCGAGCACGTGCGCCTGCGGGGCTCGTGGAAGCGTGCGTAGGGGTAGGTAAGCCATGGGCTGGGACCCGCCAGGATGAAGATGGCGCGCCGGAACCCGACGCGCAGCCGAGCTCACTCGGCCCGTGCGTTCACTCGAGACTCGGCTCGAACCGTTCGGCCATTCGTGGTTTCAGATGATCGTCGCGCGAGAGGATGCGCACGCACGTGTTCCAGCGCAGGATGGATTCGTCGTTTCCGGCCGGCCGGATGCGCTCCGCGCGCTCGTACCACTCCATGGCTTCGACGAGCCAGTCGTACGCGATCTCCGCGGCGCCGGGCGCGCCACGCCGCAGCTGTGCCGTCGCCCGCCGTTCGCAGATGATCCCCGAGTAGTACAGTCGCTTGTAATCGTCCGTGAGCCGCGGTAACACCGCTCGCGCGCGGCTCACTCCCTCCGACAGATCTTCCCCCAGCCGATCGGTGATGCTCAGCAGCAGCATCACGGCGGCCTGCTGGTTCTCCGGGTCCACCTCGAGTACGTCGAGACAGATGCTCTCCGCTGCCGATGGCTCGTTGAGCAACCGGTAGCGCTCCGCCTTCTGGAGCGCGGTCGGTACGCCGGCGAGCGTGATCGGCTTGAGCCGCGGTGTCACGTCGCCGCTCCGCCGTTGCTCCGCCGGCTGAAGATCTTCACCAGCCGTCCCACCGGGTCGAAGAACTCGTCCACCACCCGCTCCTTGAGCGGAATGATCGCGTTGTCGGTGATCGTGATGCTCTCGGGGCACACCGCGGTGCAGCACTTGGTGATGTTGCAGTAGCCGATCCCGTGCGCTTTCCGAAGCTCGGGAACGCGATCAGCCGTGTCGAGCGGGTGCATCTCGAGCGCCGCAACGTGCACGAGGAACCGCGGTCCGATGAAGTCATCGTGCAGGTGATGATCGCGCAGGACGTGACACACGTCCTGGCAGAGGTAACACTCGATGCACTTCCGGAACTCCTGCACGCGGTCCACGTCCGACTGCGCCATGCGCCACGTGCCATCGGGCGCGTCGGGAGGCCGCGGGGTGAACGGCTTGATCCCCTTCTTCACCCGGAAGTTCCACGAGACATCGGTCACGAGGTCCTTCACCAGCGGAAAGGCGCGCATCGGCTGCACCGTCACCGGCTGATCGAGGGGCAGGTCGCTGAGGCGCGTCATGCACATGAGCTTCGGCTTGCCGTTCACCTCCGCCGAGCAGGAGCCGCACTTGCCGGCCTTGCAATTCCATCGCACGGCGAGATCGCCAGCCTGCGCGGCCTGGATCTGATGCACCGCGTCGAGCACGACCATCCCCTCCGATACCTCCGTGGAATAGTCGTGGAGCGCGCCGCCGCTCGCGTCACCCCGCCATATCTTGAATGTCGCCTTGGCCAATGTCCGTTCCTCTCCTGATGAGCGTGCCGGCCCCGCCGGGAGTTCCGGCCCAGCCGGCTTCGCTCACTTCATCTCGTCGATGATCTGCTTGAGCGGCGGTGGAAGCGGGGGAATCGGTACCCGCTCGAGGATCATCTCCCCACTCGCCCCCTTGCGGCAGGTGATGTTGAAGGTGCCCGACGCCGGATCCTTCTCCGGATAGTCCTCCCTGAAGTGCCCGCCGCGACTCTCCTTCCGCTCCAGCGCCGAGCGGGTGATCGCCTCCGAGACCGTGAGCAGGTTGTCGAGATCGAGCGTCGTGTGCCAGCCGGGATTGTACTCGCGGTTGCCGTGCGCGCCCGCGCGTGTCGCGCGCTCCCGCAGGTGCGCGATGGCCTCGAGCGCCGACCGCATCTCGGCTTCGCGCCGCACGATGCCCACCCGGTCCTGCATCATGATCTGCAGATCGTGCTGCACCTGATAGGGCCCCTCGCCGTTCGATCGACCGGCGCGCTCGAACGGTGACAGCGCCGCTCGCGCCGCAGCGTCGACCTGTGAGCGGCTGATCGTGCACCGGCCGTGCTCGCGAGCGAACTTCGCGGCGTACTCACCCGCGCGCTTCCCGAACACCAGCAGGTCCGACAGCGAGTTGCCACCCAGACGGTTGGCACCATGCAAGCCGGCCGCGCACTCTCCGGCGGCGAACAGCCCCGGAACAGTAGACATCTGGGTATCACCGTCGACGCGAACCCCACCCATGATGTAATGCGTCGTGGGGCCCACCTCCATCGGTGTCGTCGTGATGTCGATGTCGGCGAGCTGCTTGAACTGGTGATACATGCTCGGGAGCTTCTTCTTGATGTGCTCCGCGCCCTTGGGCAGCCGATCCTTGATCCAGGAGATGTCCAGGTACACCCCGCCGTGCGGGGTGCCGCGCCCCTCGCGGACCTCGCGCACGATGCAGCGCGCCACGTGGTCGCGCGTGAGGAGCTCGGGCGGGCGGCGGGCGTTCTTGTCGCCCTGCGTGTAGCGCCACCCCTCCTCTTCGCTGTCGGCCGTCTGCGCGCGATAGTTCTCCGGGATGTCGTCGAACATGAAGCGACGCCCGTCCTTGTTGCGCAGCACGCCGCCCTCACCGCGCACCCCTTCGGTGACCAGGATCCCGCGCACGCTCGGCGGCCACACCATTCCCGTGGGATGGAATTGCACGAACTCCATGTCCTGAAGCATGGCGCCGGCGCGGTAGGCCAGTGAGTGGCCGTCACCCGTGTATTCCCAGCTGTTGCTGGTGATGCTGTACGCGCGGCCGATGCCGCCCGTGGCCAGCACCACCGCCTTCGCCGCGAACGAGCGGAAGCGTCCCCGCTCCCGATCGTACGCGAAGGCGCCGGAGACGCGATCGCCATCCTTGAGCAGGGTGACGACCGTGCACTCCATGTGCACGTCGATGCCCTGATGGATGCCGTGGTCCTGGAGCGTGCGGATCATCTCCAGGCCGGTGCGGTCACCGACGTGCGCGAGGCGCGGATACTTGTGTCCGCCGAAGTTGCGCTGGAGGATGCGCCCGTCCGTCGTGCGATCGAACAGCGCGCCCCACGCCTCGAGCTCGCGCACGCGATCGGGAGCCTCCCGGGCGTGAAGCTCCGCCATGCGCCAGTTGTTGACGTACTGCCCGCCGCGCATGGTGTCGGCGAAGTGCACGCGCCAATCGTCGCGATCGTCGACGTTCGCCAGCGCGGCCGCCACACCACCCTCGGCCATCACGGTGTGCGCCTTCCCGAGCAGCGACTTGCATACGAGCCCGACGGTGACGCCCTCGGCGGCCGCGGCGATTGCCGCCCGCAACCCTGCGCCTCCGGCGCCGATCACGAGCACGTCGTGCTCGAAGGTTTCGTACTCAGCCATGGCGCGACGTGTGTCGAGGGACACGGGATGGGGAACGCGGGATCCGGCTCCCGCCCTCGCGCGATTCACGATGCCAGTCGTTCGGCCTCGCTCCGCGTCCCGCGGCCGGCGGCCCGCACCGCGTCCCGCTCATATGATCCGCCAATCCGTCCAGACCCCCATCGAGCACAGGCGCACGTAGACGTCGGCGAAGGCGACGGCGATGAGGCTCAGCCACGCCCAGCGATGGTGCGCGCGGTTGAGCGCGCTGCAGCCGGCGTAGGCCGTGCGGCGCACCGGCGCGCGCGACAGGCGGTCGAGGTAGCCTCCCACCAGGTGGCGCAACGAGTGGCAGCCGAGCGTGTAGCCGGAGAGGAGGACGACATTCACGGCGAGGACGAGGGTGCCCACCCCGATGCCGAACTCGGGCCGACCCGTGGCGGGATTCAGGAACCACAGCGCCTTCCACACATCGTGCGCCAGCACCACCAGGAAGAGCAGCGCGATGTACAGCACGTACCGATGGATGTTTTGCACGATGAGCGGGAACGATGCCTCTCCCCGGTAGTGGTGGCGCGGCTCCCCGACCGCGCACGACGGCGGATCGGCCCAGAACGCCTTGTAGTAGGCGCCTCGATAGTAGTAGCAGGTGAGACGAAAGAGCCCCGGGAAGGGAAGGATCAGCAGCGCCGGCGAGAATACCAGCCACGACGGCCACCACGATGGCCGCGGTCCGAAGATGCTGTGCGGCGAGCTGCCGAACAGCTCCGGAGAGTAGAACGGCGACAGGTACGGACCGTGCCAGTAGTGATCGCCCTGGAAGGCGGCCCACGTGGCGTAGATCACGAACGCGGTGAGCAGTACGAAGATGCTGACCGGCTGAACCCACCATGCGTCTCGCCGCATGGTTCGACCGAAGCCGGATTGGATCACCGGAAGCTGCGCGTGCGCCATTACGGAGTCTCCGATTGCTCGGGGAGTCTCGATCGCCGTGCGGCAGGAATGGATTCGGGAGAGACGGAGCGTGAAACCGCGCGCATATTAGAGCGCCAGATCTCGTGGGTTGTCAATGGCGCACGGCGGCCACGAACCGCGAGAGCTTCTGCTCATCCAGGCGACCGTCCGTGCGCACGCCGCTGCACACGTCCACGCCAAACGGCTCGACCGCGCGCACGGCATCGGCGACGTTCGTGTCGCGCAGCCCTCCCGCCACGAACACCGGCACGTCCACCGCATCGCGAATGCGGCGGCTCACCGCCCAGTCGTGCGTGCGTCCGGTGCCGCCCAGCTCCTTCACCGGCAGCGAGCGGTTCCCCGAATCGAGCAGGATGGCATCCACGTACGGTGCCACGTCGACGGCTTCATCCACCGATTCGGCTCCGGTCACGTGGATCACCTGGACGAGCGCGATGCCGGGCAGGGCCCGGCGCAGGTCGCCGAGCGTCCCATCCTCCACACGGTCGCAGAGCTGGATGGTGTTGGTCCGGCACCGCTGCTGTTGCGCGACGATCGCGTCGACACGCTGCGAGGAGGTGAGCAGGAAGGTCGCGATCGGTGGCGGAACCGCGGCGGCGACCTCGCAAATGGTGTCCTCCGTGATCACGCCCGGACCACTCGGCATGGACGAGACGAGACCAACGGCCGACGCGCCGTGCCGGATGGCCATCCACGCCTCTTCGCGGCTGGCGATGCAGCACACCTTGATTCGCGGCAGCCCGTGCTCGAGTCGCACCTGTCGCTCAGTGCTCGGTTTGCCCCGACCGCGAGCGCACCAGCGCGCGCTCCCGCTCCACCGCGCGCAGGATTCCTCCCCAGCTCGCGTTCTGCACCGACTCCACGGTCATGGTGAGTGGCAGGTTGATGTTGATGCCGTCGTCGAACAGGTAGATCGCGCTCTGCACCTCGCGTTGCCGGATGCGCTGTCCGCCGAAGCCGGTGCTGAGCGGCACGACGTCCAGCGGACGGAAGTCGCGCCCGGCGCTGGTGATCACGATCTCCATCGGGCTGAAGCGCGCCTCGGGCTCCAGCCCGAAGAACGAGATGTACCAGAGTGACGGGTTGCGCACGCGGTGCCGCCACGCCAGCTGCTCGATCTCGGCGCGCCTCGACCGCTCGAGATCGCGCAACGCGCGGTACGAGTCGGGGGAGAGGAGCCGCGTGATGGACTCGTCCAGCGGAACCGCGCGCACGAGGACCGCCGGCAGCTGGATTCTGATCGCGACCTCCTCCTGCCGCAGCGAGCCGTAGCCCGGAGGAACGAGCGTCTCCTGCCGGCTGCGGGCACCGAGCTCGTCGGGCGGTCCCTCCTCCTGCGTCGCCGGCGCGCAGCTCACGATTAGCGCCACCAGCCCCAGCGCGATCGGTCTCATGGTGCGCGCCACGACGGCGCCTCCACGAGAGCGACGATCGCCGCCGCGAGCTCGTCGCGTCCTTCGCCCGTGACCGCGCTGAAGGGGATGACCTGCTCTTCGTCCACGCCCACCTGGCGTGCGATCTGTGCCGGACGCGCCGACGCGTCGGCGCGCTTGAGCTTGTCGATCTTCGTCGCCACGATGATCGTCGGCGCGCCCAGCTCGGCCAGGAAGTCGATCATCGTGTGATCGTCGCGCGATGGATCGTGCCGCGCGTCGACCAGCTGCACGACGCCGCGCAACAGCGGGCTCTCGCGCAGGTATCCCTCGATGAGCTCGCGCCAGCCACCGCGCAGCTGCTTGGAGACGCGCGCGAAGCCGTATCCGGGGAGATCCACCAGGGCGAACGCACCATTCACGGCGAAGAAGTTGATCTCGCGCGTTTTCCCCGGTGTCTGGCTCACCCGCGCCAGCGAGCTGCGCCGCACGAGCGTGTTGAGCAGCGACGACTTGCCGACGTTCGATCGGCCGCTGAACGCGACCTCGGGAAGCGAGTTCGCCGGACGCCAGCCGCTCGGCGACGCCATACCACCCAGGAACTCCACACTGCGAACGACCAGCGGGTCGGTGGAGGCTTCCGCCATCAGTGCGTCAACTCCACGCCGGCTTGCGTCGGCACCTGGTCCACGCGCAGTGCGAGCGCCAGCACCTCATCCATCGTCGACACGGGATGGAAGGTGAGGCGGGACCGAATGTCCTCTGCCAGCTCCTGCACCTCGCGCGCGTTCCCGGCGGGGATGATGATGTCGGAGATACCGGCGCGCAGCGCCGCCACGGACTTCTCCTTGAGCCCCCCGATCGGCAGCACGCGACCGCGGAGCGTGATCTCGCCGGTCATGGCCACGTGACCCCGAACCGGCACGCCACTCAGCGCGCTCACCACGGCCACGGCAATGGCGATGCCGGCCGATGGGCCATCCTTGGGCGTCGCGCCACTCGGAATGTGGATGTGCACGTCGCGCGACCGGTAGAACTCGCGATCGATCCCCAGGCGCTTGGCGCGCGCGCGTGCATAGGTGATCGCGGCGTTCGCCGACTCCTTGAGCACGTCGCCGAGCGTGCCGGTCAGCTGGAGCTTCCCCCGTCCCCGAACCGACGCGACCTCGATCTCCAGCAGGTCGCCGCCGATCTGGGTGTACGCGAGCCCGGTGGCGACACCCACCTTGTCGTCGAGCGAGCTGTCTTCCCAGTCGAAGGGCGCGACGCCGAGGAGCGGCTCCAGATCGCTCACCGCGACCGTGACGGGTGCCGGCGGCGACGCGGGAGCCGCCGCCGCGCGCCTGGCGAGCTTTCGCGCGATGCGCGCGAGACGTCGCTCGAGATCGCGCACGCCTGCTTCGCGCGTGTAGCGCCGCGCGATGGCCGGCAGGACTTCGGGCTCCCAGGTGACGGACCCGGGCTCGATGCCGTGCAGGCGAAGCTGCTTGGGGACGAGAAAATGCCGGGCGATGGCGTGTTTCTCGTGGTCTACATAGCCGGGAAGCCTGATGATCTCCATGCGGTCGCGCAGCGGCTCCGGGATCTGCAGAAGCGAGTTCGCCGTCGTCACGAACAGCACCTGTGAGAGATCGTAGTCGATCTCCAGGTAATGGTCGCTGAAGGTGCGGTTCTGCTCCGGGTCGAGCACTTCGAGGAGCGCCGATGCCGGGTCACCGCGCCAGTCCTGCCCCATCTTGTCCACTTCATCGAGCAGGATGACCGGGTTCACCACCTCGGCGCGCCGCATGGCCTGGATCACCCGGCCGGGCATCGAACCGATATAGGTGCGCCGGTGGCCGCGGATCTCCGCCTCGTCGCGGACGCCGCCTAACGACATGCGCACGAAGCGGCGACTCAGCGCGCGGGCGATGGAGCGGCCGAGCGACGTCTTGCCGACGCCCGGCGGGCCCACGAGACAGAGGATGGGCCCCTCCAGTCTGCCCACGAGCGCCAGCACGGCGAGGTAGTCCAGGATGCGGTCCTTGACCTCCTCCAGGCCGTAGTGGTCCTCGTTGAGCACCGCCGCCGCTCGCGCGACGTCGAGCACCTCGTCGGTGCGCTCGCTCCACGGCAGGGCGACGAGCCAGTCCAGGTAGCTCCGCACCACCGAGGATTCGGGCGAGAGCGCTGGGATGCGTCGCAACTTGCGCAGCTCTCGAATGGCGCGCTCGCGAACCGGATCGGGGAAGCGCTTGGCGGCGATCGCCGCCTCCAGCTCCTCGAAGCCGTCTCCCTCTTCCTGTCCGAGCTCGCGGTGGATGGCCTTGAGCTGCTCCTGGAGGTAGAACTCACGCTGGTTCTGGAACAGCGACCCACGCACATCGCTCTCGATCTTGCGCTCGAGCCGCAGGATCTCGATCTCCGACGCCAGCAGCTCGGCCAGGCGCGAGAGGAGTGCGCCGAGCGACTCGATCTCGAGCAGCTCCTGCCGCTGCTCGAGTCGCACCTGAAGGTGCGCGGCGATGCCGCAGGCCTGGCGCTCGCGCGAGTCGGTGCTCTGCACCAGGCTCACCACTTCCTGCGGCAGCCGGCGGTGGAGTCCCACGTATTCCTCGAACAGCGAGACGACGCGGTGGGCGTTCGCCGCCAGGTCGGCGTCGGTCGCGTCGGCCGCGGCGTACGGAGCGTCGGCCAGCGTCGCCCGCAGGTGGGCGTCGCGCGGTGCGTAGCGCGTCACGCGCGCGCGTCCGATCCCCTCGACCAGCACCTTGGTGGTGCCGTTCTGCATGCGGCTCACGCGCAGGATCCTGCCCACGACGCCCACTCGGAAGAGATCGGCGGCCGCCGGGTCCGGCACCTCCACACTTCGCTGCGCGACGAGGAAGATCCAGTTCCCGTCGTTGACGGCCGACTCCACCGCGGCCAGCGATGCCGCGCGTCCCACCAGCAAGGGGACGACCATGTGCGGGAAGACGACGACATCGCGCAGTGGCAGCACCGGCAGCCGCTCCGGCAACTCGTACGCCTCGTCGTCGCGCAGGATGTAGAGGGGCATGCTTCAAAATATAGCGCGTAGCGGGCAGCGCGTAGCGGGTCGCGCCACGAGCAGCTAACCACAGAGACACGAAGGACACAGAGGATTCACAGAGAAAGCCCCAAGCTGTTCTCTGTGAATCCTCTGTGTGCTCCGTGTCTCTGTGGTTAGCCTGCTCGTGGCGGCGCAGAGCTCAGTTGCCGCCACGCGCGATCCGGCTAGGCTTCTTTCTTCTGTCTCTTGGGCGAGATCTCGAGCAGGGGCGGGGTGCTGTTCATGATGCTCGACTCGGTGATCTTGACCTCGACGATGTCGTCGCGGCTCGGGAGGTCGAACATCACCTCGGTCATCTGCTCCTCGAGGATCGCGCGGAGTCCGCGCGCGCCGGTGCCACGCTTGAGCGCCTTGCGCGCGATGGCGCGCAGCGCCGTCTCCTCGAAGGTGAGCTTCACATCTTCCAGCTCGAACAGCTTCGTGTACTGCTTGGTGAGCGCGTTCTTGGGCTCCTTGAGGATCCGCACGAGCGAGTCCTCATCGAGCGCTTCCAGCGCCACGCAGACCGGCAGACGTCCGACCAGCTCGGGGATGAGCCCATAGCGCAGCAGATCGTCGGGCTCCACGTCGGCGAACGGATTCTTCGCCAGGTCGGCCACCTTGCCGCTCGCGACCTCGTCCTTGGTGAAGCCGATCTGCCTCCGGCCCGTGCGGGCCTCGATGATCTTCTCCAGCCCGTCGAACGCGCCCCCGCAGATGAACAGGATGTCCTTGGTGTTGATCTGGATGTACTCCTGCTGCGGGTGCTTCCGGCCACCCTGCGGCGGCACCGAGGCGACCGTGCCCTCGAGGATCTTGAGCAGCGCCTGCTGCACGCCCTCACCCGACACGTCGCGCGTGATGCTGGGGTTCTCACTCTTCCGCGCGATCTTGTCGATCTCGTCGATGTAGACGATACCGCGCTCGCACTCGGCGACGTTGAACTCGCCGGCCTGGAGGAGGCGGACGAGGATGTTCTCGACGTCTTCGCCGACGTAGCCAGCCTCGGTGAGGGTGGTCGCGTCGGCGATGGTGAAGGGGACATCGAGGATGCGCGCGAGCGTTTGGGCGAGCAGCGTCTTGCCCACTCCGGTCGGGCCGATCAGCAGGATGTTCGACTTGTCGAGCTCGACGTCGTCGTCGCGCACCGAGGCGCAGTTGATGCGCTTGTAGTGGTTGTAGACGGCGACCGACAGTGCCTTCTTCGCCCGCTCCTGCCCGATCACGTACTGGTCCAGAACGTCCTTGATCTCCTGGGGCGTCGGGACCTGCGTGATGGCTTCGGCAACCTCGCGCTCCTCATCCTCGGCCAGGATCTCGTTGCAGAGCGAGATGCACTCGTTGCAGATGTAGACCGAGGGGCCGGAGATGAACTTCCGGACGGAGTCCTTGGACTTGCCGCAAAACGAACAGCGAAGGTGTTTATCCTGAGACATGGCAATCCAAGATACGGGTAACGCGAACGACTTGCAGGGCGCCGTGGGTGAGGGGCGGGGAGGGGGGCGGCGAATACTTAACACCCCCTAGAAAGACGGTCAAGCTGAACGAAATGTCTCCGCAGCTTGTGAAATATTTCACAAAGCCGCCTTCCGCTCGGCCGTCTCCACCGCCGGTCGGTGCGCGATCACATGGTCAATGATCCCATATGCCTGTGCCTCTTCGGCAGACATGAACCGGTCACGGTCGATGTCCCGCTCGATCTGCTCCGTGGGCCGGCCCGTGTGCTTCGCCATGAGCTCATTCATCTTCGACCGAAGATACAGGATCTCCCGAGCCTGAATCTCGATGTCCGCCGCCGTCCCCTGTGCTCCACCAGAAGGCTGGTGAATCATGATGCGCGAGTGCGGCAGCGCCGATCGCTTGCCCTTCGTCCCCGCCGCCAGCAGGAACGCCCCCATACTCGCCGCCAGCCCCATGCAGATCGTCCGAATCGGCGACTCCAGGAACTGCATCGTGTCGTAGATCGCCATCCCCGCCGATACGCTGCCACCCGGTGAGTTGATGTACAGGTTGATGTCGCGCTCGGGATTGTCGGCGGCCAGGAACAGCAGCTGCGCGATCACGATGTTTGCCACATCATCGTTGATCGGCGTCCCCAGGAACACGATCCGATCCATGAGGAGCCGGGAGAAAATGTCGTAGGTCCTCTCGCCGCGGCTCGACCGCTCGATCACGTAGGGCGGATAGATAGTCGCCATGATACTCTCTGAAATGCCGGTTGACGGTGCGTGAGGCACCTATGCCCTCTCCACCAGATTGTTCTCCACCAGCCACGCGAAGACCTTGTCCTCGGTGATGCTCCGCTCGAGCTCGGCCAGCCGTCCCGCCTTCTGGAGCGACGCGTACACTTGGCCAGGATCCGCGCCGCGCCGCTCGGCCACCTCGGCCACGCGCGCGTCGAGATCGGCCTCCGATGCGGCAAGCGATTCCTGCTTGGCGACGGTCTCGATGATCAGATCGCGACGCACCTGCCGCTCGGCCATGGGCCGAATCTCCGTCCGGAAGCGCTCCCGCTCTTCCTCCGGAATCTCATACGCATCGATGTAGGCCTGCACCACCTGGGTCACCCAGCTCTGCGGGACCTCGAACTGGTTGGCCCCCGAAATCTCGTCCAGCAGCTTCTGCCGAACCTCCGCCTCCGCCTCGCGCTGCGCGTGGCGGACGAGGTCCTCGCGCACCGCGGCACGAAGCGCATCGAGCGTATCGAAGTCTCCAGTCTCCCGCGCGAAGGCGTCGTCCAGCTCGGGCAGCGTCTTCCGCTTCACGTCGACGACCGTCACGCGGGTCATCTTCGTCTTCCCACGCTGCGTCTCATCCGGGAAATCGTCGGGCCACTTCACCGGCCGCTCGGTTGTCTGTCCCGGCGCCGTCTCGGTGATGAGCTCCTCGATCCCTGGAATCGCCTGCGCACTTCCCAGGACGATTCGGTACTCCCGTGGTTCCGACAGCGCCCCCGAATCGTCGGCGGTCGCGAGCTTCACGGTAACCATGTCGCCCGGCAGCGGACGATCCTCCGATGGCGTCCAGGTGGCGCGCTGCTCGCGCAGGTTCTCGATGTGCTCGCG
The DNA here is from genome assembly GCA_035249955.1 of Gemmatimonadaceae bacterium. GTDB lineage: Bacteria > Gemmatimonadota > Gemmatimonadetes > Gemmatimonadales > Gemmatimonadaceae > DATFFQ01. The sequence goes on from DATFFQ010000007.1 coordinate 24,839, forward strand.
CACGTGCTCATCCGTTACCGCACGCTCCACCCTGGTCACTCGGAAACCCTTCGTGCGCGCGAGCGATAGCTCGGGGCGGACTTCCATGTGGAGCTCGAAACGAAGCGGCTCACCCTCGGCGAAGCGCAGGTCGTGGATGTGCGGCTGCGCGGCGAGCTGCACGTTCTCCTGCTCGAGCACTTGCTTGAACGCCTCGCGCACGATCGACTCGATCGCCTCCTGGCGGATGGCCTCCGCGAACCGCTTGCGCACGACTGCCGGTGGCGCTTTCCCGGGCCGGAACCCTGGCAGCCGCACCTGCGACGCGTACCGCCGCGCCGCCTTGTCTTCCGCGGTGCGCCACTCCTCCACCGGCACCGAAACCTCCAGCTGTCGCTCGAGCCCCTCCGACTTCTTGGGCGTGATGTCGATGTGCATGGCGTGAAAGATAACGCGGGTGGCGCGTAGCGCGTAGCGCGCGACCTGGTCGCCCGCCAGGGCGACAGGCGAGCGGGGCGAGCGGCTCGGTTCGGCCGAGTTGTGACCCGTTCGTCGCCACGAGCGACGCGCCACGCCCCACGCCCCACGCGCCACGCCTTACGCGGCCCGATGTTCCCACGCCCCGGGTCTGCTCGTCTACCTAGTGCGTTACCGTCGCGAATCCCAGGAACGCCCCCATCCGCAGCCAGATGCAGTCAACCGGCCGGGACCCCGCTCTCGACCGCCCGTAGGTTTCGCATGCAGACTGTCGGTGTAAACGTTCGCCCCACTTCGGTGCTGCTCATCGAGGACGATCCCGAGTACCGCGATCGTGTGCAATCGGCGCTGACGGCCGAGAACGCCACCGCGGAATCGTGCGCCCTGTTCGAGCTCGAGTACGCGGACCGCATGTCCACCGGCCTGGCACGGCTAGCTGACGGCGGCGTGAACGCCGTGCTCCTCGATCTGTCGCTTCCCGACGGGCACGGCCTCGACGCCCTCATTCGCCTTCGGAACCACGGGCCCGATGTGGCCATCGTCGTCCTGAGCGACCACGACGACTCGCTGGGACTCGAGGCGGTGAAGGAAGGGGCGCAGGACTACCTGGTGAAGGAGCACCTCACCGGTAACGCGCTCGGTCGCGCCATCCGCTACGCGATCGAGCGCCACCGCGTGCAGTCCGCGCTCCGGCAGCTGGCCCTCGTCGACACGCTTACCGGCCTGTACAACCGCCGTGGCTTCTTTGCGCTCGCCGAGCACTCGGTGAAGCTGGCCCAGCGAACCGGTCGTGGCGTGGTGCTCTTGTTCGCCGACCTCGATGGGATGAAGCAGATCAACGACACCTTCGGTCACCAAGAAGGGGATCGCGCGATGCTCGAGGTGGCGGCACTGCTCCGCAATACTTTCCGCCGCTCGGACATCGTCGGTCGGTTGGGCGGCGACGAGTTCGCCATCCTCGCCCTCGATGCGCCTCCTCAGGTTGCCGAGATGCTGGCCGCGCGCACCATCGAGCGCGTGCGCGAAGCGAACGTATCCCGCGAGCGGAAGTACCAGTTGTCGCTGACGATCGGGACGGCGGTGTTCGACTACGCGCGGACGCCCACACTCGACCACCTGCTGGCCGAGGCGGATCGCAGGCTGTACGAGCAGAAGCCGGGCAAGCGGCACCCGTTCAGGGAGATGGAGCGGGGGTAACTGCGCGTGGCGCGTGGCGCGCTGCGCGTGGGGCGTCGCGCGTCACGACTGAGGGGGTGAGCGGCTCGTGGCTTCGCGAGTTCTCGGCCCTCGAGCTTTCACGCGCAGCGCGCCACACGCCACGCGCCACGCGCGAAATGCGAAAGGCGGGACTCGAACCCGCACGGGTTTCCCCACAGGATCCTAAGTCCTGCGCGTCTACCAATTCCGCCACTTTCGCTCGCTGCTTCGAAAGCTAAGCGCGCCATGCTGCTGATACCAGCAGAGATGCAACGAGGGGCGAGCTGAGCTCGCCCCTCGTTGCACTTCCTCACGCCCCACGCGCCAGCGCCACGCGCCACGCACCATCACCCACCGATTCTCAGATTCTCCACCCGCGTCCGCCGCGCCTCGATGTTGTACACCAGCAGACTCACGATCTCGCCACTCTTCACCCCCGACAGCGCCTGCTCCAGATCCGAGACCGAGCGAATCTTCCGCTGCGCGGGGTACCGAATCTCTAGAATGATGTCGCCGCGCGGGAAGAGCCGCTGATAGGCGGCGCCGTCAGACGATACGCCCGTGACCAGCAGCCCGCGCTGCTCGGCGCTCAGCTCCGCGCGTCGGGCGAGATCGGCCGTGATGGGCTCGACCGCAATCCCCAGCTTCTCGGAGTTGGCCGGGTCCTCGCGCTGCTCGTCGCGCGAGTTGTCCACCGCTGCCACCTGCGCATCGGCCTCGAGCTCCGCCAGCTTGACCTTGAAGCTCATCTTCTTCCCGTAGCGCATGACGTCGACGGTGATCGTCTCGCCGGGCTCGTGCTCGCGCACCAGCCGCTGCAGCGTCGGTACGCGGTCCACCTCGCGACCATTCACGGCAATGATCACGTCACCGGGCTCGAGGCCCGCGCGCTGCGCCGGGCTTGCATCATCGGTGAATCCACCAACGAGTGCGCCGCGGATCTCGTCCATCCCCGCCGCCTGCGCATCCTCGGCGCGTACCGGCTCGATCGAGACGCCGAGCACCGCGCGACGGACGCGGCCGTGCTGGATGAGGTCATCCATCACGGTCTTCGCCAGCGTGATCGGGATCGCGAAGCCGTACCCCTCGTAGAAGCCGGTCTGGCTGGCGATCGCGGCGTTGATGCCGATCACCTCACCGCGGATGTTGACGAGGGGGCCGCCCGAGTTCCCCGGGTTGATCGCGGCGTCGGTCTGGATGTAGTCGACGATCGCGTAGTCGCGCGCCGAGCCGTACAGGTTGACCAGGGCGCCGCTCCGTCCCTTCGCGCTCACGATGCCAGCCGTCACGGTGAAATCGAGGCCCAGCGGGTTTCCGACGGCTACGACCCACTCACCGATCCGCGTTTCCAGATCGTTGCCGAACTGCACGGTGGGGAGATTGCCGCCATCGATCTTGATCACCGCCACGTCGGTGGAGGGGTCGCGTCCGACGATGCGTGCGCGAAACACCCGCTTGTCGAGCAGCGTCACGTTGACGCGCTCGGCGTTCTCGACCACGTGGTTGTTGGTGAGGATGTAGCCGTCGGGTGACACGATGAAGCCGGTGCCCGATCCCTGAGCGGGTGGTTGCTGCCGCCGATTGGGGTCGAACTGCTCGAAGAAGTCCTCGAGCCCCGGGGGAACCGACGGAGTGCGGCGCCGCTGTGCCGTCGCGCGCTCACGCTCGGTTTGGATCGAGACGACCGCCGGCGTCACGTGCTCGGCGATCGACACGAACGCATTGCTCGAGGCGGCCAGTGGCTCGACGACGCGGGCCGGGGGCCTGTTTGCCGTCGTCGCGCCCTGCTGAGCGTAGCCGAACGGCGTCAAGTTGAAGCCCGCAGCCACGATCAGCCCCCCGGCAAAAGCCGCGGCGGCGATTGCGCCAAGTCGAGCGCGTGCGAGTAGTCGAGACGACATAAGGTTGTTCCGCGCGAAGGAGTCTAATGAAATCTACACAGGACGCCCACCGCAAGTTTCAGCGATCACGGGCCCTCCCGCTAGATACCGGGGGCCGCATGCTGCGAATCAGGTGCCAGACGCCATCCGGAGGTGCCAGTAAGGTTCTGACGGCGAGCCCCTTACTGAGACGCGGCTGACACCTGACACCTGACACAGGTATAGTCACCGCGCGTCAGGTGTGGGGTTGCCTCGACAATGAAAACGCCAGGATCGCGCCTGGCGTTTCCACTCACCGAGCCATCTGGTCGCAGTCTACTTCTTGTCCTCGTCGACGATCTCGTAATCGGCCTCGACGACGTCCTCCTTCCCCGCGGTGGTCCCGGCGGGCTCGCCGGTGCCGGCGGGCTGTTCGGCCGTCGTCCCCTGCGGGCCGGCCTGACTCTGTGCGTACAGCGACTGTCCTGCCTCGCTATAGGCGCGGCTCAGCTCCTCCTGGGCCGCGCGGATCTCCGCCATGTCCTCACCACGAAGCGCCTTGCGGGCGCGCTCTACCGCCCCCTCGAGCCGAGTCTTGAGCTCCGGCGCGAGACGGTCGGCCCACTCCTTCGAGTTCTTCTCCACCTCGTACGTCATGCTATCGAGGCGATTGCGGGTGTCGATCTCCTCGCGACGGGCCTTGTCCTCTCCAGCGTGCGCTTCCGCGTCCTTCACCATGCGCTGGATCTCGCTCTCGGACAGTCCGCTGGACGCCTCGATGCGGATCTTCTGCTCCTTCCCAGTGGCCTTGTCCTTCGCGGTCACGTGCAAGATGCCGTTGGCGTCGATGTCGAAGGTGACCTCGACCTGCGGCATGCCGCGCGGCGCGGGCGGGATACCCGTGAGCTGAAACTTGCCGATGGTCTTGTTGTAGACCGCTAGCTCGCGCTCGCCTTGCAACACGTGGATCTCGACCGTGGTCTGGTTGTCCTCCGCCGTGGAGAACACCTCGCTCTTCTTGGTCGGGATGGTCGTGTTCCGCGGAATGAGCACCGTGGTTACGCCACCCAGCGTCTCGATGCCCAGCGACAGCGGCGTCACGTCGAGCAGAAGCACGTCCTTCTGCTCACCGGTGAGCACCGCGCCCTGAATGGCGGCGCCGATGGCGACCACCTCGTCGGGGTTCACGCCCTTGTGCGGCTCCTTCTTGAAGAAGTCGCGCACGATCTGCTGCACCTTCGGGATGCGCGTCGAGCCGCCGACGAGGATCACCTCGTCGACCTCCTCCGGCTTGAGCCCGGCGTCCTTCAGCGCCTGCTGCATTGGCGGAAGCGTGCGCTGGATGAGATCGTCCACCAGCTGCTCGAATTTCGCGCGGGTGAGCGTGTAATTGAGGTGCTTGGGCCCCGACTGGTCCGCCGTGATGAAGGGCAGGTTGATGTCGGTCTGCAGGGTGGAGGAAAGCTCCATCTTCGCCTTTTCGCCGGCCTCCTTCAGCCGCTGGAGCGCCATCGGATCCTTGGACAGGTCGATGCCCTGGTCCCGCTTGAACTCCGCGACGAGCCAGTCGATCACCCGCTGGTCGAAGTCATCGCCACCGAGGTGCGTGTCGCCGTTCGTGGACTTCACCTCGAACTGGCGCGATCCCTCCACGTCGTACAGCTCGAGCACCGAGATGTCGTACGTGCCGCCGCCGAGGTCGAACACGGCGACCTTCTCGTCCTTCTTCTTGTCGAGACCGTACGCCAGCGCCGCCGCCGTGGGCTCGTTGATGATGCGCAGCACGTCGAGCCCTGCGATGCGGCCGGCGTCCTTCGTGGCCTGACGCTGCGAGTCGTTGAAGTAAGCGGGCACCGTCACGACGGCCTTGGACACCTTGTGTCCGAGGTAGTCTTCCGCGGTCTGCCGCATCTTCTGCAGAATCATCGCCGAGATCTCGGGCGGCGTGTAGCGCTTGCCCTGGATCTCGACCACCGTCAGATCGTTCTGTCCGCCCACCACCTTGTACGGAACGCGCTTGATCTCCTCTTGCACCTCCTGGGTCTTGCGCCCCATGAAGCGCTTGATGGAGAACACGGTATTCTGTGGATTGGTGACGGCCTGGCGCTTGGCGACCTGGCCCACGAGACGTTCACCATCCTTCGTGAACCCGACCACTGATGGCGTGACCCGGCCTCCCTCCGCATTGGGGATGACGACCGGATCGCCGCCTTCCATCACGGCGACGACCGAGTTGGTGGTGCCCAGGTCGATACCGATCACCTTTTCAGCCATGGCGTCCTCGATCCGAACGGGAGAAATTGCGGGCGCGACGCCGATGCCGGCGGTACGCCGCACGAATGTTGGCCACTGGAGGTCGCGGCCTTTGCTTGATTATTGCTCCTTGCCGCACGCGGGTTTCCGCAAATGAGGGGCCCTGAAACGGCGCCAAATTGGCAGCAATATTCGCGCACATCCGTCATATGACTGGCAGATTGACGGGAGACGAGACATGCACCCGGCGCTGCTGTCTCATCGACAGGGAGCCTGAATGATCCCGATCAGCGACGACCTCCCCACGCTGCGCACGCCGTGGATGACGTATCTCCTCCTGGCGATCATCGCCGGCGTCTGGGTGCTCTTTCAGGGCGCCGGCTTCAACGAGCCGCAGCTGGCGGCCAGCGTCTGCAACTTCGGGATGGTCCCGGGCGAGCTGACCGGCGGCGCGCCGCTCGGCTACGCGATCCCGATCGGTCCGCAGATGGCGTGCGTGGTCGACGACTTCACGATCAACTACGCGACGCCGATCACCTCGATGTTCCTGCACGGGGGGTGGGGACACATTCTCAGCAACAGCCTCTTCCTCTGGGTGTTCGGCAACAACGTCGAGGACAGCATGGGGAGAGGGCGCTTCGTGATCTTCTACCTGCTGTGCGGCCTCGCTGCCGCGGCGGCGCACGTCCTCGTCGATCCCGCTTCGCCCATCCCAACAGTTGGCGCGTCGGGCGCGATCTCTGGCGTTCTGGGCGGCTATCTGCTGCTCTACCCGCGCACGCGCGTCAACATGCTCTTCTTCTTCATTCTCATCTTCGTGCGGCCGCTGCCGGCGTGGTTCGTCCTGGTCTGGTGGTTCGTGCTGCAGGTGATCTCGGGACTGCCACAGCTGCTGGAAGTGAACCCCGAAGTCTCCGGCGGCGTGGCGGTGTGGGCGCACGTGGGGGGCTTCGTGGCCGGTCTGGTCCTCATCAAGCTCTTCGCCAATCCTCGCCTCGTGGAAGAGCACAGAATGATGCAGGCGCAACGGCAGGTGTCTGCACTCAGGGGCTAGGGGTGAGGGGGTGAGGGGTGAGTCCGCAGCTCCCGGCTCACTCCGTACCCTCGCCCCTGTCGTTCCCGCCCCTCACCCCTCACCCCTCTTCTCTGTATTCTTTCCCGCGTGCATCTGGCCAGGATCATTGGGCGCGTCGTCGCGACGATCAAGCAGGAGACGCTGTCCGGCGTCACACTGCAGTGGATTCAGCCGGTCGACGCGGCCGGCGCGAGCACCGGCAAGCCCATCATCGCGGCTGACCGGCTCGGCACCGGACCCGGGGAGGTGGTTTACTACGTCACCGCCCGCGAGGCATCCCTCACGCTCGACCGTCCGTTCGCGGCGGTCGACGCCGGCATCGTGGGGCGCGTCGATTGGGTGAACGTCGACGGCCGCCAGGCGCTCGGCGAGGGGCGATAGGCGCATGTTCATCGCGAGAGTAGTCGGCGACGTCGTCTCCACCCACCGGCACGAGCATCTCGGCGGACATAAGCTGCTACTCGTCAGGCGGCTCGGCCTCGACGACCAGGAGGAGGGGAGCGAGCTGATCGCGCTCGATGTGATCGGTGTCGGCGATGGGGAGCGTGTGCTCGTCGTCCAGGAGGGCGGCTCGGCGCGGTCGGTGTTCGCGAACGAGCGAATTCCCGTCCAGGCGGTGGTCGTCGGTGTGATCGACCGCATCGACCTCGAGCGCGGGGCCGCTGGCTCCGCTCCGCCCGACGCGCGATGACGCTGGATCTCAAGCAGCTCGCGCAACGAGTGGCCGAGGAGCTCGCCCGCGCCGACGGCGCGAGTGCGGCGCCGAAGTACGATCCCGCCATGAGGCCGCCGCCCGGCGTGACGTGGGTGCGCGATCAGGCGCGCATCGCCGATTTCATCGATCACACCCTGCTCAAGCCGGACGCCACACGCTCCGAGGTCGAGAAGCTGTGCGCCGAGGCGCGGGACAACCGCTTCGCGGCAGTGTGCGTGAATCCCGTGTGGGTGCCTGTGTGCCGGGAGCTGCTGTCTGGCAGCGGCGTCGGCATCGCCACGGTGATCGGCTTCCCGCTGGGCGCCAACCAGCCCGAGACCAAGGCTGCGGAAGCGGCGCGCGCGGTCGAGCAGGGCGCCAGCGAGCTCGACATGGTGGCTGCGATCGGGCACATCAAGTCGGGCGACTGGCAGCACGTGGCGCGCGACATCGAGGCAGTCGTGCGCGCGGGGAGCGGCCGGCTGGTCAAGGTGATCCTCGAGTCGGCGCTCCTCACGCCGCTGGAGATCGTCAAGGCGAGCGCGCTGGCACGAGAGTCGGGCGCGCAGTACGTGAAGACGAGCACGGGCTTCAACGCCGCCGGCGGGGCCACCCCGGAGGCCGTCGCGCTCATGCGGCTGGCCGTGGGCGACGCGCTGGGCGTGAAGGCGTCGGGCGGAGTGCGCGACTGCGCGGCGGCGCTCCGCATGATCGCCGCCGGCGCCACTCGCATTGGCTCGTCCAGTGGCGTCGGGATGGTGCAGTGCTTGGGGACGGGGCCGCTGCCGCTGCACGATCTGCTGTCCGTGGCGGAGGGACACGTAGCGCACTGTACCGCGGAATCCTGTTCGGCCCCGGAGCCGGCCGCTCAATCGGCGAGCCAGCGATACTGATCTCGGCCAAGGAGACAATGCTAGAGCGATTGCTGCGTCGCGACGAAGGCTTCTTCGACAGTTTCTCGCAGATCGCCAAGCGGCTCACCGCGTCGGCCAGACTGCTGCGCGAGCTGTTTGCCGATCCGGCGCGGCTCGCCGAGTACGCCGCGTCGATCAAGGACCTGGAGCACGAGGCCGACGAGATCACGCGCGACATCATTTCCCGCATCGACAAGACCTTCGTGACACCGCTGGACCGCGAGGACATCCACCTGCTGGCCTCGCAGCTCGACAACGTCGTCGATCTGGTAGACGGCACCGCTCGCCGCGCGGCGATGTTCCATATCGACGAGGTTCGCGATCCGGCGCTCCGTCTGGCCGATGTGCTCGTGCGCGCCTCCGACAGCATTCAGACGTCGGTGGCCAACATGCGGAAGTCACGCGTCGTGACCACGCACGCCCATCAGCTCAAGCTCCTCGAGGAAGAGGGGGACGCGATCTATCACGAGGCGGTGGGTGCACTGTTCGCTGGCCAGCCCGATCCGCTGGACGTGATCAAGTGGAAGGAGCTGTACGACACGCTGGAGCGGGCCATCGACGAGTGCGAGGACGTGGCGAACGTTCTGGAGAGCATCTCCATCAAGCACGCCTGACGTGATCGAGTACATCATCGCCATCGTCGCGATCGCGTTCATCTTCGATTTCATCAACGGCTTCCACGACTCGGCGAACTCCATCGCCACCGTCGTCGGCACGCGCGTGCTGAGTCCCATCGCTGCCGTCGGGTGGGCCGCGGTGTGGAACTTCGCCGCTGCCTTCACGGTCGGGACGGCCGTGGCGAAGACGGTGGGCTCGGGGATGATCGACGCCGCGATCGTGACGCCCAACGTGATCCTGGGCGGGCTCCTCGGCGCCATCATCTGGAACCTCATCACCTGGCGCTTCGGGCTGCCCTCCAGCTCCTCGCACGCGCTGCTCGGCGGCTACGCGGGCGCGGCCGTGGCCAAGGCCGGCTTCGGCGCGATCATCGCATCGGGCTGGACCAAGACGCTGATCTTCATCGTCCTCTCGCCGTTGATCGGGCTGGTGCTTGGACTGACCCTGATGACGGTGGTGTTCTGGTTGTTTCGCCGCACTACGCCGCACCGCGTGAACCGGTTCTTCCGGGTGGCACAGCTGGCCAGCTCGGCTTTTTTCTCGCTGTCACACGGTGCCAACGATGCGCAGAAGACGATGGGGATCATCGTCGGGCTCCTGGCGTCCTCCAACGCGACGTTCGCCGAACAGACCGGCCTGCTGCGCCACCTCTACGTCACGAATACGGACACCATTCCGTACTGGGTGGAGATCGGCGCGTACACGGCGATCTCGTTAGGTACGCTCTTCGGCGGATGGCGCATCGTGCACACCATGGGCACGCGGGTGACGAAGCTGCGGCCGGTCGGCGGGTTCTGCGCCGAGACCGGCGGGGCCCTCAGTATCTTTCTCGCGACGCGGTTCGGCATCCCGGTGAGCACGACGCACACCATCACCGGCTCGATCGTGGGCGTTGGGGCCGCCAACCGCATCTCGGCGGTGCGCTGGGGCGTGGCCGGCCGGATCGTCTGGGCCTGGGTGCTCACTATTCCCGCCGCGTTCCTGATCTCGGCGCTGTGCTGGCTTATCCTGAGCCGTTTCACCTCGCTCTGAGCTGCGCGTTCGCGGGACGCGACTCCGTCCTCCGGCCCGAGCAGGCGCCAGCCGGTTACGCCTGTTCCGCGTTCCTCATCTCGCACTCGCCTCGCGGTGGTGCTTGATCTGCTTGCCCTCGGCCAGGAACACGGCGTCCTCGCCGATGTTGGTGGCGAGATCGGCTACCCGCTCCAGGTTCCGGCTCACCAGCAGCAGCTCGAGGGCCGCCGAGATCGTCTTGGGATTCTCGGCCATCCGTGTCAGCAGGATCCGGAACATCGAGTCGTGCAGGGCGTCGACCTGGTCGTCCTCCCGGCACACGCTACGGCCCAGCGCCCCGTCGGCGCGGATGAACGCGTCGAGGGAGTTGCTGAGCATCTGCCGGGCCCGGCGGGCCATGTCCTCCAGCTCGGGCGTTGGGTCGAGCGTCGAGCGCATGGCGATGAGTCGCTGCGCCGACTGCGCGATGTTCACGGCGTGGTCTCCGACGCGCTCCAGGTCGCTCGAGATCTTGATCCCGCTGATGATGAAGCGGAGATCCCGGGCCATCGGCTGCTGGAGCGCGAGCAGCGAGACGGCGAGCTCATCGACCTCGAGCTCGAGCGCATCGACCTCGCCGTCGCCGTCGAGAACCGCTTCGGCCTTGCCGGCGTCGCGGCCGAGCAGCGCTTCCATGGACAGCTGCAGCAGCTCCTCGGCGCGCTGCGACATGGCCAGCAGCCGCTGCTTGAGGACTTCGAGCTGGTCGTGGAAGTGACGATATCTGGTGGTTGCCGATTCGCCGATGCTCATCCGAATCTCCCGGTGACGTACGCTTCGGTGCGTGGCTCACGCGGGCTGGTGAAGAGCCGCTGCGTCGCGTTCATCTCGATCAGCTGCCCGAGGAAAAAGAAGGCGGTGTAGTCGGAGAGGCGCGCCGCCTGCTGGAGATTGTGCGTGACGATCACGATGGTCAGCTCCTGCTTGAGCTCGTAGAGCAGCTCCTCGATCTTCTGCGTGGCGATGGGATCGAGCGCGCTCGCCGGCTCGTCGAGGAGGAGCACCTCCGGCTGGTTGGCGAGGGCGCGCGCGATGCAGAGCCGTTGCTGCTGCCCTCCGGAGAGTGTCGTGGCGTTGTGCCGCAATCGATCCTTCACCTCGTCCCACAGCGCTGCACGGCGCAAGGATGTCTCCACCAGGTCATCGAGATCGCGGCGATCGCGCAGGCCGTTGATGCGCGGGCCGAAGGCCACGTTGTCGTAGATCGACTTGGGGAACGGGTTCCAGCGCTGGAACACCATCCCCACGCGCTGCCGCAGCGCCACGACGTCGGTATAAGGAGTGTATACGTCCACGCCGTCGAGCAGCATGCGCCCTTGCTGGCGCGTCCCCGGGATGAGCTCGTTCAGCCGATTGATCGATCGCAGGAACGTCGACTTGCCGCAGCCCGATGGGCCGATGAGGGCGGTGATCGTGCGGGGCCGCATCGTCATCGTGACGCCACGCAGGGCCTGCTTGTCCCCGTACCAGAACGTGAAGTCCTCGGCCGCGATCGAGCCGGGATGGTCCTCGGCGCCAGGTCCGTGCGTGGCGGCCGCGCGCTCCGCCGGCGGAGTCGGCGCCGGCAGCTTGACGCCGGTCATCCGAACCTCCCGGTGATGTACGCTTCGGTCCGCGGATCCGACGGCGTGGTGAACATGGCGTCCGTCGCCCCGAACTCGATCAGCTCGCCGGACAGAAAGAAGCCGGTGAAGTCGGACACGCGGGCCGCCTGCTGCATGTTGTGCGTGACGATGACGACGCTGACCTCGCTCCGAAGCTCGTAGACCAGCTCCTCGATGCGCTGCGAGCTGATTGGATCGAGCGACGCCGTCGGCTCATCGAGCAGGAGTACCTCGGGCTCGGTGGCCAGCGCGCGAGCGACGCACAGCCGCTGCTGCTGCCCACCCGAGAGCGCGATCGCGCTCTGAGACAGCCGGTCCTTCACCTCGTCCCACAGTGCGGTCCGGCGAAGGGCGCGCTCCACGATCTCATCGGTCCGTGCTCGCGAGGGGCGTTCGGTGCCGAGCACGCGGAGGCCGGCGGCAACGTTGTCGCGGATGGACATCGTGGGAAACGGCGTCGGGCGCTGAAAGACCATCCCCACGTGCCGGCGCACGGCAATCGGGTTCACCCCGGGCGCGTAGATGTTCCGCTCGTCGAGCAGTACCTCACCGCTCACGCGCGCCGTGGGCACGGTCTCGTGCATACGGTTGAGGCAGCGCAGGAAGGTGGACTTGCCACACCCCGACGGACCAATGACCGCCGTGACGTGTCGGTCGGCGATCGGCATGGAGACGTCGCGGAGCGCCTGGGTGCCGCCGAACCAGGCATGCAATCCCATCGCGTGCATGCGCGCAGGCGTCGGCGCCTCCGCCCGGTCGTGCACGGACGAGCTCACCTGGGAGACCCGGCGCTCGTCAGTCGGCGCCGGCGGCAAAGCGGCTACGAGTGGCATGGCGGGCGGCGAGACTGATGACGAAGACGAGCGCGATGAGGACGAGCGCTCCGGCCCAGGCCTGAGCGTGCCACTCATCGAAGGGACTGATTGCATAGGCGAAGATCTGTAGGGGCAGCGCCGCGATGGGCTCGTCGAGCGCCACCGACCAGAACTGGTTGCCGAACGCGGTGAAGAGCAGCGGTGCGGTCTCGCCGGCGATGCGAGCGATGGCCACCAGCGCGCCGGTCACGATACCGGCCGTCGCCGTGCGCAGCACGATCGAGAGCGACGTGCGCCAGCGGGTGTAGCCGAGCGCAAGGGCTGCTTCCCTGAGCGACACGGGCACCAGGCGCACCATCTCCTCGGTGGTACGCGTCACCATGGGGATCATCATCGCGCCGAGGGCGATGCCTCCCGCGAGCGCGGAAAAGTGCCCGAGCGGGACCACCAGGAACTGCCAGGCGAAGATCCCCATCACGATCGACGGGAGCCCGTTCAATACGTCGGCGAGAAAGCGAACCGAGTTCGCCAGCCCGGTGCCCGCGCGCTCGGCGAGGTAGAGCCCGGCACCGATGCCGATCGGCAGCCCGACAGCGCAGGCAATCGCGATGAGGATGAGCGTGCCGACGATCGCGTTGGCCATGCCGCCGCCGGCCTCGCCCACCGGGCGCGGCAGGTTGGTGAAGAAGTCCAGCTGTATCGAGGACGCGCCGAACTTCACCAGATGCCAGAGGATGAACAGCAGCGGCAGCGTTGCCAGCAGCGCTGCCGCCACGGTGAGCCCCACCATCACACCGTTGATGACACGCCGCCGGCGTACGGTACGCTGCGTGCGTGCGGCGACGATCTGCTGCCGCTGGCTCGGCCGTGGGCGAGCGCTTGGATCGTGCGGTGACATGGCCGGCGGCGCGGTCATGCCGACTTCGGCGCCGCGCCACGCGAAACGCGCCACACCAGCCACCGGGCGATCGCGTTGACGATGATGGTGATGACGAACAACGTGGCGCCCACCGCCATGAGCGAAGACAGATGCAGCTCACCCGAGGCCTCGCTGAACTCGTTCGCGATGAGCGATGCCATCGTGTAGCCGGGCGCCAAGAGCGACGCCGAGATCTCGTGGCGATTCCCGATGAGCATGGTGACGGCCATCGTCTCCCCGAGCGCGCGGCCAAGACCCAGGATCACGCCGCCCAGCATGCCGGATCGCGCGTACGGAAGGACGGCGCGCCAGATCGTCTCCCAGCGGGTGGCGCCGAGCGCGAGCGCGGCCTCGCGCTGCGACCGCGGTACGGCGATGAGCACCTCGCGGGACACGGCCGAGATGTACGGCAGCACCATGATCGCGAGAATGAGGCCGGCGGCGAGCATGCTCGGACCATACGCCGGTCCGCTGAAGAGGGGCGTGACGCCGAGCCCAAGGGTGTCGCGCAGAAAGGGCATGACGTGCGTGCGCAGTAGTGGAAGAAGCACGAAGATCCCCCACAGGCCGTACACGACGCTGGGAATCGCTGCCAGGAGATCGACCAGGAAGCCCACCGGCTGCCGAATCCAGGGCGGCGCGAACTCCGAGAGGAAGATCGCGACACCGATCGCGAGCGGGGTCGCGAGGGCGAGGGCGATGATCGAGGAGACGACCGTCCCGTAAATCGCGGACGCCGCGCCGAACTCGCCGGCGACCGGATCCCAGGTGCTCGAGGTGAGGAAGGCGAGCCCGAATCGTGCCAACGCCGGCCAACCGGCCACGAAGATCTCGAGCGCGATCAGCACCAGCAGCAGCGGGATGCAGAGCGCGAAGAAGGTGATCGCCCAGCTGTAAATGCGATCGCCTAGCGAGCCGCCTTCGATGCGCGCCGCGATCTCGCCGCCATCGGGCGCCGCGGCCGGGGCCCGCGTAACCGCGCCGTCGGTCATGCGGCGGTCTTGGCTCCAAGCGCGTCGAGTCGTGCCTCGAGCTGCCTGACGAGGGCGTCGGGGAGCGGGGCGTAGTGCAGTGCGGGTGCCGACTGCTGCCCGTCACGGAGCGCCCACCGCAGGAAGTCGCTGAGCTTTGCGGCCTTCGCCGCATCGGACGGATCCCGGTAGAGCAGGATCCAGGTGAAGGAGGAGATCGGGTAGGCATTCTCGCCCGGCGCGTTCACGATCGAGACGCGGTAGTCCGTCTCGGGCCCCAGCGACCCGACCGCGCTCTCGGCCGCGGCCGTGATCGATTCGATCGCCGGCGTCACGAAGCGATCCGCCTGGTTCCGGACCGCGGCGACCGCCAGGCGGTTCTGCCGCGCATACGCGAGCTCCACGTACCCCACCGCGCCAGGTGTCTGCTTCACCTGCCCGGCGACGCCCTCGTTCCCCTTGGCGCCGATTCCAGTCGGCCAGCGCACCTCCTTTCCGCGTCCTGGACCGCCGCGCCACGCTCCGCTCACCGCGGCCAGGTAGTCGGTGAAGACGTAGGTGGTCCCGCTCCCGTCGGAGCGGTGCACGATCAAGATGTCGGAGGCGGGCAGCGAGACACCGGGATTGAGCGCCGCGATGCGCGCGTCGTTCCAGCGCGTGATACGCCCGAGGAACATCTCGGCAATGACCTCGCCGGTGAGTCTCAGCGAGTCGGGCACGCCGGGGACGTTGTAGGTGACGACCACGGCGCCGATCACCGTCGGCACGTGCAGGACCGGGCCACCCCTGGCGCGCGCCATCTCCTCATCCGTCATCGGGCTGTCGGAGGCGCCGAAGTCGACCGTCCCTTCCGAGAGCTGCCGGATGCCGCCTCCCGAGCCGATCGACTGATAGTTGATCCGCACGCCGGTCTGCCTGGCGTAGTCGGAGAACCACTTGGAGTAGATCGGGTAGGGGAACGTCGCGCCGGCGCCGGTGAGGTCGACGCCTGACGAGGCGAGCTGGGCATTGGCGGTATCGCCGGCACTCTGCCGCTCGCCACCGCAGCCGATGAAGAACAACACGAGAGAAACCGCGGCGAAGGAGCGGGTCACGATCGGCCTCCGGTGGTGGGGGATCACGACCGGAAGCTCGATCCCGCCCGACACGCGAACGCAACGGTATCGTAACGATCCTGTCACGACGACTGGACGCATGGTGGCGTCCCGGTCGGTCGTCGTCGCCAGGGACCGGCGTTAGAAGCTGGCGAAGACGTGCAGAAAGTACGTCTTGCTCTCGGGCTGCGACGACCCGTTCCGCGAATCGAGCGCCTGGTAGTCCAGCGACACCGAGAGCCGGCTCGTCAGGTCCCAGGCGACGCCCGCAATGATGAGGCGCGCTCGGGCCTCCTGGTCGGTGTTCGGCGTCACCTCATCCCAGCGAGCAAGCAGGGCCAGCGGTATGGACGACGCCGAATCAGCGAGCTGAAACGGCCGGACGATCGCGAATCCGGACACGATACGTCCCGTACTGTCCGTGAGAATGCGAGGCGACGCCGAAGTGTTGTTCCCGAGCTCGCCCTCCTCGAGTCGCATCGAGTGCTCGACGCCAACCGTGAGCCGCGGATCGCGCAGGCCGGCGAACAGCCCCCACCGGTCACGCTGGAGCGACGACGTCACGGCTCCGACCTGTCCGGTACCTCCCTCGACGAACCTGCTCGCCAATGCACCCTTGTAGCCCCACGCCGTCAGCGTGAGCGAGCGCAACCAGCCCGTCGAGCGCGACGCCAGCGGTGTGAGCGACACACGCGCCGCCACATCCTTGAAGCGATCGATCTCGCGCGACGTGTAGCCGGGGCCGTTCGTGATCGTGGCGTACACGCCACCCAGGCTGCGCGGAAGGTTGGCTTCGACGGCTACGCCAAGGTCGGCGGAGGAGAAGAAGCCGAAGCGATCCTCCGGGACCGGCGAGATCCAGCGCGGCCAGAACGTCTCGAGATGCTCGATGACCACGGTGTGCAGCATGCCGAGGCGTGCCGCCAGCGTCGGCGTGCGCCCCGATCGCGCGAGGTCGTACTGCACGTATGCGTACTTGGCCCTGATCACCCACCCGCGGTAGAACTCGTCGGCGTCCCCAGTGTGCTGGAAGAGATCGGTGGTGAAGCGAACGCTGGCCCGCTCGCCGAGCGGCGCTCGTGCCGTGAGGTACACGCGCTCGACGTCGAAGCGGTTCGCGTCGCGGCCCCCGTCATCCGCTCGGTACTGATAGTGCCCAAACAGGACGCCCGAGAAGCTGATGGCATGCGGCCTGGTGGAGTCGGGGTACTGCGCCAGCGCGCGTTGGCTGAGGAGGCACAGCGCCAGTAGCAGGAGCAGCTGCCGCAGGATTTTCATGTCGCCACCGGGTGAGGGGAGACGGCACGCGGTGCTGTCGCACCGGCACTCCACGGCCCGGAATGTATCGGCGACCCCGACGTGCTACTGTATCAAGTCTGTAACGAGGCCCGCGCCTAGAGGTCGTTGGCGTAGGTGAGGAACTTGTATCGCCCGCCGTACTCCACGATCGGGCCGAACAGGCGAAGCGTTGCTCGCTCGCCGCGACGCTCGCGAACGGTCATGCGACAGTCCGACCAGAGGCGAAAGGGGCCGTGCTGGCGCGGCTGCTCCGAGCACGAGTAGTCGATGAGCCGCCCCGGCTCACCCGCGAACCGGTTGAACACTCGCGTGATCCCCTTCCGGCTGTCCTGCAGCAACAGGAACCAGGTGAGCGCCGGGTCCTGGCGGAAGGGCGGACGTGCATACGGCGCGTGCGGGAAGTACAGGTACGCGAACTCGGCGCGAGACATGACCAGCGCTCGCGCACTCGCCGTATCGCTGCGTTCCACGGCCGCAACGAACTGGTCGATCAATGCGCGGCCGTCGACAGCGCCGTGCTCGAAGCGCGTGACTTCGGGTAGCCCGGCGCGGAACAGCGCCAGCGCTTCATCCAGGGGCATTCGGCCGACAGCGGTCGTGACGAGATTCGCGTCCCGACGATCGGCTGACGCGAGCGTGGTGCTGGGTGCGCCGTGTGCGGCGAGGGCGATCACCGCCGCGGCGAGTATCGCCACGGCGAGACTCCAGAATATCACCGCCCGTCTGCTGATTCGGTCGATCATGCGGCTGGACGCGGACGGCACTGCTTCCGTCCGCTCCCCTCCATGTGTGGTGCTCAGTTGCGCGCGTAGCTGGTCCAACCCTCCCACCACTTCGTGCCGGCGGGGTCCGACGCCCCCCGATACGACGTACCACTCGCGAAGGAGCCGCCCTTCGCGGCGATGGAGCCGGAGAATGCCGTAAGCCCTCCGCTGCGCGCCGCGGCACCCGCCGCCAGGCTGAAGTCCAGCGTGGTCGTGGTGGGCACTGTCGACGTCGAAGGGAGCGCGGCGAAGACGCTCGCCGCGAGGGTCGACGGTGCCTCGGCGACGATCTCGTTGGTCGATGCATCGATCGTGAAGCGACCGCTACCGCTCTCGAACACGGGCCCGTTCGTACCAGCCACCGCACCCACCTCCACGACCGACACATTGCGCAGGACGGCATCCCCGGCCGTGAAGCGTGTCTGCGTCTCGGCATCGCGGAGGCTGATCGCCGCCCGTGGCCAGCGTGCGATGATGCCATTCACGTAGTAGCCAGCTGCGCCGCGGCGCAGCACCATGCCGATGCCGCCCGAGTTGCCGGACGTGAAGGGGTGTACGCCGGCGCCCACGATCGTGAAGTTGGCGAACAGGGGGACGGTGAGCGGCTCGGAGTCGAACCCCGCACCACACCCACTCCCCGACGCCGAGCCGCAGTTGTCGACCTCGAACCCCTGCGGGTCGCCCGATGCCTGACCGGCGCCGGCACGCGGATCGAGGAAGGTGGATTGCAACGCGATCAGATGCTGGTTGCGCCCGACGTAACCCTCCGACGCGTCGAAGTGGTCGTCCCCGCTCTCATACGACACCAGGAAGCGGCCATCCACGGCGCCACCGAACCACTCGAAGGAATCATCGAGACCGGCCAACGACTGCACGTGGTCGATCGTCGTCCCGCTGCCGACGGCGGCGAAGGTGAAGCTGTTGAGCTCCTGGTTCGGCGCCGGTCCGAACCCGGCGAATTCGACCCGCACGTAGCGCAGGATCCCGCTGTTGTCGGCGTTGTTGGTGCCACCATCGTAGCGCACGACGTGGTTCGTGGAGCTGGTGCCGGTACCCTCGAGCTCCACCACACCGCCGCGGTTGATGATGCCGCGGCCAACGAGGATGAGCCCGCCCCAATCCCCCGGCCGACGTGCGCCAACGGGTTGGTCGGACGTGAAGACGATCGGCGCATCGGCACGGCCATCGGCGATGATGCGTCCGCCGGGGAGAATGAAGAGCGCCGAGCCCAGGGCGCCGCGGATCGTGGTGCCCGGCTCGATGGTCAGCGTCACGCCGTCGCCGACGTGGACGAATCCCGTGAGGGTGTAGGTCGTTTCCGCGTGAAAGGTGCGGTCGGCGGTGATGTCGCTGTTCACTTCGGTATCGCCGGGCGGCGTGACACCGGTGATGTCATCATCATCCTCCGGGCATCCTCCCAGCACCAGCGTGCTAGCCAGCACGGCCGTCGATGTCAGCAAGCGGTACATGAGTCGCATCGGTCACCTTTGAAATGAAGCAGGCCTGGAATCGTGATCGGGTCACGGCGACACGTAAGCAGCCATGCGTGGCCGGCCAGTCTCCTTCGCGTCACGGCCTTGTCACGATGCTCAACGGCGCCATGCGAATCCGACGGAGAAAACGCGGCCGGCGCGATAGAACTCCCGCGTCACCGCACCTTGCGTGACCTCGTAGGGATCGTCGAGCAGGTTCTTGCCATCGAGCGTTCCCGTGAGTCCGCCCACGAGCGGGAATCGCAGCGATACGTCGACGACGTGCCGCGCTTCCTCGTAGATGTTCGGCAGGGGAAGCAGCGCGGCGCTATAGATGCGCCGGCCAACGACGTTGTAGAGCAGGGTGGCGCTGCTGGTGCCGCTTTCGGATGCGTAGGTGAGGCCGGCGTTGACGACGAACGGTGCCTGGCCGACCATTGGCCGCTCGGTGTCGAACGAATCTTCGGCGCCCCGAAGGCGGATGTCGCTCCGCATCACGGTGACGTTGCCGAACGCCGTCATCGCCTCGATGCCAACGAAGCCGAGGCCCTTTCGCAGCTCCAGCTCCACGCCGAAGTTGCTCGCCTCGTCGGCGTTGATGAACGTCGTCACCCGCGTACCGGACGTGCCGCGGTAGATGCGCTCGATGGGATCCTGGAACCGTTTGGCGAAGAGCGCGACGCTCAGTACCTCTCCGGGGTTCGGGTACCACTCCCAGCGCACGTCCGCGTTCTGGATGAGTGTCCGCCTGAGCTCGGGATTGCCGCGCTCGATCTCTCCCGCCAGCACGGTGCGGTACGCGATCGGGGCGATCTCGCGATACTCCGGGCGGGCCAGCGTCTGCGAGAGCGACGCACGGAGATGCTGTGTCTCGTTCAGCTGGAAGGTCAGTGCCGCCGATGGAAGGACGTCGGTATAGGTGGGATTCGCCTCGACCGGCGTGCCGAAGGTGGGAATCGCATCGACGTCGACCCAGGAGTACTCGATGCGCGCACCACCAATGAATCGCAGACGCTCACTCAATTGGTACTCGAGCATCCCGTAGCCGGCGTTCAGCACGTCCATCGCGTCGTACGCGCCACCCTGCAGCAGAGCGGTGACGCGGAAGACATCGTCGTCGGCCTGTGAGAAGCGGCCGTCGAAGATTTCCTCCGGTGGTCGCCGCCGCTCGTCCAGCGGTAGGTTGGCGGTGATGCTGTACGGGTTCGTCTCGGAGTCACGCGTCGTGTACCGGTACGATCCTCCCACCTGGACCACGTGCTCGCGTCCGGGCGCGCCGAAGCGGAGGGCGTAGCTCCCCGATGCACCGTAACTGCTCTCGGTGAGATCGGAGAAGGTCCGCACGGCGGCTTCTGGATCGTTCAGCCAGAACGCGCCCTGACCGTCGTGCAGGTCGCGATAAACGATCTCCGAGCGATCGGGCTCGTAGCGACGTACTCCAGAGCCGGACAGCGACCACTCCAGCCGGTGACGCGCGCCGAGCTCGTGCTCGCCCGCCAGCTGGCTCGCCCACACGCTGCGCTCCACGTAGCGCAGGCGCTGAATGACGTTGGTCGCCTGGTCATCCTCCTCGATGCCCACCTCGCGCTTCGCCTCGCTGTCCGCGCTCCGCGTATACGTATTGTTGAGGCTGATCCGACTGCTCGAGCCGACCAGCGTGCCGAGGTTCAGGACTCCGCCCCAGAGCACACTGGCCCGACCAGTACTGCCCTCGAAGCGATCCACTTCGGCTTCAGCGTCACCATCCGGCACGGCGAAGGCTCGCGTCTCGTCGGCGCGTACTTCCTGCTGGTAGGAGTACGTGAGCGATCCGATGTAGCCGACGGAGTGGCCGAGCAGCGGATCGCTGCCGCCGGCCGTGACGCCGAACGACGCATTGGCGCTTCCGGACTGCAGTCGGGGCGTCCACACGTCCCGAAACGCGCCGACCATCTGGTTCACCTGCTGCCGGCTCGGCGATGGGTCATCGAGTGCGCCAGCCGCGCCGACGATGCCGGGGAGCCGTCGCTCCGCGCCGCCGAATCCAAGCCAGTCGAGGTGCTCCGCCGGGTTGCGCGGCACGGCCGTGCCGGTCGCGCGATCGTTGTAGCCTAACGAACTGGAGAACGTGAATTGGCGCCGCGCGGGGAACTCGCGCGTCCTGATGTCCACCTGCGCGCCGCTGAAGTCGCCAGGCTGGTCTGGTGTGAACGTCTTCAAGGTGGTGACCGTCTGCAACAGCGAGGATGGGAACAGATCGAGCGGCACGACCTTGCGCTCGGGCTCAGGACTCGGGATACGCGAACCGTTGAGGGAGGTCGTGGTGTAGCGCTCACCCAGGCCGCGCACGAAGACGTATCGGCCATCCTGTACCGTCACGCCGCTCACGCGCTGCACCGCAGCGGCGGCGTCACCGTCCGGACTCTTCGCGATCTGCTCGGCGGTCACGGCGCTCACGATGCCAATCGCGTTACGCTGGGCGTCGAGCGCTTCGTTCACCGAGCCACGCTCGTCGCTCGCCGTGACGACCGTGGCTGCGAGCTGGACGGCAATCGGCTGGAGCGACACATGCTGCTCGAGCACCTGTCCGCGGCCGAGCAGGATACCGGTGACCGTCTTCGGCTGATAGCCGATGAGGCGGACGTGGAGCGACACCGTGCCCTCGGGAATTCCGGCGATCGAGAATCGACCGTCCAGCTGGGACATCGCACCCAGGGTGGTCCCTACCACCTGGACGCCGGCGTCCGAGAGGCCACGCCCCGTTTGCGCGTCGATGATGCGCCCCACGATCCGTCCCGTGAGCGGCTCTTGCGCGTGCAGCGCGCACCGGGGGGCGAACGATCCCAGCAAGGCGAGAGCAACCAATGTCGTCGTGCCTAGCGCTGGCCAAACAGCACGCAGTCTCATCATCCTCGGTCGTGTTGGGGTGCCCGTGCGGCGGCTGACGTCGCGACGGAGGCGCGCTCGCGCCCCACTGACAGTGCGCACGAGCCGTCTCCGTTCAGGCACGGACGTGCAACGATGCTGTCACGGGGGATGCCGCACCGCGTCGGCGCAGCGGGGCCGTCAGGCCCTGGTCAGAGCTGGGAAGGAGCGATGGGCGCCGGGAAGAACGCGCTGACGGTTGTCCCGCGACCGACTTCGCTCTCGGCGTGCACCCGGCCGCGATGCGCCTCCACCAGGTGCCGCACGATCGACAGGCCGAGGCCGGTACCACCCGCCTCACGCGAGCGCGCCGGGTCGGCTCGATAGAAGCGCTCGAAGATGCGCGGCAGGTGCTCCGGCGCGATGCCGCTGCCGGTGTCGCGCACGCCGATCCACACACCGTCGGCGTCCCGCCGTGTGAAGACGCTCACCGTGCCGCCGGCGGCGGTGTAGCGCAGCGCATTGGCGAGCAGGTTGGACAGCACCTGACGCAGCGCCGTCGGGTCGGCGAACACCTCGGGGGCCGCGGGGTCGATCTCCACCGACAGCGCCACGCCTTTGCGCGCGGCGTCACCCTGGAACTGCGGGAACGCCTCGGAAGTCAGGTCCGTCACCGCCACAAGTGATGGCGCGGGCCGCCAACCGCCCGATTCGATGCGCGACAGGTCCAGCAGGTCGTCGATGATGCGCTGCATGCGGACGGAGTTGACTCGGATCGCCTCCGCGAACTGACGGCGCTGGTCCCCCGTCGGCTCGTCGCTCGCCAGCGTCTCCGCGAAGCCACTGATCACGGTGAGCGGCGTCTTGAGCTCGTGCGAGACGTTGGCGACGAAGTCGCGTCGCACCGATTCCAGGCGGCGGGTGGCGGTGAGATCCAGCATCGCCAGCACCGCGCCGCCGGCGCCGAGTGAGATGGCGGTGAGGGCCAGGACCGCGTGAGCCACCTGCAGCTCGGCTTCGCTGTCGTGCCCATCCAGCGCCTGCTCGATCGCATCGCGGAGCGCGCGGTCCCGTGGCAGGAGGTCCACGGAGAACGGGGCCGGCATGCGGAGGTCGAGCAGGCCCCGGGCGCTCTCGTTGAGGCGCACCACCTGACGGCGCGCGTCGACGACGACGATCCCCTCGTGCAGCGACTCGATGACGGCGGCCATCAGGAGATCGTCGGCCTCGAGCGCGCGAAGCCGGTGGTCGAGCTGTTCGGCCATGCGGTGCACCGCCACGGCGAGGTCGCCAACCTCGCCCGGAGCGGAGAGCCCCGGACGTCGCGTGAGGTCACCGCCGGCGAGCGATTGCGCAACGTCGCGCAGCTCGACGATGGGTCGCGATACCGCGCGCGCGAACGCAATGGCGAGCACGAGCGCCGCCGCGAGCGCGATGAGCCCCGAGAGCAGGACATCGCGACGCGCGCGGGCAACGATGGCGTCCACCTGCGTGGTGCTCAACGACACCCGTGCCACGCCGAGCGGCGCACGGACGGCCGTGTAGAGCTCGAGGTCACCGGCCGATGGGCTACGCCGGTCGGCGACGCCTACCGAGTCGCGCATCGCGGCGATCACCTCCGGCCGGTGCCCGTGGTTCTCGAGCCGGGCGAGTGCGTCGCCGTCGAACTCGGAGTCCCCGAGGACACGCCCGGTCGGGTCGATGAGTGTCACGCGATGCCCGAGGGCTCTCCCCGCCACATCGGCCAGCGAGTCGGCGTCGACACCGGGCCGCCACTCGAGGGCGATGAGACTCGCTTCGCGCCGCAGCTGACCCACGGTCAGCTCCACCAGCTGACCGCGGAGGCGCTGGCCGCTCAGGGCGACGACGAGCACCACGAGCACACTGATGACGAGCGCGGAGCCGAGGAGCAGCCGTTGGGCGAGCCTCACGCGCGCCGTGGCTCGGACGAGCGCAATCGGTAGCCGAAGCCGCGCACCGTTTCGATCAGGTCACCGGCCGCGCCCAGCTTCGCCCGCAGACGCTGAATGTGCATGTCCACCGTGCGCGTCTGAATGTCGGGTGCCGCGTCCCAGACCGTCTCCAGAAGGTGGGAGCGCCCCTGCACGCGACCGCGGCGCTCGGCGAGCGTGACCAGGAGCTTGTACTCGGTGGGGGTGAGCTCGATCTCGCGACCATCCACCATCACGCGATGCGCGGAGCGATCCACGCGCACCGGACCGATGGTGAGGATGTCGGCCGTGTGGCTTGCCGGTGCCGTCATGCGCCGGAGAATCGCCGTCACACGCAGCACCAGCTCTTGCGGACTGAACGGCTTCGTGAGGTAGTCGTCGGCCCCCAGGGTGAGCCCGCGCACCCGATCGGCTTCGTCCTTGCGCGCGGTGAGCATGAGCACTGCCACATCGTTGGTATCCTCGCTGCCGCGCAGCTGCTCGATCACGTCATACCCCGAGATGCCCGGCAGCATGAGATCGAGCACCACGAGCGCGGGGCGCTCCTCCTTGGCGGCTTTGAGCGCCTCCGGTCCGGTGGCCGCCGTCGATACGCGGTAGCCTGCCTTGGCCAGATGGTAGGCGACGAGAGCGACGATGTCGGGCTCGTCATCCACCACCAGCACGCGAGCGCCGGCGGTGCTCATGGGGCGGCTGTCAGTCGTTGCCGGATCCTGGATGCCAGCATGTCCACAGCCATGGAATTGTGCCCGCCGCGCGGCACGATCACGTCGGCGTAGCGCTTGCTCGGCTCCACGAACTCCAGGTGCATGGGCCGGACCGTCTCCACGTACTGATCCAGAATCTCCTCCAGCGGCCGGCCACGCACCCGCATGTCACGGCGAATGCGCCGCAGCAGGCGGATGTCCGCGTCGGTGTCGACGTAGACCTTCACATCGCAGAGGTCGCGCACGCGGGGATCGACAAAGAGCAGAATCCCGTCGATCACCACGACGTCGGCGGGGTGGACGTCGACCGTCTCTTCGCTCCGCAAATGCGCGATGAAGTCGTACACTGGTTTTCGGATCGACGTGCCCGCCTTGAGCGCCTCCAGATGCGCCACCAGGAGGTCCAGGTCGAACGCGTCGGGGTGATCCCAGTTGACCCGACGGCGCTCCTCCAGCCCGAGGTGCACCATGTTGCGATAGTAGGCATCCATGTCGAGCAGCGCGACCGATGTACCATCCAGCTGCTGGAGGAGCCGTCGCGCGACCGTGGTCTTGCCCGATCCGGAGCCGCCGGCCACGCCGACGATGATCGACGTCATGGCGCCGGCGACTCGGTACCCGGCGCGCACGGCGCGGGGCGCTCGGTAAGCACCGTCCACACGCCGCGGCTCACGCGCACGGCAATCGAACCGTGCGAGCTGGTGCAGTACGTCGCGATGCCGAGGCGCGCCGCGTGCTCCAGCACCGGTCGGTGTGGATGTTGGCGACCGTTGGCGGCGACGAGAAGCGCCCGAGGCGTAACGGTATTGTACCAATCGGGGCGGCGGCGACTCGAGTTGGCGTCGTTGGCGCCGTGATGGCTCGCGACGAGCACGTCGACGTCGAGCAGCGAGCGGAAGCGCTGCCGCCACCAGCGCTGCGCGGCGTGCTCGGCGTCACCAGGCACGAGCGCGGTGAACGCGCCGTAGCGCAGGTGGACTGCCACCGAGCGATTGTTGATCGGGTCTCCGCGGTCCACGGCGCCCGGCGGCGGAGGCGGGATCAGCGTCACCACCAGCGTGTCGGAGCCTGTCACCACCGTCACGCGTCGCACGGAGTCGGAGACGATGATGGCTCGCGCCCGGGATCGCTCGACCGTCGAGAGCAGCCGGCGATAGCGGTCCAGGTTTCGAGAGTCGCCGTTGTAGGCGAAGCCGTCAACGGGCAGCTCGCGCACGACCCGTGCGAGACCGCCGAAGTGGTCGGTGTGTGCATGGGTCAAGACCACCAGTGCCACCTCGCGCACGCCATGGCGCCGCAGCGCGACCGCGACCTCGTCGTCACTCTCACCGCCGTCGATGAGCACGTGCCTGGCGGTTCCGCCGCTGGAATCGCTCACGAGCACGGCGAGACCGCCGACCGGTGCGTCGCGTAGGGCGAGCACGCGAAGCGTGAGCGACGCCGCGGTGTCCGCCAGGCCACCGCGTGCCTGAACGACCTCCACATCGCGCGGTGCGGGCTCGTTGCACGCGGCCATGAGGGCGGTGAGCGCGCTCGCACCCGCGCGAATCCACGCCGGCGTCATGGCGGCGAAGTTGTGTGGGAGACGAGAGGGGGTCAACCGCCCTCCCTGAGGGGGCGCCGTGCAGCTAACTTGATGCCATGTCGATGCCGACAGACGTGATCGTCTTCGTGAACGCGCAGCGACTGTCGGTACCCCACGCCGCCACGGCGCTGGAAGCCGTGCGGGCCTGGAGCGCCCACGCCGCGCGCGAGGTGACGGAGGGACGCCGCGTCATCACCGACAACCGCGGGCTCCCCGTCCTCCCCGACACCCCGGTGTACGGCGGTGCGATCTTCCGTCTGATCGCCGCGCGCTCGCGCGACCTCGACGACGATCTCCTCCACTGATTCCGAGCGTATGACGCCGGTCATCACCCGAGAGCTGGTCCGGACGCTCCCGAAGGCGGAGCTGCATTGCCACCTGGATGGATCGGTGCGGCCCGAGACGCTGTTGGAGCTCGGCCGCGAGTACGGCAAGCCGATGCCCGCCGACGATCCGGAGGCGCTGAGCGAGTACATGATCGTGCGCGACGCCCGCCATCTGGAGGACTATCTGGCGCGGTTCAGTGTGACGCTCTCGGTGATGCAGCGGCGCGATGCGCTCGAGCGCGTAGCCTACGAGCTGATGGAGGACGCCTGGCAGGACGGCGTGCGCTACCTGGAGATGCGCTACTCGCCGGTGCTCAACCTTCGTGAGGGTCTCTCGTTAGGCGACGCGGTGGAGGCACCGCTGCGGGCGATCGAGCGGGCGCGGAACGATTTCGGCATCCGCGGCGGCGTGATCCTCTGCACCCTCCGCGACCTGCCGCCGGAGCGGTCGATGGAGCTGGCGCGGCTGGCCGTCGCCTACCGGCGGCAGGGCGTGGTGGGCTTCGATCTCGCCGGGGGGGAGAAGGGCAACCCGGCTGCGCCCCACGCCGCCGCGTTCGCCTACGCACGCGAGCACGAGATGGCCGTCACGGTGCACGCCGGCGAAGGGGATGGGGCCGGCTCGGTGCGCGAAGCCGTGCATGCCTGTCGCGCCGACCGGCTGGGCCACGCCACCCGGCTCATCGAGGACGAGTCCCTCGCCCAGTACGTGAACGATCGCCGCATTGCGCTGGAGATCTGCCTGACGAGCAACGTGCAGACGCGCGTCGCGCCGTCCTACGAGGCGCACCCGCTGCGCGCGTACTACGACCGCGGCATGAACGTGGTCCTCAACACCGACAACCGCCTCATGAGCGGCACCACGCTCACCGACGAGTACCTCCACGCCGCGCAGCACCTGGACTTCACGTTCGACGAGCTCGCCGACGTCGCGCTCAACGGCTTCGCCGCCGCGTTCCTGCCGTGGGAGGAGCGCATGGTGCTCATCGATGAGGCCCTGGCCGAGATCGAGTCGGCGGTCGCTCCGGGATGAGCGGTGCACAGCCGCTGGTGTCGGAGGCCGCGCGGGCGCTCCGCGAGCGGCTCGGCACCCGCATCCCCACGACGGGCCTCGTACTCGGCTCCGGTCTCGGCGAGCTCCTCGACGAGATCGAGCACCCGATCGCGGTCCCCTTTGCCGAGATCCCCGGGTTCCCGCCGCCCTCGGTGGAGGGGCATGCCGGTCGCATGGTGGCCGGAAGCCTGGCGGGAAGGGAAGTCGTGGCGCTGTCGGGCCGCTTCCATGTCTACGAGGGGCATCCAGCAGAAGTGGTCGCGCTGCCGACGCGCGTGATGCACGCGCTGGGGGTGCGCACCATGCTGCTGTCCAACGCCGCGGGCGGGCTGCGCCCGACGTTCCGCCCGGGCGATCTCATGCTGATCACCGATCACATCAACCTCACCTGGCGCAACCCGCTCATTGGCCCCACTGCGGCGGGGGAGGAGCGCTTCCCCGACATGTCGGCGCCCTACGATCCGGATCTGCTGGCCTTGGCGAGGACGGCAGCGCTCGACGCCGGCGTTCCGCTCGTTGAAGGGACGTACCTGGCACTCGCCGGCCCGGCCTACGAGACGCCGGCGGAAGTGCGCGCCTACCGCCTGCTCGGCGCCGACGCCGTCGGGATGTCCACGGTTCCCGAGGTGATCGTCGCACGAGCGCTCGGCATGCGCGTCGTCGGGGTGAGCTGCATCACGAACGTGCACACCGGAGTCCCCGGTCCCCCGCTCACGCACGAAGAGGTGTTGGACGTCGCGGCCCGCGCGCGCGCGCGCTTCGCCCGGCTGGTCGGGGCTTTCCTGGCGCGCCTTGCTCGTTAGGCGAGGTGGTTGAGCGGGCCGTGCCCTGATCCCAGGCCGGGCGCGTGCGCGATCGCCCGGTGCACGAAGTCGAGCGAGCGCTCCACGGCCTGGTCGAGGGGAACACCCAGCGCCAGCTGCGCCGCGATCGCCGACGACAGCGTGCACCCCGTGCCGTGCGTGCTCGTGGTGCCGAGCTTGGGATGGCAGAACGTGCGGACCGCGACGCCATCGAACAGCAGGTCGGTCACCTGCGGTCCCGTCAGGTGACCGCCTTTCACGAGCGCCGCGTGGGCCCCTGCGTCGACGAGCGTGCGCGCGGCGCGCTCCATCGATGCGACGTCGGTCACCGGCGCTCCCAGCATGAGCGCCGCCTCGTCCAGATTGGGGGTGACGAGACGTGCCAGCGGGAGGAGCTGGTCTCGAATCGCTCCCACCGCGTCCTCGGAGAGCAGCCGGTCGCCGGAGCTGGCGACCATCACCGGGTCCAGGACGTACGGCGCCAGCGCGTGATGCCGAATCCCGCGCGCCACCGCCTCGACGACCGTGGCGTCGGCCAGCATGCCGGTCTTGACCGCGTGCGGTCTGAGATCGGTCACGACGGCCTCGAGCTGAGCAGTGATGAGCTCGATCGACACCGCCTCCCACGCCCTCACACCGAGGGTGTTCTGCGCCGTGATGGCAGTGATTACCGACGTGCCGAACACCCCGAAGCGCTGAAAGGTCTTCAGGTCGGCCTGGATGCCGGCCCCTCCCCCCGAGTCGGACCCGGCGATGGTCAGCGCGATACGCATGGCCCCAACCTAACCGGGCGCGCCGTCGGGCGTGACCCGAGACGATTCGGAGCGTCCACACAACGACCCCCATCGCCTCAGTGAGAATGGAATGGAGCCCATGTCCCTGGCCGTCTTGCTGATCGACGAGGACCCCACGCGAGCCGGAGCCGTCCGCAGCGCGCTCACGGCCGACACCCGCAGTGACCTGAATGGGGCGCGCTTCACGGTCACGCACCGCACGGGTCTGACCGAGGGGATGGAGCAGCTCCGAGGCGGCGGCGTGGACGTCCTGCTCCTCGACCTCTCGCAGGCGGGCCTGGACAAGCTGGAGACGTTCGAGCGTGCGCGCGCGCACGCCAGAGAGCTTCCCATCGTCGTCCTCACCGACGACGGCGAGGAGCGGCTCGGGATGGCCGTTGTCCAGGCCGGCGCCCAGGACTACGTGAGCCGGAACCAGCTCCAGGGCACGGTGCTGTCGCGCGCGCTACGCTACGCCGTGGAGCGGCATCGGCTCCAGGTCACGCTCCGGCAGCTTTCGCTCACCGATCAGCTCACCGGCCTCTACAATCGTCGGGGCTTCCTCACGCTGGCCGAGCACCACTTCAAGCTCGTGCGTCGCACGCGCGGATTGCTGCTCATCTATCTCGACGTCGATGGGCTGCGCGAGATCAACGACACCTATGGCCACCACGAAGGCGACCGGGCGATCATCAAGGTGGCCGAGCTGCTGCGCTCGAGCTTCCGCGCGTCGGACGTGGTGGCGCGGATGGGCGGCGATGAGTTCGCGATCCTCGTGCTCGACACCGAAGACGAGGCCGACGCGACACTCGCCCCTCGCCTGCGCGAGAAGATCGACTCGTTCAACCGGCACCGCCGCCTACCGTATACGCTCTCGCTGACGATCGGGGTGAGCCACTTCGACCACCGCGATCCGCCGTCCCTCGACGCGATCCTCGGTCGCGCCGTCGAGGCGCTGGGCGAGCAGAAGCGACTGCGTCGCGCCGCCGGCTGATCGCCGGCCGGCGCGTGCTCACCCGCTCCGCGACGGCGGTGACGGCGGCAGCGAGGCGACGCGCTGCTTGAATGCCTGGAAGTTGCGCGAGTCGGTCGACAGCGACTGCAGGATCAGCGGATCGATCTGCGCGATCAGCGCCCGCGTATTCTCGATCCGATCCTCCGCCAGCGGATGCGTGGTGAACCACGCTTCCACGCCCTCCGGGCGGCGCTGCCGCTCACGCATCAGCACCTCGAACATCGCCGGAATTCCACGCGGATCGATCCCCGCGCGCACCACGTACTCCACCGCCTTTCGATCCGACTCCGATTCATCCTCGCGGCTGAACCGGGCGAACACCGCCCCGCCGGCCACGTTGATCAGCGCTCCGGTCGCCTGACTCTCGCAGACACGAGTGAGAATGCAGGCGAGGCTGATGCCCACGTTCGCCCCCTGCGCCTTCTGCATCTGCTGGATGGAGTGACGCTCGGTGACGTGCGCGATCTCGTGACCGAGCACACCGGCCAGCATCGACATGTTCTCCGCGCGCTCGATGAGTCCGCGGTTCACGTAGATGAATCCGCCAGGGACGGCGAAGGCGTTGACCTCCTTGCTGTCCACGACGAAAAAGTGCCAATCGAGCTGCCGTTCATCGGAGAGCCGGGCGATCGAGTCGCCCAGCACGTTGATGTAACGATCCACCTCCGGATCGGAGACGATCGGAAGCTGAGCGTTGATCTGACGCGAGTAGTCCGTTCCCAGTGCCACTTCCTGCTGGGTGGACACCGCGCATGCCGACGCGGCGACGATGATTGCAGCGCCCGCCACGAACCGTTTCATTTACGCTCCTGCGCTAGGCTTGCCCCACACGAGGCGGCAAGAGCCATTCCAGGCTGTGGTTACGTTAACTCCTTGAAACTACTGACTTTAGCGCGCGACCTTCAGCGCCGCAAGGCACGCGAGCGACTCGGTCTGTTCGTCGCCGAGGGCGTGCGCGCCACGGAGGAGCTGCTGCGCTCCCCGCTCCGAGTGCGCGGTATCCTGTTCGGGCCCGCGCTCTCGAACGTGCCTCGCGGCGACGAGCTCCGCGAGATGATCCGTGCCCGCGGCATCCCCGTCACCGACGTCACGGAGCCGGAGTTCGACAGCGCCGCTGGCACCGACGCTCCGCAGGGAGTGCTCGCCATCGGCGAGATCCCGCAGCGCGCCCTCGCCACGCTCGAGCTTGGGGAGACGAGTCGTCTCCTCGTGCTCGATGCGATCCAGGACCCGGGCAACGCCGGCACGCTGCTGCGCACCGCCGCGGCGCTCGGGGTCGCCGCCACGCTCGCCTTGCCCGGTACGGTTGACCTCTGGAACGCGAAAGTCGTCCGTAGCGCGGTGGGCGCACTCTTTCACCGCCCACCTGTTTCTACTACCTGGGAGCTCCTGGACGTGTTCCTGAACGAGCGTCGTGTGGTGCTGTGGGGAGCGGATACGGTCGGTGAGCCCATCGACGGTCTCTCCGCGCCGGCGCGAATGGCCCTCGTCGTGGGCAACGAGGGCGGCGGCCTCTCGGCGCAAGCGCGCCGTCGCGTCGAGCGTGTCGTGACCGTGCCGATCGAGCCGGGAGTCGAGTCGCTCAACGTAGCCGTGGCGGCCGGCATTCTCCTCCATCACTTTCGCCCGTGACCGGCGGGATCGCGCTGGCGTTCGCGTTTCTCGTCGGGGCCCTCATCGGCTCCTTCCTCAATGTGTGCGTTTCGCGATGGCCGCTCGAGGAGTCGGTCGTACACCCGCGCTCGCGATGCCCCAGCTGCCGCCTCCAGATCGCCTGGTACGACAACGTTCCCATTTTGAGCTGGTTGCTGCTCCGCGGTCGCTGCCGCGGCTGCGGCGTGCGCATCTCCCCGGTCTATCCATTGGTCGAGCTCGTGGTGGCACTCGGCTGGTTGGCGGCAGCGATGGAGTTCGGTCCGACGTTCACGGCGCTGCGCGTCGCGATCTTCGGCACGGTGCTGCTCGGCATCATGCTCACCGACGCGAGCCACTACACGATTCCCGACGGGTTCACCGCTTTCGGCGTGCTCTGGGCATTGATCGCCACGGTGATCGGGACGTTCATCGGTGAAACTCTTCCCTTCGCGGGACTGTATGATGCAGTGGTGGGTGCGTGCGTCGGCGCCGGAGCCATCGCCATCGCCGGGTGGGTGGGTGAGATGGTCTTCAAGAAAGAGGCGATGGGCTTCGGTGACGTGACGTTGATGGCCATGGTCGGTGCGCACCTCGGCACGGGCCGGACGCTGCTCACCGTCTTCTTCGGCGCGCTGCTGGGCGCGGTGATCTTTCTGGCGGTTGTGTACCCGGTAGCGTGGCTCACGCGCGGGCGCGCGAATGATCAGATGGAGCTGCCCGTTACGCCCGTAGCGTTCGAGCTGCCGCTCGTCCCGTTCGGAGTGTTCCTTGCGCCGGCGGCGATGATCTCCCTGATTTGGGGGGACGCGCTCATCGACTGGTACATTCACAGGATGCTGGGATTGTGATGCTCGGAGACATGTTCCGTCCCAACGAAGGGACGCTGGCCCGCTACACGCGCGACCTGACTGCCGATGCGCGGGCCGGCAAGCTGGAGCCGGTGCGATGCCGCGAGCAGGAGATCGCGCGCCTCATCGACATCCTGCTCAGGCAGAGCAAGAACAATCCGGCGCTGGTCGGCGGCGCCGGCATCGGCAAGACCGCGATCGCCGAAGGGTTGGCGCAGCGCATCGCCGCCGGTGACGTGCCCTTCGCGCTGCGCGAGGTTCGGCTGCTCGCGCTGGACCACGTGTCGTTGCTCGCCGGAACCATGTACCGTGGACAGTACGAGGAGCGTATCCGCTCGATCGTCGCCGAAGCGTCCGCCGATCCGAGCATCATCCTGTTCATCGACGAGCTGCACAATCTCATCGGCCAGGGCACGGCGATGGGTGTCGCCATGGACGCGGCGAACATGCTCAAGCCGGCACTCGTGCGTGGCGAGTTTCGCGTGATCGGTGCCACGACCGGCGACGAATACGAGCGGTGGGTGTGTGGGGATCCCGCGCTCGAGCGCCGCTTCCAGAAGGTGGTGGTCCGTGAGCTCAGTGCCGATCAGACGCTCGAGATCCTGCGCGCCCGCAAGGAGCGGCTCGAGCGCCACCACAACGTCGTGATCGCCGATGATGCGATGCTGGCGGCGGTGCGCCTCACCGACCTCTTCGTCACCGACCGCGCCCGCCCGGACCGCGCCATCGACGCGCTGGACGAGGCGTGCGCGCACGCGCAGGCGGGCGCGGCCTACTCGAAGGACGCCGAAGCGCTGATCCGCGAGCGGCGTGAGCTGATGCGCGCCGTCGCGCAGAGCGTGCAGCCCGAGGCGCAGTCGGTCGCGGACGAGCAGGCAGTCGTGGAGGATGACCCGCTCGATCAGCTCGCGAGGCAGGGTCTCGCCGCGCTCGAGCGCTTCGGCATGGAGCTGGAAGCGGCGTTCTCAGGCCAGTCGAGCGGCGCCTCGCGCGTGCCGGCGCCCGCTCCCGCCGACAATACCCGCACGGCAACGCGGCCGGAGCCGGCGCCCAGGCGCACGGTGCACCCGCCGTTGGTCCGCCTCGCACTGCTGGAGGCGGAGCTGCACCGCCGGCTCGTCGAGGAAGGGATGGTCGTGCGAGGGCACGACGTGGCGCGCGTGGTGAGCGTGGCGACCGGCCAGACCATCCAGTGGGCGGACTGAGCAGACCGGCGGTTCGTCTCGCGCTCCTCATCGGCGCGGTCGCGCTCGCGGCGTGCGGTGACCGCGGCTCATCCGAGCAGCCCTACGCGCGCGAAGTCAACGACGCCATTCCGCGCATCGAGCGCGCTACCGGCCTGCGCTTCAAGCAGCCGCCGGTGGTGGAGGCGCGCAGCAAGGACTCCGTACGCGCCTTTCTCGAGCGTCGCTTCCGCGAGGAGTTCAGCGGTGATGAAGCAGCGGGCGCGACGGCCGTGTACACGATGCTGGGCCTCATCCCCGACACGCTCGATCTCGAGGCGTTCCTCATCGAGCTGCTCACCGAGCAGGTCGTGGGATACTACGACCCGTCCACCGAAGTCCTCTACGTCGTCGAAGGCGCGCCACGCGAGCAGGTGTCGGCCATCGTGCTGCACGAGCTGGTGCACGCGCTGCAGGATCAATACATCAACCTCGATTCCATCCAGCGCATGGAGGGGAGCACCGACCGGCAGCGCGCCGCGCAGGCGGTGTTCGAGGGACAAGCGACGCTCGAGACGGTGAAGGCGCTGCTCGGCGCCGATCTCGCATCGCGGTTACCGGGCGGTTGGGATCGCATCAGGCAGGCGATCCGCGACAACTCGGGGCTCATGCCCGTCTTCTCCACCGCGCCGCTCATCCTGCAGGAGACGCTGATCTTCCCCTACCTCAGCGGCGCCGAGTTCATGCGCACCTTCGAGCAGCGTCGCCCGGGCACCTCACCCTTCGAGGGGATGCCGGTGTCGAGCGAGCAGATCATGCACCCCGAAGCCTATTTTGCCGACCGGCGCGACGAGCCGACGACCGTGGTGCTGCCCGCCCCGCGCACCGGTGCCGCGTTCTATCACGACAATCTCGGTGAGTTCGAGATCCGGCTCCTCCTCTTCCAGCATCTCGGCGATCAAAATCGCGCCGTGCGTGCCGCCGCCGGATGGGACGGCGATCAGTACACGGTGGTGCGGACGCCGCGCGGCGAGGGCATGGCATGGCTCACGATCTGGGATTCGCCGGTGGATGCGGGCGAGTTCCTCGAGGCACTGCGCGAGACATTACCCAAGCTTCCCGATCGCTCGCGCTCGCGCGCCGTGACGCCGGTGGAAGTGAGTGGCCGTCCTTCGGTGCTGTTCGTCGACATGCCGGCGGGCAGCTCGACCGACGTGATCGACGTCTCGCGTGTGGAGCTGAAAGAAGAAGGCTGAGCCGCCGCGCGCCACGCGTGACGCGTCCTCAGCCCGGCGCCTCCATCGGGACTCGGCGCTCGAGCGGCAGCACGCGCTGATCGGCGTCCTGCGCCTCGCGCGGGGGATGGTCGGCCGGCGTGGACTCGGCGCCCGGCAGGAGCGCCAGGCGCAGCACCTCGTCCATCGTCTGCACGAACGTGAAGGCCATGTTGGCGCGGATCTCGTCGGGCACGTCGCGCAGGTCCTTCTCGTTCGATTTCGGGAGGATCACCTCCCGCAGCCCGGCGCGATAGGCGGCCATCGTCTTCTCCTTCACGCCGCCGATCTCGAGCACCTTGCCGCGCAGCGTGACCTCGCCGGTCATCGCCAGGTCGCGGCGCACGGGACGGTCGCTCAGGACGCTCGCGATGGCGAGGGTGAGCGTGATCCCCGCGCTCGGTCCATCCTTGGGGATCGCTCCGGCCGGCAGGTGGATGTGCAGATCGTACTCGCGGAACATCTTCTCATCGATCCGCAGCTGCCCCGCGCGCGACCGCACGTACGAGTACGCCGCATCCACCGACTCGCGCATGACGTCGCCCAGCTGACCGGTGACGACGAGCCGCCCCGAGCCGGGCATCTTGAGGGCCTCGATCACCATCAGGTCGCCGCCGGTGGCCGTCCAGGCGAGGCCGGTGACGGCGCCGATCTCGGGCTCCTTCTCCGCTTCCTCCTGCGCATAGCGAGGCACGCCGAGGATCTCCTCGACCATGGCGTTGTCGACCACCCACGCCCCTTCTTCGCCGTCGGCCTTGCGGCGTGCCCGCTTGCGCATGATCGCGGCCAGGTTGCGCGAGAACCCTCGCAGGCCCGCCTCGCGCGAATAGCGGCTGGAGACGAACCCGAGCACCTCGTCGGTGAACTGCAGATCCTTGTCGGTGATCCCGTGCTCCTCGAACAACCGAGGCAGGAGATACCGCCACGCGATCTCGACCTTTTCCTCGATCGTGTATCCGGCGATGCGGATGATCTCCATGCGGTCGCGGAGCGGCGCGGGGATGTCGAACAGGTTGTTCGCGGTGCAGATGAACAGGATCGCCGAGAGGTCGAACGGCAGGTTGAGGTAGTGATCGACGAAGCTGTGGTTCTGCGACGGATCGAGCACCTCGAGCATCGCCGCCGTGGGATCGCCCGACATTCCGCCGTGGGACATCTTGTCGATCTCATCGATCATGAACACCGGGTCTTTCACGCCCACGCGGCGCAGCGCCTGGATGAGGAGGCCGGGCATGGCACCCACGTACGTCCGCCGGTGCCCGCGGATCTCGGCTTCATCGCGCACGCCGCCCACGGAGATGCGGTAGAACTCGCGCCCGATCGAGCCGGCGATCGCCTCGCCTAACGAGGTCTTGCCGGTGCCCGGCGGGCCCACGAAGCAGAGGATCGGGCCGTGCGGGTCACCGCCGCGCAGCTTGCGCACCGCCAGGTACTCGAGAATGCGCTCCTTCGCCTCACGAATGCCGTAGTGGTGGTTGTCCAGCGCATCCTGCACCTTGGCCAGCTCGATGCTCTCGGCGCCCGAGCGCTTGTGCCAGGGCAGCGCCAGCAGCCAATCGAGGTAGGTGCGGATCACCTGATACTCGCTCGAGGCCGGCGACAGCATGCGCATCCGCTCCGTCTCGCGCCGCGCTTCAGCCGCGACCTTCTCGGGCAGCCTCGCCTCCTCGATCTTGCGCAAGAGCTCCAGCGACTCCTTCTCGCCCGGATCGGCCTCGCCGAGCTCGGCCTGGATGGCGCGGAGCTGCTGCCGGAGATAGAACTCGCGCTGGTGCTGCTCGATCTTGACCTCGGTCTGGCGCTTGATGTCCTCCATCACGCGCGCCCGCCCCACCTCGCGCTCCAGCCGTCCCAGGACGAAGCGGATGCGCTCGGCGATGTCGAGCCGCTGGAGCACCTCATCCTTGTCCGAGATCCGGAAGTTCATGTTCGTGGCCGCGAGATCGGCGAACCGACCCGGATCGGACATGTTCATCTTCAGGATCTGCGGGACCTCATCGGGGATGCGGTCGATGAGCTCGGCGAGCGTCTCCGCGGCCGACACGAGCCGCGCCATCAACTCCTCGCCCTGTGCCGGATCGAGCGGCGTTTCGCGGGCGCCCTTGACCCGCGCCACCGGGAAGGGCTCTCGCTGCTCGATCCCCTCGATCATGATGCGGCGCAGCCCCTGCAGCGTGATCTGCACCGTGTCGCCGGGCAGGTTGATCCGTTCATGCACGCGCGCGGCCACGCCCACGCGCCCGACGAACGCATCGGGATTCACCGGCTCGTCGAGATCGCCGCTGGCCACCACCAGCCCGACGATCAGCCCGTTGTCGTCGAGCGAGCGGATGATGGCGAGGTTCTCCGGCGCTCCCATCTGTACGGCGATGGTGCCCAGTGGGTAGACGATCGTGGAGCGCAACGCCATCAGGGGAAGGGCAGGCGGCAGCTCTGACTTGAGGATTTCTTCCTTGCGTTGGGCTCTGGCCATTGGGCGGGATGCGCAGCGGGTGAAGCGTCGGGGGCGTGGTCGCGGGAGAGTGTGCTACTTCGGGGAGTCACATGGAAGAGACGCGGTCCAGTATCCCCTCAGCTTGATCCCCAAAGTACAGGGTTCTACCTTTAAAGGCTATGTTCGATGAGCTGAGCGAAAAACTCGACGCCGTGTTCACGAGGCTGCGTGGACGCGGGGTATTGTCGGATTCCGACATCAAGGAAGGACTGCGCGAGATCCGCCGCGTGCTCCTCGAGGCCGATGTGAGCTTCCAGCTCACCCGGGAGTTCCTCGAGCGCGTGGAGAAGCGTGCGGTCGGCGTGTCGACGCTCAAGACCGTCTCTCCGGGGCAGCAGCTCGTCAAGATCGTTCATGACGAGCTGGCCACCATGCTCGGCGAGCGGCGCGAGGAGCTGCGGATGAGCAGCGTGCCCCCAACGGTCGTCCTCATGGTGGGGCTGCAGGGATCGGGGAAAACCACGACCGCCGCGAAGCTGGCGCGGAAGCTCAAGAGCGAGGGGCGTCCCGCGCGCCTGGTCGCCGCCGACGTCTATCGCCCGGCGGCGATCGATCAGCTGGAGACGCTCGGCAAGCAGATCGACATCCCGGTCTACCTCGAGCGCGACACCAACGACGTCGTGCGCATCGCGCGCCGCGGGATCGATCAGGCCAAGCGGGCGCGGGACCGGGTGGTGATCGTCGATACCGCGGGCCGCCTCCAGATCGACGACGACATGATGCGCGAGCTGGGGCGGCTCAAGGAGGCGCTCCACCCGGACGAGATCCTGCTCGTGGCCGACGGTATGACGGGGCAGGATGCGGTGCGCATCGCCAAAGGCTTCGATGACGCGCTCGGCATCACCGGCGTCGTGCTGACGAAGATGGACGGCGACGCGCGCGGCGGCGCGGCGCTCTCCATCTACGGCGTGACCAAGAAGCCCATCAAGTTCATCGGCGTCGGCGAGCGCGTGGACGCGCTGGAGGACTTCCATCCCGAGCGCATGGCGGGCCGCATTCTCCAGATGGGAGACGTCGTCACGCTCGTCGAGAAAGCGCAGGAAGCCTTCGACGCCGACGAGGCGAAGCGCCTGGAAAAGAAGGTGCGCAAGGAGGGGATCGACCTCCAGGACTTTCTGGGCGCCATGAAGCAGATCCAGAAGCTGGGGCCGCTCGAGGGCTTGCTCGGCATGCTGCCGGGCGTCAACGCCAAGATGCTGAAGCAGGCCAAGGTCGAGCCGAAGCGGATGAAGCACCTCGAGGCGATCGTGCTCTCGATGACGCCGGAGGAGCGCAAGAATCCGTCGCTCATCAACGGCTCCCGCCGCGCCCGGATCGCGAAGGGCGCGGGCCGGCCCGTGAGCGAGGTCAACAAGCTGCTCGAGCAATTCCGCGAGATGCAGAAGGTGATGAAGAAAGTCGGACAGGGCGGCATGCGAGGGATGATGCCGCCGGGAATGATGGGGATGCGGTGATGCCAGTGACGAGCGTGGAGTGAGTGAGAGCCATCACCCACTCCACGCACCTCACCTGCATCACGCACTCGCCCTCCGGGTGCGCGCCGGAGATGCCGGTGGCGCGAGGAGCCCGGTCGTCGCTACCACCCTTTCTGAGGGATGACACAGATGGCAGTTCGCATTCGCCTCCGCCGCGCAGGGCGGAAGAAGACTCCGATATACCGCATCGTCGTCGCCGACTCGAGGAGCCCGCGCGACGGACGCTTCATCGAGCTCATCGGGCAGTACAATCCTCGTCAGGCAGAGGGTGGTCTGAACGTCGACGCGGCGCGCGCGAGCTACTGGCTGGACGCGGGCGCTCAGCCCTCCGACACCGTCCGCTCGCTGCTGCGGAAGGCGGGCGTGCTGAAGGCACGCCACGAGGCGCGGGTTGCCGTCAGGCGCCGCGGAGCGGCGGTACCGCTCGGCGAATCCGCGACCGGCGGCGCCTAGCGCCGTGACGCCCGATTTCGTCATCGTCGGGCGGCTGCGAAAGGCACATGGGCTTCGGGGCGACCTGGTGGTCGACCCGATCACCGACGCGCCGGCCGAGGTGTTCGCGGCCGGTCGTCGTCTCCTCGTGGGTACGGTCGATGGCGACCCGGCGCCGGACGGCAGCGCGGTGACCATCGAGCGCGTCCAGCCCTACGGCCGGAGTCTCCTGGTGCACTTTCGCGACATTGCGGATCGCACCGTGGCGGAGCGGTGGCGCGATCGCTACCTGCTCCTTCCGGCGGAGGAGCTCACGCCACCCGAAGCGGGTGAGGCGTACTACCACGAGCTCGTCGGGATGGAGGTCGCGCTGCTCTCGGGGCAGCACGTCGGCCGCATCGTCGATTACTTCGAGCTGCCGCAAGGTCTCGTCGTCGAGACGTCGTATCGCGACGGCACCGTGCTGCTGCCGCTGCGCCCGGAGTTCGTGCGCGAGCTGGACCGCGACCGCCGGCGCCTGGTGATCGATCCACCGGAGGGACTGCTCGAGTGAGTCTCCGCGTGAACATCGTCACGATCTTTCCGGAGTACTTTCAGCTGCCGCTCTCGCTCAGCATTCCGGCCAGGGCGGCCGCCGCCGGAAGCGTGAGCTACCACGTCGCGGACCTTCGCGACTTCACGCACGACCGCCATCGGACGGTCGACGACTATCCCTTCGGCGGCGGCCCGGGGATGGTGATGAAACCCGAGCCCTTCTGGGAGGCGGTCGAGGCACTCACGGCGCAGCCGCCGATCGTGCTGCTGTCGGCGCGCGGTCGCCGCTTCGCGCAAGCCGATGCCGTGCGCTTCGCGTCGGGCAGCGAGCTGACGCTGCTCTGTGGGCACTACAAGGACGTCGATCAGCGTGTGGCCGAGTTCCTCGCGACGGAGGAGCTGAGCCTTGGCGACTTCGTGCTCTCGGGCGGAGAGGCGGCGGCGCTGGCGATCGTCGACGCCACGGTTCGCCTCCTGCCGGGCGCCATGTCCGACCACGACAGCGCCTATACCGACTCCTTCTGGGCAGGAGCGCTGAGCGCGCCGAGCTACACGCGCCCAGCGGAGTATCGTGGGCACAAGGTGCCGGATGTCCTGTTGTCGGGTGACCACGCGAAGGTTGCCGCCTGGCGCCGTGCCGAGGCGGAACGGCTCTCGCATCGCAGATCGCGCTGACCGCCGCGGGAGACGAAGATGAGCATCGCGAGCATCAATCCGGCCACCGGCGAGCTATTGCAGTCGTTCGACGAGCTCTCGACGGAGGTGTTGGAGAAGAAGCTGGCGCTGGCCGCGAGCACCGTTGCCGGTCTGCGGCGAACGACGTTCGGCGACCGCGCGCGGTGGATGCTCCGTGCGGCGGAGCTGCTTGAAGGCGACAAGGAGGCGCTCGGCCGGCTGATGACGCTCGAGATGGGCAAGCCGATCGGCGCCGCGCGGGAGGAAGCGGCCAAGTGCGCGTGGGTCTGTCGATACTACGCCGAACACGCGGAGCGGATGCTGGCGGATCGCACGGTGCCGACGAGCGCGCAGCAGAGCTATGTGATGTATCAGCCGATGGGCGTGGTACTGGCGGTGATGCCGTGGAACTTCCCCTTCTGGCAGGTATTCCGCTTCGCGGCGCCGGCGCTCATGGCGGGAAACGCCGCGCTGCTCAAGCACGCGTCCAACGTGCCGCAGTGCGCCCTGGCGATCGAAGATCTGCTCCTGCGCGCCGGCGTGCCGGAGGGAGCGTTTCAGGCGCTCCTGATCGGATCCGCTCGCGTCGGCGAGCTGCTCGAGGATGCGCGCATCAACGCGGCCACACTCACCGGCAGTGAGCATGCCGGGCGCAGTGTCGGCGGACAGGCAGGGGCCTCGCTCAAGAAGTCGGTGCTCGAGCTCGGTGGGAGCGACGCCTTCGTGGTGATGCCGAGCGCCGATCTCGACAGCGCGGCGCGTACGGCCGTGAAGGCTCGCACGATCAACAACGGGCAATCGTGCATCGCGGCGAAGCGGTTCATCGTGCACGAGTCGGTCGCCGATGAGTTCGAGCGTCGTTTCGTCGCCGGCATGGAGGGACTGCGCGTGGGCGATCCGCTGGATGAACGGACCGAGATCGGACCGCTCGCGACGCCCGACATCCTGCGCGACGTAGACGAGCAGGTGCGCGACAGCGTTGCCGCCGGCGCCAGACTGGTCACCGGCGGCCGGCGCCTGGATCGTCC
This sequence comes from Gemmatimonadaceae bacterium, assembly GCA_035249955.1. Taxonomy (GTDB): domain Bacteria; phylum Gemmatimonadota; class Gemmatimonadetes; order Gemmatimonadales; family Gemmatimonadaceae; genus DATFFQ01. The sequence continues at coordinate 66,513 of DATFFQ010000007.1, forward strand.
GGGTAACTACTACGCGCCCACCGTGCTCACATCCGTGCCAAAGGGCTCTCGAGCCTACGTCGAAGAGGTGTTCGGCCCCGTCGCCACGGTCTTTCGCGCGCGCGATGTCGACAGCGCCATCGCCCTCGCGAACGATACGATGTTCGGACTCGGCGCCAGCGCCTGGACCACCGATGCGCTTGAGCGCGATCGCTTCGTCCGCGAGCTCGACGCCGGGCTCGTCTTCGTGAACGGGATGGTCGCCTCCGATCCCCGACTTCCATTCGGCGGCGTGAAGCACTCCGGCTATGGCCGGGAGTTGAGCGAAGAGGGGATCCGCGAGTTCGTCAACGTGAAAACGGTGGTGATCCAGGACCCGCGCACCACGAGAGCGACCGACACCGAGTAGCGTTCGTCACCGATGCGCGGTGACTCCCACCTGCCGGCAAAACGCGAGTACCGGACACGTGGAGCACTTGGGCGCTCGGCCCGTGCACACGTGCTTGCCGAACGGCACGAGCAGTCGGTTGATCTCCACCCAGTAGCGGCGCGGCAACTTCGCCTCCAGCGCCAGCATCGTGCGCTCCGGCGTGGGCTCGCTCACGTACCCCCAGCGGTTGGTCACACGGTGCACGTGCACGTCCACGCTGATCCGTGTCTGGCCGCACGCAATGCCAAGAGCGAGGTTCGCGCATTTGGGGCCAACGCCGGCGAAGGACATGAGCACATCCGCGTCGCAGGGGAGCTCGCCACCGAGCTCGGTCACGGTGCGCTGCGCGATGGCCCGGATCTGACGCGCCTTGGGCTCGTGAAAGCTGCTGCCTCGTATCAGGGAGTCGATCTGCGATGCCGACAGTCGAGCCATCTCGTCGGGTGTGCGCGCTCGATCGAGAAGGCGCTTCGCCGTCGGCAGCGACACTTCATCGAGCGTTCGGATGGAGATGATGCAGGCCACCAGCTGCTCGAAGAGTGACCGGTACCCGTCCGCGGCGAGCTGAAACATCGCCGCGTTGGCGTGTGCCCGCACGGCGGACCGTAGCCGGCGGAACATGACGGGAAGATCGAAGGGACGCTTTCGCGTTCCGGTTACCGGTTGCAGGGTCGACGCTGCCGTTTTCATGCTCATCACGCTCGAGGTGGATCCCGAACACCGCTGAAACCTCCGGGCCACCCGGGTGTATTACCGTCGGTAGTTCTCGGACCGGGTCAATTGGACGGATGTGTGACGTGGGAGGCGTTTCATGGTGCAGACGAAGATCGATTTCGGGATGGCGGGTGGTGTGGATCGGAGGCGACTGGAGCGCAGTCTCGGGTTGATGGGCGAGCGCGTGGCGGACGGGCGGTATCGGGTGGTTGGCGGGCGGGAGGCGCACTGGGTGGATCTCTATACCTGGTACTACCCGCGCTGCGACTGCGCCGATCACCTGTGGCGGGAGGCCATCTGCAAGCACATTCTCGCGGCGCTCCTGCGCGAGGGGAACGAAGAGGTGATACGGGCATTGGCCGGGCTCGTCGATGCACTCAAGGGTCCACCGGCCGGCGATCGACCCGCCGCGGCCTAGCCGCGGTCAGCCGAGGGTCGGGGGCGCACCGCACGGTGCGCCTCTTTTTTTGGTGATGGCATCTGTCCGCGCACGGTGCGGCACTGGCCTTCGGACCCCGCCTCCTGTTAGCTTTCCGGTCTAGCCAATACCAACAACCGGGTGTGCACTCCCGAGCGCCGAGCGTTCCCATGCATCCGTTCATCGAGACCCAGAAGGAGTACCTTCGCACGGACATCCCGCCGTTCCGTGCCGGCGACACCCTGCGGGTGTCGGTCCGTGTGAAGGAGGGCGACAAAGAGCGGCTCCAGGCCTTCGAAGGCGTCTGCATCGCCCGCCGGGGCAGCGGCGTGAGCGAGACATTTACGGTTCGCAAGATCTCCAACGGCGTTGGTGTGGAGCGCATCTTCCCGGTTCACTCGCCGATGATCGGCGACATCGCCGTCGTCCGCCGCGGACAGGTGCGTCGCGCCAAGCTCTATTATTTGCGCGAGGTGAGCGGCAAGTCGGCGCGCATTCGCGAGCGGAAGTCTCGCACACCGTCCACGCCTGAGGAGTAAGGGCGCGTGGGCGGCGCCGGACGCCGGCCCCGCCACGCGGCACCGCGCCGACGCTGGAGCTGCATCGAGCGCGATGTCCGCCGCTCCGGTGTCGAGCTCATCGCCGGCGTCGATGAAGTCGGACGGGGCTCCCTGGCGGGCCCCGTCGTGGCGTGCGCCGTCATCATGCCGCCGGCGCCGCGCGCCATGCCGGGCGTGGATGACTCCAAAGCCCTCACTGCCCGCGCGCGCGTCCGCCTGGCCCGGCGCATCCAGGAACGCGCGCTCGCTGTCTCGTTAGGCGCCGCGTCGGCCCGCGAGATCGACCGCTACAACATCTATCACGCGAGCGTCCTCGCCATGCGGCGCGCGCTCGCGCGCCTCCCGGTCGCGCCGCAGTACGTGCTCATCGACGGCCGACCGCTGCGCACGCTTGGCGTCGAGCATACCGCCGTGATCGACGGCGACGACCGATGCTTCAGCATTGCCTGCGCGTCGATCGTGGCGAAGGTCGTCCGCGATCGGCTGATGTCCCGCCTCGCCGCCCGCTACGTCGAGTTCCACTGGGAGCGCAACTGCGGGTACGCGACGCGCGATCATCTCGTCGGCCTCGCGGCACGCGGGCCCTCCCCGCACCATCGACGCTCGTTTCTCGTGAAGGAGCGCTTTCTCACGCTCCTGGCCGACTCACCGCACCTTCACGAGACGATTCTCGAGGAGCTTCCGCTCCAGGCGATCACCATCGATCTGGAGCGCGAGCGCGAATCGACCGATGCGCGCTCGGCTGCGACGACGCCGACGGAGATCGTCCCGGGTGACCTGACGATGACGGACTCGCGGGACTGCGGCGATCCGCCTCACGAGGCAAGCGCGTGAGCGAGCAACCGATCTTCCGCGACGGCCTGCTGGACGGGCAGGTCGCCCTGATCACCGGCGGCGGCACCGGGATCGGCTTGGGTATCTCTACCCTGCTGAGTCAGCTCGGCGCACACGTCGTCGTCGCCAGCCGGAAGGCAGAGCACCTCGAGACGGCGACGAACGCACTGGGCGCGCACCGCGGCGGAGCGAGCTGGGTAGCCGTGGATGTGCGCGACCACGATGCGGTGCGCGCGATGGTGCAGCGCGTCGGCGACGAGCGTGGTCGCGTCGACATCCTCGTCAACAACGCAGCGGGCAACTTCTACGCGCCGTCGGAGACGATGAGCCCTAACGCGTGGCGGGCCGTCGTCGAGATCGACCTGTACGGGACCTTCTTCTGCTCCCAGGCGGTGGCTCCCGTGATGCGCGCGCAGGGCGGCGGCCGGATCGTCAACATCTCCATGACGCTGCACTACCGTGGCTGGCCGCAGATGGCGCACGCGACGGCAGCCAAGGCCGGCATCGACGCACTCACCCGGACGCTGGCGGTGGAGTGGGCACCGCACCGCATTCTCGTGAATGCGGTGGCTCCTGGACCGGTGCCAACGGAGGGGGTGAAGCGTGCATTCAACCCGCCCAACGCGGGCGCGGCAGATGTTTTCGCCATCCAGCGCGCTATGGGCGACTATGCCACAAAGAGCATCCCTGTAGGGCGCTGGGGGACGCCCGAAGACATCGCCAACATGGTGGCCTTTCTGGTATCGCCGGCCGGAGAGTGGATCACGGGCGCGATCTTCGTGGTGGACGGGGGAGCGTGGCTGGCGCGAGGCGCGGATTGAAACTTTTTTGCCGTTTTTTTGGGTCCGTGTGACGGGCGTCACACTCCCCTTCGAGGGCACAGTTTTAGCATACCCCGCCGGTAGTCCCCCTGATGCTGACCACTACGGAGTAACCCGGAGCTCACTCATGAAAACTCACAAGACCATTGCAATGGTGGCGCTCGTCGTGCCGGCGCTCGCTGGCTGCGCGACGAAGGGCTACGTGCGCGACCGCGTGGCGGAACTGCGTACGTACACCGATTCGGCGATCTCGACGGAGCGCTCGGAGCGCACGGCGGCCGACGAGGCGCTGCGCACCGACATCACCGCGCTGCGCACTGACCTGGATAGCCTGCGCTCCGAGTTCGGCGCGCGCATCACCGCGATGGAGGAAGGCATCCAGTTCGTCGTGCCCGTGCACTTCGCGTTCGACGACGCCACGGTCCGCGAGGAAGATCGCGCGGTCCTGGAGCGCTTCGCGAAGGTCGCGCAGAAGTATTACGGCGGCTCGGTAATCACGGTGGAAGGCTTCGCCGATCCGGCCGGCACGACCCGCTACAACCTGGCGCTGTCACGCCGCCGTGCCGAGGCCGTGCGTGAGTTCCTCACCGGCGCCGGACTCAGCAACGAGCTGCGCACCGTCGGCTATGGTGAGAATCGTCTCATCACGCCTGGCGCCGAGCGCGATGACCCGGGTGCCGAGCTCAACCGCCGCGTAGTGTTCGTGATCGAGACCCGCGGTAGCGCCACCTCCACCGCCGCCAGCGCGAATCCTGACTGATCGCTCGCGGTAACAGAGTCGGCGCAGCAACGCCGAGGTGAAACAGGGCGGTCGACCACGGTCGACCGCCCTGTTTCAGTTCGCCCCGCGCGCAACGCAGCGCGATGTTGGTAAAGAGAGTGGGGTGAGTGACCAGGGCCATGGTGAGGGGCATGAGACCGAGTGACGGACCCATCACGCCTCTCACGCTCCTCACCCTGGTCGTCGTCACTCACCCCACTCTTCTCACACACGTCACGGACGTTCCGGTCGCGCGGCTCACCGCCTGCTGAAAGGATGCTCGAAGCTCAGGTAGAACAACACGCGGAAGTCGTCGCTCCCGGAGCGCATCTCGATCGGGAACGCAACGCCTGGCACGACCTGCAGGCCCGACGCGAAGTCGATCGCGCCTCGCATGCCGGGAGCGATCACCAAGGTCCGGTCGCGCTCCACGAGATCGTCGCCCACCACACCCTCCTCGCTCGCCCACGCCAGCTCGAGCATGAAGTTGAACGAGCGCCTGACGAGCCAGATCGTGCTCTGTCCGACGTTGAACCCGTGCGTCGTCGCCTCCGCGCCGAGGGGACTCTTCGCCGACGGGATGAGCGTCGCGCCGGCGTTGAAATGCATGACGACTTGGCGTGAGAGCTCCACGCTCAGCGGCAGGTTGGCCTGCACGCCCACCGCCCCGGCGCCGCGACCACGCGTCTCGTCGCCCGTCGGCAAGAGCAGGGAGAGCCGTGGCGCCACCGCCGTGCGGGAGTCGGGACCGCTGCCGAGCTGCAGGCGATAGTTGATCAGCACGTCACCCAAGCCGGTTCGCGAGGCGCCAGCCAGCTCCGTGCGCTGCACGGGGATCGTGAAGCTCAGCTGGTGCCGCTGGCCGCGCACCGGCCACTCCTGCGTGAAGGCGTAGAGCCACGACCCCTCACCGGCGACGTCGAAGGTGCTGATGTGCTGCACGACGCCACGCTCTTGATTGTACGCTTCCTCGATCAGGAAGCTGTTGTCCTGAATGGGAGGGGCGGCGCGCTCTGCGACGGGGGGTTGGTCCTGTGCGGCGGCCTCGCCGCCAACGAGTGCGGCCAGCACGAATGCCACCAACCGGCAGGCAAGCGATTGCGTTCTCATGCGGGGATCAGAAGTCCGGTGGCGTACATGATCAGCAAGCCGGCGACCAGGCCGGCCGCGTTGAGCGGGGACGACAACCCGGCGTCTCGGCGCGCAAAGAGACGCCAGAGCTCGTAGACCACCTGCGCGATCGCGCCGGCGCCGATGGCGAAGAACAGCGTGGTCCAGATTGGCGAATACGTGAATCCGCCGATCCATGCCCCGACAATCGTCGGAAGGCCGGCCAGCGCACCAAGCTTCAGCAGGCTCGCGAGGCTCGGACGCTCGCCGGCGATCGGCGCGACGATGCCCAGCCCTTCCGTGCTATTGTGCAGCAGGAATCCGATCACGAGCAGCGTTCCGAGGGACACCTCACCCGATGCGTAGGCCGTCCCGATCAGAAGTCCCTCGCCCAGGTTGTGCAGCCCGATGCCGACCGCGATGAGCGTCGCCACATACAGCGCGGAGCTCGCGCCGCGCTTGGCCGATCGCACCGTACCGAGTGCCGCCATCGCCAGCGGCGTCCCGAGGAGACCGAGCACGACGAGCGCGGTGCCCTGGAAGGCACCGGGCACCAGGGTCGCGGTCTCGAGGCTCTCGGCGATCGCGTCGATGCCGAGAAAGACGAGCAGACCGATCGTCAGGCTGAGGAAGAAGTCGACCCACTTACGATTGATCGACCGGAGGAAGGGAAGCCACAACAGCCCGAGGAAGACCGGGATGACCCCGGCGTAGATGCCGAGCAGCGCGAATGTCGACACGTACCTGGCGTCCACCGACGGGGCGCGCGTGGCGACGGCGATGTCGCGCGAGAAGGTCAGCCCCGTGCCCGTCACGAGCGTCACCGTGTGCGGCTCACCCTCGACCCAGGGATAGGGGATGTCGATGGTCCGTTGCTCGAGCCGGCCGATCCGGCGGTCGCCATTCATGGTGTGCGCCCACGACGCATCATCCACGAAGACCTGCGCCACGGTGACTGCCTCCGGACCGCCGTTCACGACGTGTACCCGGATGTGCCCCGGCGCGGGAAGCACGATCCGGTCGATGGTCAGCTCCTCGACCGGCGGGAACGCCTGCATGAAGACGCCGGCGGGTCCGATGCGCAGGAAGGCGAGCGCCAGCAGCGCCAGCAGGACGAGTGGCGCGATGCCTTTCAGCCACGTCGGCGCGCCGGCGCGCGAGGGGACGGCGCGCTCGCCGGTGATGGCCATCGTGTCGTCAGGCATTGAGCGGCTCCTGCACGTGGAAGATGCCGCTCCACCCCAACTCGGCGAACTCGCTCTGGTGCGCGTGGAACATGAACGGACCCGCGTGCTTGTACGTGAACTCCAGGATGGCGCGCTCGCCCTGGCAGAGCGCGACCGTGTCCGTCACCTCGTATCGCTCGAGGTCGGTGCCGGTGCGATACAGCCGGTACACGTTGCCGTGCAGGTGGAACGAGTTGAGGAGATCGAACTCGGTGACGTTCACGACGTAGACTCGCGTCAGCTCCCCACGCTGCACCGGAATCGGATGCTTCTGGTAGTGAAAGGCCACGGTGTTGACGGCGTACACCTCGTTCTCGCCATCGAAGTTGGTGTCGAACCCATTCATCACCATCACCATCTCGCGGGCCGGCGGCCGGCCAGCCTTGGGATCGATGATGAACGCACCGTACAACCCTTTGTGGATGTGTCGCTTGATCGGAATCGTGTGACAGTGGTACAGGTGCAGGCCGAAGGGCTCGGCGTCGAACTCGTAGGTGAACGACTTGCCCGGCGATACCATCTCGAAGGCACCATCCATGTTTGCCGGATGGATGCCGTGAAAGTGAATCGAGTGCGCATGCGAGCCGTCGTTGGTGAATCGCACGCGGATACGGTCGCCCTCGGTGCAGCGGATGGTTGGACCGGGCACCTGACCATTGTAGGTCCAGGCGGGATAGAACACACCCGGAGCGACTTCGATCTCGCGATCCTCGGCCACGATGTCGTACTCGCGCAGCGTCTGCCCGGAGGGAAGGCGCGAGATATTCCCAGTATCGAAGTGCGTGAGAAACGCCGTCGGGTCGAAGGCGCCGGGCGTGAGCTCGCCCACCGCCACCATGTTCTCGTGCGCGCCGTGGGTGAACGGAGCGGAGCGGAGCGCCTTCCCCTGTTGAGCGCTCGTGAGCGCGTCACGAGTGGGTTGGAGCGCGAACGCGGTACCGGCGGCGGCAAGCCCCGCGGTGCCGATCGCGCCGATCTTCAGCAGGTCGCGACGACTCAGCGTCGAAGACGAGGAGTCAGGGAGCGGAGAGACAGGTTCATCTGCCATCGATGGCCAATCCTTCAAATATAATCTAAGTGTGGCTAAACACCTGAAGAATAACGACTAATGACAAAGTTAAGATAGACTAAATCCTATTCGTGTCAAGACTCATCCGCAGGCCGAGCCCTGCTGGCAGAGCCCGGCACTGCGGATGGGAGCTGATTTCTGCTGGGCGACTACTTCGGCTCTAGCCCCGTTCGCACCTGGAGCCGGTTCACCGAATCGACGGCCGATCTCGCGCGAGCGAGACGCGACACCAGCGAGTTTGGATCCAGCGCGGCGTCGATCGACTTGAGCGCATTCCTCAAGGTCGACGCACTGAGCGCCTCGGTCGGAACCCCCTCCTCGTCCCTTTGCGGCTTTGGCTTGCTCGCGGGCCGGCTCGACGACGTGGTGCTGGCGGTGCGGCGCGGCGCGCTGGTCTCGGCTGCCTTGGGCTCTGGCTCACGCTCCACTTGCGGCGCTTCGGCCACGGAGGCGACGGAGTCGACCACCTTCGGAGCGCCCGGTGCGCTGTACAGCACGACGTCGCTCTTGCCGGGGACGGGTATCGGAGCGGGGGCAGTCGCGACCGGGCCCGAGGGCGTCGTCTTGGAGGAATCGTCGCCACCGAACAGCATGGTGCTGCCGACGCCGAGGACGAGAAGCGCGCCGGCAGCCACCTTCCACAGCTCCATACCACCCCACGGCAGCTCGATGCGTCGCGTGAGATAGCGGGGGGCGGTCACGGGCAGATCGTCTCCGTACGGATCGTCGTCATATGGCGCATCGGTTGCGGGCGGTGGCTCGGCCGGCGCGCTGAACAGCGGTGCTGCGGCGAGCGGCTCGACCGTATTTCGCGTGCGCTCGACCGGTAGTCTGTCGGCCCATCCCTGAAGCGATGCTGTGGGCGCCGGTACCGCTGCGACCGGAGGACGGACCGGAGCCGGCTTCGCCGATACCGCCTCCGGCGACGCGATCTCGCCGAGTGCCTTCGGAGCCAGCGGGACCTCGCTCGTTAGGCGCGGACCGGCGGTGGTCGGGGTAGCGGGGGCGGACTCGACGGTACGGGGTGCCGGCGCGGCCGTCTCGGGCTTGGCGGGGGCAGCATCCTTCGCCGCGCCCTCGGTGCGAACCCGGATCGCCAGCGCCCGCCGCGAGAGCATCTCCGCGGCGTCGGTGTCGAGCTCGGCGTATCGCACCTGTGCCAGCCGTGAGAGAATGGCGGCCATCTCGGGGTGATGCTCGCCCAGCGCCTTCTCGCGAATCGCCAGGAGTCTCGTGAGCAGCTGGCCCGCCGAGCCGAAATCGCCTCGCTTGAAGTGGAGCTGGGCGAGGTTGCTGATCATCGTCGCGACATCGGGATGGTCTTCGCCCAGGTGCTTCTCGCTGATGCGGAGCGCGCGGCGGAACAGCTCGTCAGCGCGATCCAGCTCGCCACGCGCATAGTACACGGCCGCGAGGTAGCTCATGCTCTGGACGATGCCGACGTGCTCGGATCCGAGGGTGCGCTCGCGAATGGAGAGCGACTGGCGCAGGAGCATTTCGGCCTGAACGAGGTCGCGCTGCTTGTACTTCAGCAGTCCGAGGCTGCTGAGGCTCGCGGCCATCCGGAGATCTTCGGCGCCAAGCTGCCGCGCCTCCTTGATCGCGGCGAGGAAGGCCTTCTCGGCCTCCACGTACTTGCGCTCGCTCATGAATCGGCGACCGGCCTCACTGTGCCTTGTCCACCGTTCCTCTACTGTGTCGCTCATGGGAGACTCCTTCGGCCGCGGCTGGCAGGTGAATGCATTAGTGCTGCGACGATCGCGCGGGCGGGATTTCGCGGCCTTTGACGCTCGCCCCTGACGGGGCGCGCGTGTTCGGGCTGGAAGTGCGCCGGGGCTTTCCTCGGCCGCTGAGGCGCGGACCGGTGCAAAGCGCGAACGTCCTCTTTCGCCTTGACGACCCAGCCGGCAACTGGTATCAAAGTCCTGGCGGGGGGGGCGGGGCGGTGCGGGGAGGGGGAAGGGCCGGGGATCGCCGTCGGGCACCACGAGGGTCGCAAGAGTGGGCGCACTGAAATTGCCTACTGGCAAGGACCACCTCATTGGAGAGAACATGCGCACGTCATTCCGATGCCTCGTGACCTCGCTGCTGGCCGTCGCCGCCAGCGCGGTGGGGGCGGCCGCTCAGGAGCTCGAACCCCGGCCGTGGACCTTCGGGGTGGCAGTCGGTGCCACCGTGCCGGTGGGCGATCTCGGTGATTTCGCTGGACTTGGCTTCCACGTGCGGGGCGGCGTCGCGTGGGAGCGCCCTACCATGGCCGTCGGGTTCCGCGGGGAGCTGGGTTACGCCAGCCTGGGCGGCAAGACGATCAACGTCGGGACTACCGCGATCGACGGTCCCGATACCCGGATCCTGTCGCTGCTCGCGAACGGGACGTGGGCGTTCCGCCAGGCTCGTTTAACCGATGACGGACAGGATCGAGGATACCCGTACGCGATCGCCGGACTGGGCGTGTACGATTTCGACTTCGATGAGGAGGGGGTGTCAGGCGCCGGCGGGGGGACGACAGATTTCGGCCTCAATGCCGGCGCGGGATGGCGGTTCCGTGTCGCCGGCCTGCGCATGCACGCCGAGGCACGGTTCCACTACGTGTTCAGCGACGAGCCGACGAACTTCATTCCGTTCTCGTTAGGCGTCTGGTTCTAGGGGCGGCTGGCGGCGTTGGCGAGTGCGTGATGGGTGACGAGAGTGGAGTGAGTGACGAGAGTGACGAGAGTGACGAGAGTGACGAGAGTGACGAGAGTGACGAGAGTGGAGTGAGTGACTAGGGCCAGGGTGAAGTGCATGAAGTGAGGGTGGTGAGCCCATCACCGTAACTCATGCCCTCACCCCTGGTCGTTGTCACTCACTCCACTCTCGTCACCTGATCACGCACTCGGAGCGCCGCGCGGATTTTGCTGTTACATTTCACCTGAGCGCGACCCGGTAGCTCAGGTGGTAGAGCAACGGACTTTTAATCCGTAGGTCCTGGGTTCGAGTCCCAGCCGGGTCATCTTGCCTCACCGTTTGAGCTCGAGTCTCACGATCTTGGGTGGAATGCCGGGCGAGGCGCCATAGGCGCCCCATACCGCTCCCGTGCGCGGGTCGATCGACAGGTGTCTGACCAGCGCTCCCCTGGTGGGGAGCGGGTAGACCTCGAATTGCTCGGCGCGTGGATCGAACGACAGCATCGCGTCGGCGGCACCGGTGCCGATCCAGACCGTGCCGCCGCGCCGGTCGACGCGCACCACGTAGGGCAGGGCGTCGCGTATCGGAAGCGGATACTGTCGGAACCGACCCGTCGCCGGATCGAAGCGCGTCAGTGCATTGCCCGCGTACTCCGGGATCCATAGCCTGCCGTCGGCATCGATGTCGAAGCGGCGCGGCCCGCTGTGCGGCGTCGGCATCTGGTGCACCGAGAACCGCTTGGTGTCGGGATCGTATCCGAAGATGCGGTTCCCCTTGAGCTCCGATCCCCATACGGTGCCGTTCGGCGCGACGCGAAGGCCGTAGGGTATCGGCCCGGCGCCCGCCGCGATCTCCGGTGTCGACGGCACCTCGTACGTCTCCACCGCTCCCGTCGCGCCATCCAGGCTGCCGATCAGCTCGGGGTCCCTGGTGAAGTGCCCGTTGAACCAGATTCGCCCGCGGGCGTCGCGCATGATGCTGTGCGGGTACATACCGGTGGCGTAGGTGGTCCAGCGGGAGCTCTGTGGATCGTAGCGGCCGATCTTGTTGACACCGCCGAGAAGCACCCACCAGATGCCGTCGGGATCGATGTCCAGGGCACGCGGACCCGCGCCTGACTCCGGGATGCCAACCTCGGTGAAGACACCCGAGGCCGGATCGAGCACGAACATGCGATGCGAGAACATCCCGGTGATGACGACCTTACCGCTGGCATCGAGCATGAGATCGTGCGGAAGGTCGGCGGCCACGGGGTGCGCGTACTCGGTGATGACCGCTCGCGGCGAGGGCTCGATGGGGGCCGTCCGCAGCGCGGCAGGGGTGCGGAGATGGCGCGTGAGCCATTCGGCCGTCTTGTCCGCATCGCGGTCGGCGGAGATGACGGGGAAGCGGGTCGTGGCGCCCGCGTAGCGCAGCATGCGCGAGACGGCTTCCGACCAGTCAGCGTGGGTGCGGACACGTCCTTCGGGAAGGGCGATGCGTTGGTCGAACTGGTGACAGCCGGTGCAGTCGAGTATGAACTTTCGCTTGTCGTCCCCCTCGGGGAGCGCGGCGAGCAGCTGCGCGCTGGTCGTGACGGCGACGTTGTCGTCGCCCGGTCGCAGCGAGATGTCGAGGGTGCGCTGGGCCCCGGCGTACAGCCTGGTCTCGAGGAGCTGGGCCACGAAGCCGGGCCGGCGCAGCTCGAGCTGGTGTGTGCCTGCGACCAGCGAGGGAAAGCGAAAGTGGCCTCCCGCATCGGACACCACGGTTGTCGAGACTCGCGAATCGGCGGTGCGTGCGGTGACGAGGGCGCCTGCGAGCGCGCGACCTTCCAGCGTCGATACCGACCCGCGCAGCTCGGCCGTCGGCGTGGGGTGATCGTGCGAGCAGTCCTCGCCGCGCATCGATGCGACCGCCGGGGTGAACGCCAGCACGGCACAGGCGATGCTTCCCACCGGCGCCAGGCCGCGCGCTCGAAGCGACATCATGCGTGGCTCCCCGCTTGCATGGTGACGTAGACGACCGTGACATGTTGCCCCTCGTCTCGAGTGACAGCAACCGCCGAGGGACGTGTTGCGGAACGCGGTGATGAATGGCGCCGTGCCGGGTCCGATCGTCGCGGGCGGAGCCCGTCACCAGGCGCGGTCGTTCGTCACCGTACAGTGCGCGTTCATCACAGTCGCGTCGCCGGCGCGCAGGCTCACCGGTTAGAATGCACGGTAGCGGCGAGGCATCAGGCGTTGACCCGGTGAAGAGCGCCCGCGCACATTGATCACACCACCTCGCAGTCAGCTCCGGCTGGTCCACCCGCATCCGAGCCGCAAGCCATGACCAGTCCTCCTATCGCGCCACGCAAGGCGTCGGCAAACGGCGACCATCGGCCGGCGATCACACCGTTGCCGGCACGGGCGCGCCCGGCGCCGGTGGAGACCCGCGTGGAGCAGCCGAACCCGCTCGCGCGCGGGCGCGTCTGGGCGCTCTCGATCGTGTTCTGGACGCTGTGGGGATTCTACTCGGCCAACCAGACGGCGCTCTTCATCAAGGTCTCCGGGCGGGATCCCGTCGAGTTCGCCGAGCTGTTGCGTGGCTCGTTGGCGAGCGCGTGGGTGTGGGCGCTGTGCACGCCGGTGATCCTGTGGCTGGCACAGCGGTTCCGCATCGAGCGCGGCAACTGGCGCACGCGGCTGCCGCTGCACCTGGCCGCCAGCGTGGTGGTGCTCCTCCTGGACGTCGCGGCCACCTATCTCGTGCGGATCTACTTGAACGGCGCCGGGAACATCAACTTCCTCGGGCTGCTGCTCTACTACATCGATTACGCGATCGCGTTCTACTTCGTCATTGTCGCGATCAAGCACGCGTTGGACTATTACGGCTGGTATCGAGAGCGGCAGGTGCAGGCCGCTCACCTGGAGCACCAGCTCACGAGGGCGCAGCTGCAGGTGCTCAAGATGCAGCTTCAGCCGCACTTCCTCTTCAACACGCTGAACGCGATCTCCGAGCTGGTGCACGAGGATGCCGAGACCGCCGATCGCATGATCACGCGGCTGGGCGATCTCCTGCGATCGTCGCTCGACCTCGCCGGCCGGCAGGAGGTGCCCCTCAAGCAGGAGCTGGAGTTCCTCAAGGCCTATCTCGAGATCGAGCAGACGCGCTTCCGCGACCGGCTCGAGGTGCGGATGGAGATCGACCCGGATGCGCTCGACGCGCGCGTGCCCAACCTCATCCTCCAGCCGTTGGTGGAGAACGCGATCAAGCACGGCACGGCGCCGCGCGCCGCGGCCGGATTGATCGAGATCTTCGCGGCCCGTCGCGACAGTCACATCGTGGTCGAAGTGCGCGACAACGGTGGTGGGCTGGCGGCCGACGTCGGCACGTTCCGGGAAGGTGTCGGGCTGCGGAATACGCGGGCGCGCCTGCGCCAACTGTATGGTCCGGCACACCGGTTCGAGCTGCGCAATCGTACGGGCGGCGGCGCGATCGTGACCATGGTGATCCCCTACCGGCTCGCCACCGAGGCGACGGGCGAGTTCACCGGCGAGTTCCAGGTCGTGCTCGCCGAAGGAGCGACGCGGTGAGAATCAAGGTCCTCGTCGTCGACGATGAGGCGCTGGCGCGCAAGCGCATCCTGCGCCTGCTGAAAGGCGAGCGCGAGGCGGACGTGGTGGGACAGGTCGACAACGGGAAGGACGCGGTCGAGGCGATCAAGCGCGAGCGTCCCGATCTCGTCTTCCTCGACGTGCAGATGCCCGAGCTGGACGGCTTCGATGTGCTGGCGTCGGTCGGGGTGAACGACATGCCGGCGGTGATCTTCGTGACTGCCTTCGACCAGTACGCCGTGCGCGCGTTCGAGGTGCACGCGGTGGACTACCTGCTCAAGCCCTTCGATGCCGACCGATTCCGTGAAGCGTTCCGCCGCGCCCGTGCTCACATCGGGCGTGAGGCGGCGTCCGATCAGAGCCAACGGCTGGTCGCGCTGCTCGAGCATCTCGGCGTCGAGCAGAACGGGCTGGGTCCGCTGGTCGGCCGCATCGGCGCGAAGCACCTGGACCGGGTGATGATCAAGTCGGGCGGTCGTGTGTTCTTCGTGAAGGTCACCGACATCGATTGGATCGAGGCGGCCGGCAACTACGTGCGCCTGCACGTCGGGCGAGACGCGCACCTGCTGCGCGAGACGATCAGCGCGATGGAATCCAAGCTGGATCCCGATCAGTTCCTCCGCGTGCACCGCTCGACGATCGTCAACCTGGACCGCATCAAGGAAATGCAGCCCTGGTTCTCCGGTGACTACGTGGTCATCCTGCGCGACGGCAGTCAGCTCAAGCTGAGTCGCGGCTACCGCGATCGCCTGGCCGAGCGCATGGGAAAGGCGCTCTAGCGATCCCACTCACGCGGTCGGTGGAGCCGTTCATCCCGCCAGTCCCTCCGTCCGTACCACAAGCGTAGGGCGGTGACGTACCGCGTCCCTATAGTAACGTACCGGTCATCATCGTGACCGCCGGCGACGCGTGCGCTCGAGCCGCGGCGTGGAGAACGTGGTCGCTGGCGATCCTGAACGTCGACGGCGACACACGTGCAACGAATCTGACGACACCGATGTCCAAGTACAGGAAGCGGCGCGTGCGCCGCGATGTACGTCGCGCGCGATCGGTCCCTCCGATGAATGGTGGCTGCAAATGACCTACATCTTGCTCATCGATGACAACGCGGCGCTGGCACGATCGGGCGTCCGTGGTCGCGGCGAGGTGGCGAGCCAGACGCCCTTCGCCGTCTCCGGCAACCTGGCGCTCATTCCCGAGCAGTCACCGCCTCCGGAGCCGGTCATCCTCTATCTGGTGTTACCGGATCAAGACGGCGATCCCGAGAACGGGACGGGGCTCGTGAACAGAGTCGATCGGAGCGGTGCGCTGCGCCCGCTCCAGCAAGACCACAGCGGGGCATCGCCCCAACATCGACTCGCCGAGCAGCAGGAGCTGGGCGTGCCCGGGCTGCTGGCGCGCGTCGAGGCATTGCTCCGCGAGGCGACCAAGACCACTCGCGCCGGCGATGGTGCACGCGACCGGGAGTGCTTCGGCGACGTGGAGGTGAATCTCGATGCGCGCTCGGTGGTCCGCCGCGGCGAGCCGGTGGATCTCGCGCCGGTGGAATTCGATCTCCTGGCCGTGCTCCTCCAGCATCGCGGACACGTCGTCTCGCGGCGCCAGCTCGTGCGCGAGGTGTGGCACGACCGCGTGGCGATCACCAGCCGCACGCTCGACAAGCACATCTACAAGTTGCGGCGCAAGCTGGAGAGCAATCCCGCGAACCCTCGCTATCTGCGCACCGTGACCGGCGCCGGCTATCGGCTCGAGCCCTGACGCGAAGCCGGATCGGTCCTCGCGCGCGACACACCGATCCGCGGCAGACCATGGAACCAAAGCGTCGCCCGTCCGTATGAGAGGAAATCCTGTGCGCGACGATGCGGGTGTTGGTCCGGCGCGCGCCGCGCGGCGCGCGCCGCGGGGGCGACGGATGAGCCATCGACTCACGCAGCGACCGAAGGTCACGCTGGCGATTGCCGTCGCTTGCGCCACGGCGGTCGCGGTGCTGTTCGCCAGTCAGCTCTACGTCTACCATCTGGCGATCGGTCGGCCCGTGGGTCTCCTGCACCTCCTCTCGGAAGAGCTGGTCGTCTGGTACTTCTGGGCCGCGCTCTCACCGGCGATCTTCGCCATCGCGCGGCGCCTGCCGGCGGAAGGTTCCCGGCGCTGGCGTGGCGTGGCCCTCCAGCTTCCCGCCAGCGCAATGTTCGCCGGGCTGCACGTCAGCCTCCTCAGCGTTACCGACCGCGTGCTCGCCGCGCCCGATGGCGGCGCGTTCTTCCACGGCCTCTTCCGCGACAGCCTCGTGAACGCGTTCGCGGCCGACGTGCTCATCTACGGACTGATCGTCGCCGTCTACTACGCCGTCGACAACTACCGGCGATTCCGTGAGCGCGAGCTCCGCTCGGCGCAGCTGGAGGCCCAGTTGGCGCGCACCGAGCTCCAGCTGGTCGGCATGCGGCTGCATCCACACTTCCTCTTCAACACCATTCACGCCGTCTCGGCGCTCATGCATCGCGACGTCGAGGCGGCCGACCGCATGATGACCGCGCTCGCCGACCTGCTCCGCGCGGTCCCACGAAACGGCGAGGCGCAGGAGGTGCCGCTGGCCGAAGAGCTGCGTGTCCTGGGACTCTATGTCGACGTGATGCAGATCCGGTACGGCGGCCGCCTGCGCGTGGTGATGGACATCGAGCCCGGCATCGAGCAGGCGCTGGTACCGAACCTCGTGCTGCAGCCGCTGGTGGAAAACGCCATCCTGCACGGAGTGGCATCCCGCGGCGGCGGGCGCATCGAGGTGGCAGCGAGACGGGATGACAGCTCGCTGCGGCTCAGTGTCCGCGACGATGGCCCTGGTCTGCCCACTGGCGAGCTGCCGGGAGAGCGCGAGGGAGTCGGCCTGTCGAGCACGCGCGCGCGGCTGAGGCAGCTGTACGGGGCCGCGCAGCGGTTCGAGCTCGCCAACCATGACGCCGGTGGCACGCAGGCAACGCTGTCCCTTCCGTTCCGGATACGTGTCGCCGGAATGGCCGCGGGGATCGGTCCAGGGAACGTGGAAGGGGAGGGAGATGATACGGGCGTTGATCGTCGACGACGAGCCGCTGGCGCGTGAGCGCATTCGCACGCTGTTGGCCGACGAACCGGAGATCGAGGTCGTCGGTGAATGTGCCGACGGCGCGCAGGCGCTGACGGCGATCGAGGAGACCGCGCCCGACCTCCTCTTCCTCGATGTCCAGATGCCGGACGTCGACGGCTTCACGCTGCTCCAATCGCTGCGCGGCGACGAGGCCATGGTCGTCGTCTTCGTGACCGCCTACGACGAGTACGCGCTCAAGGCCTTCGACGTCCACGCGCTCGACTACCTCCTCAAGCCGTTCGATGCCGCTCGCTTTCGTCAGGCGCTGGCGCGCGCGCGGCACAAGCTCGAGCACGATCGCGCGCAGACGCTGGACAAGCAGGTACGCGCGCTGCTCGAGGACATCACCGCCGGCAAGCGACGAACCGACCGGCTGGTCGTGCGCTCGGGCGGGCGCGTGGTCTTTCTCCGCCCGGAGGAGATCGACTGGATCGATGCCACGGGCAACTACGTGCGACTGCACGTCGGCGCCGAGACCTACCAGCTGCGTGAAACGATGAAGGTGCTGGAGTCCCGTCTGAATCCGGAGCGCTTTCTGCGCATCCACCGGTCGGTGATCATCAACGTCGAGCGCATCAAGGAGCTGGAGCCGTGGTTTCACGGTGCGTTCGTGGTGATCCTGCACGACGGTACGCGCCTCATCTCCAGTCGCTCCTCGAACGAGAAGCTGCGCAACCTCCTCAAGCAGGCCCGGTAGCGATACACCGGCCGGGGACGCCCGTTGCTCCCGTCGCGTTCGCGGTTCGTCCCAGCGCGTCGACGCTCATTCCTGCGTGATGACGCTCCTCGCTTCAGGGATGCGGCTGCTCATCACGGAAAGTTCGCGCTCCATCACAAGTAGGTTGTCGGTCCTCGCGCACGCGCCTGAATTTCGGTGGCCGTAACCACACCGCGGGACATCGGTCTCGCCGGTGACGCACATCCCAACCGTCCCCGTACGGCGGCGCTGGCTGCTCCACGGCGCGCACCGGGGCCCCACCAGAGGAGGGAGCGAGCCGGACGTGGTCAACGGCGGCATCCTGCCGCGCAGTTCACCCCACCTTCACCTCGCATCAGCGAGGAGGAAGAACATGAGGCTTTCATTTCGTCGGTTACTCGCCATCGCGGGCGCACTGACGATCCTGCCAGCGTGGGCGAACGCTCAGGGCGCGATCACGGGACGCGTGATCGACCAGAGCAATCAGCAGCCCGTTGCCAACGCTCAGGTCGTGATCGTCGGAACGACTCGCGGGGCCCTCTCGGACGAGCAGGGTCAGTACCGCATTGCCAACGTCACCGCCGGCATCGTGCAGGTGCGGGCGCTGCGCATCGGGTACGAGGCGGCCACGCAGAGCGTGACGGTTCCCGCGTCGGGCACGGTCAGCGCCGACTTCGCCCTCGCGCCCAGCGCCGTGCAGATCGATCGCGTGGTCGTGACCGCGACGGGCGAGACGCAGCGTCGTCGCGAGAGCGGCGTCTCGACGTCGGTCATCAACGCGGACTCGCTGAACCTGGCGCCGATCCAGAACTTCTCCAACGTCCTGGCCTCGCGCGCCGCCGGCGTGACCGTGCAGCAAGCGGGTGGCACGAGCGGTACGGGCTCGCGCATCCGGATCCGTGGCAACAACTCGGTGTCCCTGTCGAACGAGCCGCTGCTCATCATCGACGGCGTTCGCGTCGTGCAGAACGCCGGCGCGCT
>DATFFQ010000008.1:0-2517 GCA_035249955.1 Gemmatimonadaceae bacterium
TGCTGCGGCATCTGGGGCCTCAAGCCAACCTATGACCGCGTAAGTCGCCGCGGCGTGATGCCCCTTGCCCCCTCGCTGGACCACGTCGGCCCCATGGCGCGCACGCCGGGTGACCTCGCCCTCATGCTCGCGGCGATGACAGGCGAGCGCGCTACCGCCGGGCACGACCGCAAAGACCGCGTGACGGTCGCAGTGGCGCTCGAGGACTACTTCGACGGATGCCATCCCGAGGTCGTGGCAGGAATCGAAGGCGCGGCGAAGATTTTCGCCCGGAGCGGAGCAGTCGTGGAGCGGCTCTCATTCGCTCCCGGGGCGCTTCCCGACGCGACGGCCGTGATCGCGAGGCACGAGGCGGCGCTGGAGCACGGAGCGATGCTTCGTGAGCACCCGGAGGCGCTACAGGCGTTTACGCGCGCGCGACTCGAGACGGGCCTCGCCATCCCACCCGTCGAGTATCGCGAGGCATTGGCGGCTGTCGAACGGCTGCGCACCGAAATCCTTCGTTCAGTTTTCTCGCGCACTGACATCTTAGTCGCGCCTATCATCCCAGAGCCGCCGCCCGAGCTGGCAGAGGTGACGGCCGGCACGCCTTCGGAGGTGCAAGCCCGGATGACGCAGTTCTCGCGCTTCGCGCGACTCTTCAACGCCCTCGGCGTGCCGACGCTGACCGTGCCTTGTGGGGTATCGTCCACTGGACTGCCGCTAGCATTCCAGATGGTCGGACGGCCTGGCGAGGATATGCGGCTGCTGGCCATCGGCACGCGGTGGGCCGCGTGCGCGCCAGCGCCCATGCCGCCCGGAGTCTCCGAAGACCGCGTCTAAATCAGTCCAAGAGCGCCCAGCACGGAGGCACCCGCGAGCCGAGCGCCCCGTGGAACCAGGCCCCGATGAACACCGCCATGAGCCGGCGTGCCCATGGCAGCGTCCCCCCCGAATTCTGAACAGCGCGATACGCAAGAAGCCCCCTGTACCGCTCCCGGTTTTTTGGACACGCGAGGGGGATATCAAGATAGCGCCCCCACCCTCGATCGTCGATCCTGACGCCACTGTGCGATCGCGTTTCATCGCTCACGCCGCCATCGCTCGAGCGCGCGCGGCCACGGGCGTCTGATGGCCGAGTCGCTCGATCAGCCACTCGGTGTTGTAGCGCGCGATGAACTCGCCGATGAGC
The DNA here is from genome assembly GCA_035249955.1 of Gemmatimonadaceae bacterium. GTDB lineage: Bacteria > Gemmatimonadota > Gemmatimonadetes > Gemmatimonadales > Gemmatimonadaceae > DATFFQ01. The sequence goes on from DATFFQ010000008.1 coordinate 1,172, forward strand.
CGGCGCGCCTCGGCGAGACTCTGGAAGCGATGGAGATAGAGGCACTGCTCCTTGAGCGTCCGCATGAACCGCTCGATGATGCCATTGCACTCGGGCTCGCCGACGTACGACGGCGTGATTGTCATCCCCAACCACTTCACCTCGTTGATCCACGCATCGGCGATGTACTGTGGGCCCCAGTCGCACCGAATCTTAAGCCCGCGGGCGACGTCCCTCGCGAAACGGCCGAACACCTGGCGCACGCCCTGGCGCAGCGGCTCGAGCGCCGCCCAGCGATCGCCGATCTTCGCGGTGTGCCAGCCCACGAGCTCGTCCACGCAATGGTCGATGGCGCCAAAGAACCAGCACCAGCCGTCCTCCTCGGTGTAGAACCGCGTCGCGTCGGTGCCCCACATCTCATCCGGGCGCGTGGTGGTGATCGTGCCGGCGTGCGCCGGATCGCCATTCGGTGGGCCCAGGCGGCGGGGCGCGAGCAGATGATGCACGCGCATCAAGCGTAGGACGCGTTTTCCCCCGATGCCCAGGCCCCGATGGGCCAAGCGGGCCCGGACTTTCCGATAGCCTTCGCCGTGGAACGGGGTCGCCGCCAGCACTGCGCGGATCGCCCCGACGACCTCCGCGTCGCTCCACCGTGTCTTCGGCCCGCGCTTGGCCGCGACTGGCGGGGCGCTGATCGTCGGCGTCATCGTCCGATAGACCGTCGAGCGCGCCACGCGGAAGACGGCACAGATCATCGTCAGCGGATAGCGTCGGCCCGTCGCGGCGCTCACGGCCCCTCTCATCGCCGCTGCTTCTTCCACTCGTCCGTGAGCCCCCTTTTTTCGATGAGGTGCTCGGCCAGCTCCAAGCGCATCATCAACTCGCCGATCTTGGCGCGGGCGAGCGTGAGCTCGCGCTCCTCGGGATCGCTCCGGGTCTTGAGCCCTCGGCTTCCTTGCTCGAGAAAGATGCGCTTCCAGCTCTCGAGCTCATGGGCCGGCACCTGGCTCTCGCGCGACACCGCGTCGAGCGCTTCGCCCCGCAGGAGTCGCAGGACCAGCTCAGACTTCCGCTGGATACTCCATCGTTCGGGGAGCTCGACCTCGTTCGCTGGACTGGACGGCTCCGGCGGTGTCGCCGGCTTCCTCGGTTTCGTTCCCATGTCCGGCCTCCTTGGTCACGGTCATCCTAGCCAACTCCGTGTCCCAAGAAACCGGGTCCGATTTAGGAGATGCTAGCGAAGGAGACGCTATATGTGTACGACGCGTTCGAGCAGCGCCTGGGGCAGTACACCAGTCAGGGGTGCTTCATCCGAGAGGTCGATAGGTACTGGGTGGAGATTTGCGGCCTCGATGCCCAGGGCAATC
>DATFFQ010000009.1:0-14657 GCA_035249955.1 Gemmatimonadaceae bacterium
GCTGGAGCGCGCGGCGCAACTCTTCCGCGGCGTCGCCGTGTCGCCCCAGCCGGCTCAGGGACCGCGCCAGCGCCAGCCGCGCCTCGGCGGACTGCGGATCGGAGGCGAGCGCCTGACGAGCGGCGGTGAGCGCGTCCTCAACCGCCCCCGACCGCAGCGCCGCCAAGGCGCGCGTGACGTGGGGCGCCGCGGCATCCGACCCGTGCGTCGGCGCCTTCGTTCCCCTGGGAGGCTTGAGCTCCACCACTCCGGTGGCCACCAGACCGTACACGATCTTGGCGAGGTCGAACTCGCTGCGGGCCAGCCGGGTGGCGATGTCGCGAAGATCGCGGCCGCCGTCGATCTCCGCCAGCACCTCCCACTCGTTCGGCAGCAAGTCGAGCAGTGTGGGATGGTCCTCGCTCACCGACGCCAGCACCGGCACCATCCCCAGGTGCGGGACCTTGCTCTCGATGCGCGACCACTCGTCGATCCGGCGCGCGGCTTCCATCAGCAGCGATTCGGTGGAGATGCGAATGTCCGCCTCCGCCGGCGCGTCCACCGCCGCCTGCTCCTCGAACGAGAAGTAGCCTTCGCGCCACGACATCAGCTCGAAGATCACCTCTTCCACCTGAAACCGCACGTGTCGCTCGAGCTCCCGGCGATTGATGGCACCGATCGACACCAGGATCTCGCCGAGCTTTCGGTCGTCGCCGCGGGCCTGGAGCTCGCGGGCGCGCGCGAGGTCGCCGTCCGAAATGCGGCCGGCGCGCAGCAGCAGCTCACCCAGCGGGTGTGGGTTGGTGCGGATGAACGCGAACACCACCGAGCCGCGGTCGAACAGCACGGTGCCGTGGTTGTCGCGGAGCGCGGACGTCACCGTCAGCGATCCCGTCTTCCGGCTGAGGTCGAGCAGCTGGAAGACATCGTGGATCCCGAGCTCACGGAGCGGCCCTTCGATCGCCACCGGTCAGACCTCCTCGGTGACGAGGAAGATGCGCTGCAGGTCGGCCGCGGTCCGGGCCTCCCGGCGAGCGCGGCGCGCGAACTCGCCGTCGCCGTCCAGCTCCACCACGCGGTTCCAGCAGGCGATGGCATCGCGGTACCGCCGCTGATCGGCCAGCACCAGTCCGCGCACGAACAGCGCGCCCGCGTGATCGGGATCGAATCGCAGGATGCGCTCGACGGCGACCATGGCGTCCGCGTGACGCTCCAGATCGAGCAGCGTCTCGGCGAGCGAGAGGAGCGCATCGGTGTTGTACGGATCGCGGCGGAGGAGCGTGACCAGCGGCTCCAGCGCATCGCGCGGTCGCCCGAACAGCCGGCGCACACTGGCCAGGGCCAGTGTCGCCTCCACGTACGTCGGCACGGCGTCCAGCGCTGCGAGCAGCTCGCGCTCCGCCTCCTCGGGATTCCCGCGCAACGTGAGGACCTGCGCCAGCTCGTAGTGCACCACACCGTACTGCTGGTCGAGGTCGAGCGCGTTGCGATAGGCGGCGATGGCCCCGTCGAGATCACCGAGCGCGCGCGCCGCGTCGCCGAGCTGCTTGAGCACGTCGGCCCGCGCTGGCGCCAGGCGTCTCGCCGTCTGCAGCAGCTCGCGCGCCGCCGCCGGATCGCCCGAGTCGGCGCGTGCACGTGCCGCCAGCAGGATCGAGTCCACACCCTCGGGGTCGGCGCTCATGAGCTCATCCGCCACGGGCAGCGCCTCCCCCGCTCGTCCCAGCATCAGGAGCGCCCGCGTCTCCCCCGCCAGCGCGCGGGGCGGCGGCGATGCTCCGTTCGACACGCGCGCCTCGCGATAGCGCTCCAGCGCCTCGCCGTACAGCCCCTGGCGCGCGAAGATGTCCCCGAGGAGCGTGAGCCCCTCGGCACGGTCAGCACCACGCGCGAGGGCGCGGCTGATCTCACCGGCGGCGCGATCGAGCAGTCCCTTCGACAGGTAGTCGGCCGCCGTCGCGAACGGGCTCACCTCCGCGGCGGGCGGCGGCTCCTGGCTCGCCGCGGCGCGCTTGAGATCGGCGAACAGGCTATCGAGCAGCACCGGGTCGAAGGAGAACGTCTCGACCGCGGCCTCCTCACGCTGATCGCTTCCCAGCTCCGGCGCGATGGAGAGATCGGGATTCTCGTACTCGACGTCCATCGCGAGCTCGAACTTCTGCGGCACGTAGTACGGGTCGAGCTCCAGCGCCCGCTTGGTCGCGCGGAGCGCGCCCTCGAAGTCACCGAGGTTCGACAGCGAGAAGCTCAGGTTGTAGTGTGCTTCCGCGTACTCGGGGCGCGACTGAATGGCCCTGCCGAAGGCGTTGCGCGCGTCCTCGAACTTCCTGAGCTCGGCCAGTACCAGACCGATCCCGTTCCACGCCACCGCCTGTTCCTCTTCGACGGTGAGGACTTGCCGATACGCCTCGAGGCTGAGCTGCAAGCGCTTGGCCCGGAAGAGCAGCAGCGCGAGGTTGAGCCACGCCTTCACGAAGGTGGGGCGCAGCGCCAGCGCGGCGCGGAACGACTCGATCGCGTCCTCGTGACGACCCTGGTGGTGGAGCGCGACACCGATGTTGTTGCGGGCGATGGCGTACGAGTCGTCGAGCTCGAGCGCCTTCTCGTAGCTGGCCGACGCATCGGCAATGCGGCCGGCCTGATGCAGCGCCACACCGCGCTCGCACCAGACTTTCGGGCTGTCCGGCTGGAGCTGAATCAGCCGGTCGTAGATCTCGATCGCAATCGCCGTCTCGCGCCGGAACACGTGCACCTCGGCGGTGGCCTGCAGGACGAGCGCCGGATCTTCGCCACGCTCGAGGGCGAGCCCGTACTCACGCAAGGCCTCGGTGTAGTATCCCTTCTGGCGGAAGGCGAGTCCGAGGTTGAAGTGCGCGAGCTGTCCCTCGCCCGACACCTGCATCATCTGCGCGCGGCGCTCCTGTCGCTCGGGCAGGAGCTCCTCGTAGCGCGCGTCGTTGTAGCGGTCGAGCGAGAGATTCGCGTGCGCGCGTGAGAGCGCGGGATTGAGCTGGATGGCGCGCTTCGTCGCGGCGCGCGCTTCCTCGTGGCGGCCCAGATCGCCGAGTACGAACCCCATCAGGTAGTGTGCATCGGGATTGTCCGGGCTCAGCTCGATGGCCCGGCGGAGGGCGACGAGCGCTTCATCGCTCAGGCCGCGATTGTAGAGCACCTCGCCCACGTAAAAGCTGACCACCGGGCTGTTCGGGTCGAGCTCCAGCGCGCGCTCGAACCACCGCTGCGCGTTCTCCAGCTCGCCGCTCGACTTCGACGCCAGTCCCAGCTGCACGATCGCCGGTACGTCGTCCGGGTGGTGCTCCAGCAGCGCCGTGAACTGTGCCACCGCCTCGCCCAGCTCGCCCAGCGACGCGTAGGCGCGGCCGAGCTCCCAGCGCGTCTCCCGGGAATCCGGCTGGGTGCGCAGGCGCTCCTTCAGCTGCGCAACGTGTCGCTCGTAGTAGCCGGTCTTGAAGTACGCGATCTCGAGGTTGCGCTGCGCGACCTGCATCTTCGGGTCGAGCTCGAGCGCTCGCGAGAACGCGGCAACGGCCTCCTCGTGGAGACCTTTGTGAAAGTAGAGCACCCCCAGATTGTTGTGCGCGCCGGCATCCGATGGATCGATGCGGCGCGCAAACGACCTGAGGATCTCCAGGTCTCGCTGAGACGTCAGGGGCGCCGCCATCAGGTCACGCCACGCGCACGGCGCGCAGGATCACCTGCAGGGAGGCAAGATCCGGAAGCAGGAGAAAGAACCCGCGGAGCCGCTCGTTCGCTTCCTGAAGGAAGAACTGCGTCTCGACAGCGAACACACAGTCGCGATCGGTGCCGAACTGCAAGTACGCGGTCGTGAGCACCGCCGCCGACATGTCCACCGCCAGGCTGGGCGGCGACGGGAGCAGCATGAGCCCCAGGAAGTCGCTCAGCGCGTTCATGTAGGCGCCGCTCAGAATGTTCCCCGCCTCCTTGATGGCCGACTGCTCGAGATCGCCAAGCTGGCCGTCGGGGCGCGGGTTGCGACGGAGCATCAGCGACGCCAGGCGCACGGCGGTCGGATGCGGGAACACCAGCAGCGTCCGGCCCGTGAGATCGCCGAGCATGTGCATGAGGACGGCGGCGATCGGCTCCTCGGTGTCGTCGATGTGCGCCGGCAGATCCTCGAGCGACGAGATCGTGATCGTCGGCACGTTGATCATGATCGTGCTGCTGGTCATCTGCGACAGCGCCGTCGCCGCGTGTCCGGCGCCGATGTTGGCGACCTCGCGGAGCGCGTCGAGCTGAATGGCCTTGAGTGACAGTAAGTCGTTCATTCCTGCTCCCTAGAGGAGACTCCCCACATCGACGATCAGCGCCGGAGCCCCATCGGGGAGGATGGTCGCGCCGCTGAACAGCGATACGCTTTCACGCACCGCGTCGAACTGCTTCACCACGATGTCCTGCTGGCCAGTGAGCTCGTCCACGACCAACCCCGCGCGCCGGTCGCCGAGCTCGAGCACGATCACCTGCCGCCGCGCGCCGTTCTGCCGAGGCAGGTGCACCAGATCGCGGAAGCTGACGAGGGGCAGCACCTGCTCCCGCATCACCATCACCTCGCGGCCCTTCACGCTGCGCAGTGCCGACGCCTCCAGGTGCACCGTCTCGCTCACGTGCGTCATTGGGACGGCATACGTCTCGCCGTTCACCTTCGTGAGCAGCGCCCGCACGATCGCCAGCGTCAGCGGCAGGCGGACGGTCACGGTCGTGCCCTGTCCGGGGAAGCTGCGGATCTCCACCGACCCGCCCAGCGCGCGAACGCGCGTATGCACCACGTCGATGCCGACGCCCCGTCCCGAGATGTCCGTCACGCGTCGCGCGGTGGAGAAACCCGGACGTGAGATCAGACGCACGAGCTCCTCGTCCGACAGCTCACTGCGCGACTCGTCGATGATGCCGAGCTCACGCGCCTTGTCGAGCACACGCGAGCGATCGATGCCACGCCCGTCGTCCGTCACGCGGATCACCACCGACGACCGCTCGCGCGCCGCGCTCAGCGTGAGACGGCCGATCGCCGACTTGCCGACCGCCTTCCGGTCATCGGGCAACTCGATGCCGTGATCGATCGCGTTGCGCAGCAGGTGCACGATCGGATCGCCGATCTCATCGAGCATCGAGCGGTCCAGCTCGATGGCCTTGCCTTCGACCATGAACTCGATCTGCTTGCCGAGCTCGCGCGCGGCGTCCCGCACCAGACGCGGAAAACGGTCGAAGACCTGTCCCACCGGCACCATGCGGCAGAGCATGATCTCATCCTGAAGCTCGGTGATCAGCCGCGACGCCTGTGCGACGGCCTCATCGAGCGCCGGCTCCATCATCGCCCCGGCGAGTTGCTCGAGCCGACCGCGCGCGATCACCAGCTCGCCGATGAGGTTCATCAGCGTGTCGAGTCGGCGCAGGTCGATGCGGACGTTGCGCGTCGCGCGCGCCTTCGGGTCGGCCGGCGAGGGGGGTCCCGCAGCGCCGGTGGTGACCGCCGGGAACTCTCCCGTCTCCGCCATCTCCACACGGTCCACATCGCCGGCGGCACGCAGCACCTGCTCGATGCGCTCGGCACTGGCCGATGTATCGATGCGCATCGCGAACTCCAGGTCGAACTCCTCCGCCTGGAGGGCCTCCAGCGCGGGCATGATGCTCGAGACCGCACCGAGTGACTCGGCGCGCTTCACGATCAGGAAGGCCCGCACACCACGCAGCTGCGTTCCCTCGGCCAGCCGAACGCGCACGAGGCGGCCGCTTCCGGATGTCTCTGGCGGCGGCGCTTGGGTGGAGGGCCTGGTCGTCGCTACCGCTTCCGATGCCTCGCGCAGTCGCCGCACCAGCTCGGCCGTGTCCGGGTCGTCCGTCTTGCCCGCCACCGCGCTCTCGATCGACGACTCCAGCGCGTCGGCGGCGCGGAACAGGAGGTCGAGCACCGGCGGCGTGAGCGCCAGCTCGCCGCGCCGCCCGCGATCGAGCAGGGTCTCCATCTCGTGCGCCAGCTCCGCGACCGAGCGGTAGCCCATGGTCGCGCTCATTCCCTTCATCGTGTGGACGGCACGGAAGATGGCGCCCAGCGGCTCGCGCGCATCGGGCGACCGCTCGAGCTCCAGCAGGGAATGATTGATCGCCGAGAGGTGCTCGCGGCTCTCGGTCAGGAAGAGATCGGCGTAACGAGAGAGATCCATGGGGGCAAGAGCGTCAGGAGAGTGACGAGGGTGACCCGAGTGAGCGCCTCACTCACGTCACTCGGATCACGTACGTCACCCCAGTACTCTCTGCACCGCTTCCAGCACGCGGCTCGGCTGGAACGGCTTCACCACGAAGTCCTTGGCGCCGGCCTGAATCGCCTCCACCACCAGCGCCTGCTGACCCATCGCGCTGCACATGAGAATGCGCGCGTTGGCGTCGATCTTGGTGATCTCGCGCACGGCGTCGATCCCGCCCATGTCGGGCATCACGATGTCCATCGTGACCAGATCGGGGCGCAGCTGCTTGTATTTCTCGATCGCCTCGAGGCCCGACTCCGCCTCGCCGATGATCTCGAACCCCGACTGCTGCAGGATGTCGGAGATCATTGTGCGCATGAAGATCGCGTCGTCGCAGATGAGAACGGTTTGACTCAACTTCTCCTCCGGTTATTGCAGGACTTGCCTGATGAGTGCTTCGACGTCGATCAGAATGACGACGCCTTCTGCCAACCTGCCCAGGGCGCGCACCGCACTCGTGCCGGTGTCATCGGTGTGCGCTTCCAGACGGTCGGCGGAAAGCCGCTGAACATCCAACACCTCCTCCACCGCCAATCCCACCACCTTCTGCCCCTGCTCCACGAGAATGATCGAGCCCTCGGCGCAGGCCGAGGACACCCCGTCGAGCCGCGCGCCGAGGTCCACCACCGTGATGATCGAGCCACGCACGTTGATGAGACCCGCCACGTACTCGGGAGCGCCGGGTAAGCGCGTCGCCGGCCGGAACGGAATGATCTCGCGCACGAATCCCAGGTCGATGCCGTACGTTCGACTCGCCAGGCGAAACATGACGAGCCGTCGGGTGGCCGCCTCAGGAATCGAGCTCGTAGAAGCCAAAGGTCTCCAATGCGTCGGGGCGCAACCGCACTCCGGCGGGTTCGGCAACCGCCGCCAGCGACCGCGCCAGGTCTTCGGGGAGTGGAGAGCGCAGATCGATCCGTTCGCCGCTCACCGGGTGAGTGAAGACGAGCCACGCCGCGTGAAGGAAATGCCGTCGCGGCGGTAGACTCACGAGCCGGCGGCCACCACCACCGCCATACACGTCGTCTCCAACCACCGGGTGCCCGAGCGACGCGAGATGTACACGGATCTGATGCGTGCGCCCCGTGTGCAGGTGGGCCCGCAACAGATCCACCGCGTCGAACCGGGCGAGCCGAACGAAATCGGTCTTCGCCGACCTCCCTGTACTGACGATCGCCATGCGCTTTCGGTCTCGTGGGTCGCGGGCGATGGGGCGGTCCACGGTCAACCGGTCGGAGGGGAGGTGTCCCCAACAGAGCACCGCGTACCGGCGGACCACACGCCTGGCGGCGATGGCTGCGCCCAGCAGGCGGTGGGCGCGGTCGGTCTTGGCGACCAGGAGCAATCCCGAGGTGTCGCGGTCCAGCCGGTGGACGATCCCCTCCCGCTCGCGCCCTCCGGCGGCCGACAGCGGATCCCCACGCCCCTTGAGGGCATTGACGAGCGTCCCCGACCAGTGGCCTGGGGCCGGGTGCACCACCATCCCCGCCGGCTTGTCTACCACCAGGAGGTGCTCGTCCTCGTAGGCGACAGCCAGCGGAATCGACTCCGGCACGACCTCCCGGCCCGGCGGCGGTGCGATGACGACTCGCACCTCATCGCCATCGCGAGCACGATGGCTCGCCTTCTCGGCCCGCCCGTTCACGGTGACGGCCCCGGTGGCGATCAGCGTGGCCGCCTGGGTGCGGGAAAGGTCGAGACGGCTGGCCACCAGCGAATCGAGGCGGACCGACTCGCCCGCCTCGACCACGAATTCATGAACTGTCGGTTGGGAGGGGTCCTGCCCCTCGCCGCTGGCGATCATTCGCCTGTCCAGTTACCCGCCGCGGCTCGCTTTCGCGCTGGGGACGGCGTGCGACGCCAAGGTGTCGGGCTGCTTCTCCTCCTCTCCCCAGAGCGCCCACGCCAGGAGAAACGCACCGGTGCTCACCGCGATGTCGGCGACGTTGAACGTCGGCCATCGCATGCTGCCGATCCCGACGTCCAGGAAATCGACGACGCCGAGCGATGAGCGCACGCGGTCGATGAGGTTGCCGACCGCGCCACCGCATACCAGTCCCAAGGCCACCGTGCGGAGCCGGTCGTGCGCGCCGGTGGAGCGGTAGAGACGCGCGAGGATGAACAGCACCACGATCGTGAGCGCCAGGAAGATCCACCGCGAATACTCGCCGAGATGGAGCCCGAAGGCGGCGCCGCGATTGTACACCAGCGTGAGCCGGAACCAGTCGCCGAACACCTCGCGCGAGGTGTGCTGGTGTCCCAGCTCGGTGACCGCCAGGTACTTCGTGATGATGTCGGCGACGACGACACCGACCGCCAGCCCCCAGAAGATGAGGGCCCTAGCTTTGCTTCTTTCCATCTTCCTCGCGCTGCTTGCAGGCAATGCACAACCTGGCGTGCGGCAGCGCATCGAGACGGTCGAAGTCGATGTCGTTACCACAGCTATGACACTTGCCGAACGTCTCCGGCGAGCGATACAGACGCCGCAGCGCCTCGTCGATATGCCACAAGAAGCGTCCCTCCTGACTGGCGAACAGGAAGGCTTTCTCGCGCTCCATGGCATCGGTCCCCTGATCGGCCATGTGGAACGAGTACGAGCTCAGGTCGCCATCCGACGCCTGGGGCGTGGCGTTGAACGTCTCGTCGTAGTGACCGAGCTCTTTTAGGACGCGCTTTCGCTCCTCGAGCAGGCGCTTCTCGAAATGCGCCAGCATCTTCTTGCTCATCGGCTTCGACTTCTTCGCGCTTGCTGAAGACGGCATCGCTATGGCACTCTCGTCAGGGCAACACGGGCGGTGAGTCCATCGAGATCCACCGACTGTGCTGCGTGTGGTGTCCAGGCCGGATCGCCTCCGACACTGATGTCGGCTGCCAGCACTTCCGCGGCCACGTAGTCGCGGTACTCACGTACCATCGCTTCCACTGCTTCGTTCCCGGCCACGTGCAGCCGGATGCGGTCGCTCACGGCCAGACCGGCTTCCTTGCGCAGCCGCTGCACCCGGCTCACCAGCTCCCGCGCCAGCCCTTCCTGCCGCAGCTCGGGCGTGATGGTCGGATCGATGGCGGCGAGATACCCGCCCTCTTCCTTCACGACCAGCGCGCCGCTGGCCCGCCGTACGACGGTCAGGTCCTCCGGTGTCAGCAGGTGTGACTCCCCATTTACCGAGATGGCAACGGGCTCTCCCTGCTCGAACGCCGCCAGCGCCTCACTGGACAGCGCCGCCACCGCCTCGGCGGCGAGCGGCGTCGCCTTTCCAAACCGCTTCCCCAGCGATCGGAAGTTCGGCTTCGCTTCCAGTCGCACCAGCCCGCTGCCCGATGAGACGAACTCCACCTGTTTGACGTTGAGCTCGAGCGCCAGCAGGTACAGGACGTCTTGCAGCAGCTCAGCCTTTGAATTTGGCACAACGCATACCAGTCGCGAAAGCGGCTGCCGCACCTTGACGTTGGCGTCCTCCCTGGCCGCCCGGCCCAACGTCGCGAGGGTGCGAACCTGCCCCATGGCGAGCTCGAGTGCCGGCTCCGTCACCAGACTGCCATCCCGGACGTAGGGGGCCAGGTGCACCGATGCGCCCGTCAGCTCCCGGTGCATCCAGTCCGACACGAAGGGGCACAAGGGTGCGAGCAATCGCGACACCACCACGAGCACCTCGTGCAGCGTGGCGAACGCGGCGCGGTTATCGGCGGTGTCGACGTCGTAGAGTCGCGGCCGGTTGAGCCGCACGTACCAGTTCGACACATCGTCAACAACGAACTTCACCAGAAGGTTTCCGGCGGCCGTCGCCTCGTAGGCGTCGAGCAGCTCGTTCATCTCCCGCTCGACGCTGGTGAGTCGCGACAGCACCCACCGGTCGACCGGCCGCCGCTCCGCTGGCGGCGGATCCTCCGTCGAGGGCGTCCAGCCGTAATTCGCGTACTGCGCGAACATCCCGCTGTACACGTTCTTCAGCGTCATCAGGAAGCGGCCCGCGGTCTCGCGAATCGCATCCTCGTCGAACTTGCGCGGCACCCACACCTGGCTCGACGTCATCAGGAAGAGCCGTACGGCATCGGCGCCGTGGCGCTCCACCACCTCCCACGGATCGACGATGTTCCCGAGGCGCTTCGACATCTTCACGCCGTTCGCGTCGAGCACGAGGTCGTTGACGACGACGTTCCGATAGGGCGCCGTGTCGAACGGTGAACGGGCCTCGCGACCCTGGTCGTTCTCGGACGCGCCCTGCTCGCCGGCCACCTGGCCTCCGTCGCCGCGCCATCCGCCCACGTCATTGTTGGGCAGTGCATCGCCCAGCCCGGTCGCGATCGCCAGCAGCGAATAGAACCACCCGCGCGTCTGATCGATGCCCTCGGCGATGAAGTCCGCCGGATAGTGGCGCCGCATCACGTCACGCTGCTCGAATGGGAAGTGCCATTGCGCGAACGGCATCGACCCCGAATCGAACCACGTGTCGATCACCTCGCTCACGCGACGCATCGTGCCCCGGCAATTCACGTTGACGCAGGGCCACACATACCGGTCGATGAACGGCTTGTGCGGATCGAAGTCGTCAGGCAGCGCGCGACCCAGGTGCATGGCCAGATCGGCGTAGCCACCGACCGCCTGCACGTGCCGGTCGTCCGCATCACAGACCCACACGGGCAACGGGGTGCCCCAGTACCGATCGCGCGACAGCGCCCAATCGATGTTGTTGATGAGCCACTCACCGAAGCGCCCCTTGCCGGCCTCCGGCGGCTGCCAGTGCACACGCGCGTTCCGGGCGAGCATCTGGTCGCGGAACGACGTGGTGCGCACGAACCACGACTCGCGCGCGTAGTACAGGAGCGGTGTGTCGCAACGCCAGCAATGCGGATATGCGTGCTCCACGCGGCCAGCCCGAAAGAGCGATCCGCGCCGCTCCAGCTCCTTCACGATCAACGGATCGGCGTCCTTCACGAACGCGCCACCCACCACCGGCACCTCGGCGGGGAACTCGCCGCGAGCGTTCACCGGCTGGAGAAACGACAGCGAGTGTCGCTGTCCGGCCGCGTAATCGTCGGCACCGAAGGCGGGTGCCAGGTGCACCACGCCGGTCCCGTCGTCGGCCGAGACGAACGACTCGGCCACGATGATCTCGTGCTCGCCCTCGGCGTAGGGCACCCAGTCCAGCGGCCGGCGATAGCGGAGTCCGGCGAGCTCCCGGCCCGTACGCCGCGACACGACCTCCCACCGGTCCGCGAAGTCGTCTCCGAGCACCGCCTGCACGCGCGCCTCGGCCAGGATCAACGCCGGCTCGTCCCGTTCGCGACGCGCGACCTCCACGTACACGAGCTCCGGATTCACCGCCAGTGCCGCATTGGACACGAGCGTCCAGGGCGTGGTGGTCCAGACGAGGACCCGGGACGCGGGACGCGGGGCGCGGGACGCGCTACTCGCAGAAAGACTCGATCCCGCGGGCGACAGGGAATCCAGCGCCGGCAGTTCCGCGTCCCGCACCTCCAGCGCTACATACACGCTCGGATCCTTCACGTCCTTGTATCCCTGCGCGACTTCGTGGCTGGAGAGCGACGTGCCGCAGCGCGGGCAATACGGAAGGATCTTGTGTCCGCGATACAGGAGATCGCGCTCGTGGAGCGTCTTGAGCGCCCACCACACACTCTCGATGTACTCGTTGGAGTAGGTGATGTAGGGATCGCTGTAGTCGAGCGCGTAGCCGATGCGCTCGCTCAGACGTTCCCAGTCGCCCTTGTACTTCCACACGCTCTCCCGGCACAACCGGTTGAACTCCTCGACGCCGATCTCCTCGATCTGCTGCTTGCCGCTGATGCCGAGCATTCGCTCGACCTCGATCTCGACCGGCAGTCCGTGCGTATCCCACCCGGCTTTGCGGGTGATGTGGTAGCCGCGCATCGCGCGGTGGCGGCAGAACAGGTCTTTGATGGTGCGCGAGAAGACGTGATGGATACCGGGCTTGCCGTTCGCCGTGGGCGGCCCCTCGAAGAACACGAACTCTTCCCGGCCGGCGGCCGCGCGCGCGACCTCGCGGAGCAGGTCCTCGTCGCGCCAGCGGCGCAGCACTTCCTGCTCCAGCTCATCCGCCGGCATCTCGGGCGGAAGCGGCCGAAACCGCAAGTCCGTTTGCTCGGCGGTGATCACAGGCGCTCCAGCACTCCGGCGACGAGCGCCGAGAGATTCGGCTCCGCTCGCCGCGCCACGGCGATGATCTGCTCCACCGACGCCGGCTCCAGCGCGTCAGGCAGGCACCGGTCGGTGATGATCGACAGCCCAAGCACCCGCATCCCTCCATGTATGGCGACGATCACCTCGGGCACGGTGGACATGCCGACCACATCGGCGCCCAGTGCTCTCAGGAATCGGTACTCCGCGCGCGTTTCCAGGTTCGGACCGGTTACCGCGACGTAGATGCCCTCGCGCAGCACGATCCTTCGCTCGAGCGCCACGTCGCGCGCCAGAGCCCGCAGACCCTCGTCGTACGGTTCCGACATGTCCGGGAAGCGCGGCCCGAGCGAATCATCGTTCGGCCCGATGAGCGGACTGTCGCCAAGCAGGTTGATGTGGTCCGCGAGCAGCACGAGGTCGCCGGGATTCCAGAGCGGGTGCATCCCGCCGCTCGCGCCGGCGACGACCAGCGTGTGGGCGCCGAGCTCGCGCATGACGCGCACCGGAAAGGTGACCTGCTGGAGCGAGTAGCCCTCGTAGCGGTGGAAGCGACCCTGCATGGCCACCACGCGCTTCCCCGACAACGTCCCGCACAGGAGCCGTCCGGCGTGGGACTCCACCGTCGACAGCGGGAAGCCGGGCAGATCGACGTAGTCGATCGTCGCGTCGACATCGATGTCTTCGCCGAGCGCGCCGAGTCCGGTGCCCAGAATCACCGCCACCTCCGGACGTGCATCGCAGCGGCGCCGCACCGCGGTCGCCGCGGCGGCGATGGTGGCGCGTGTGTGTGCTGCGGAGATGGCTGGCGGAGGCTCGTCGGTCGCCATCCCGCCGCGGAGCTCGCGCTCCGTCATTCCTTGACCAGCGACTCGAGCCAGGCGGGCGTTTTCACCGGATCGCGCGGCGCACTCGTACTTTCGGTGCTGCGCTCGGGCATGGTTGCCTCCACCGCGGCGATCTCCGCCAGGTGCCGCTCGACCAGCGCGCGCAGCTGCGCCACGAACGCCAGCCGCGTGCGCTCCAGTGACGAGAGCTCAGCCTGAAGCTTCACGATCTCGTTCCGCGCCGACTCGACGATGCGGGCACCCTCGGCCCGTGCCTCACGCAGTATCAGCTCCGATTCGCGCTCCGCCTGCTCGCGGATCTCCGAGCGCAGCTGTTGCGCCGAGACCAGTGCGTCGTTCAACGCCTTGTCGCGATCGCGAAAGACGCGCAACTGCTCGTGGAATCCGCGCGCCCTGGCTTCCAGCTCCTGGTTCACCCGGGAGAGACGCTCCAGCTCATCGGCCACCTGCTGCCGGAAATCCTCCACGCGAGCCTTGTCGTAACCGCGGAGCGCGTTGCCGAAGTCGTATCGGCGGATGTCCAGCGGGGTGAGGTGAAAGGCTTCGTCGCTCATGTGTCTCTCGCTCCAAACAGAACGGTCCCCAGACGGACCATGGTCGCGCCTTCCTCGACGGCGATCTCGAAGTCGTTCGACATCCCCATCGACAGCTCGAACGCCGGATGCCCGGCGCTCAGCAATAACTCCCGGGCGGCGCGCGCTCCCGAGAACACCTGCCGCAGCACCGCCTCCGGAGCATCGAGCGGCGCCATCGTCATCACACCGACGACGCGTATACCCGCCTGCGTCACCAGTCGTTCGGCTTCGGCGGCTAGATTGTCGAGCGTATAGCCACCCTTGGTCTCTTCACCAGAGACGTTGACCTGGACGAGCGCATCCACCGCCCTCCGCCGCTCGAGGCCGTACTCGCTCACCGCATCGGCGAGCCGCGTGCTGTCCAGCGACTGGAGCAGCACGAACCGGTCGATCGACTTGACCTTGTTCCGCTGGAGGTGGCCGATCAGGTGCCAGCGCACCGGCACGTCCACCTCCGTCATCTTCCGCAGCGCCTCCTGGACCCGGTTCTCCCCAACGTCGCGTAGGCCCGCTTCCCACACCGCGCGCACCGCCTCAGGCCCATGCGTCTTGGTCACCGCCACGACCGTGACCCGTTGCGCGTGCCCGCCCCGAGCCACCGCTGCCGCCACACGCTCCTCCACTTCGGCGACCTTCCGGGCGAGGTCCTGAAATGGCATAAGCTAGTAAGTTACCGGAAGTTACAGCGCGTATCAAGGGTGATCGGCGGCGCCGCGGACGCTGCCGCCCGCACCGCCTGCGCCGGGCACCGGAGGAGCGCGACCATGAAGCGGGCCGTCGGGTCGGTTGACGGCTCGATCGCGGCCCGCGCAACGCGACGGTC
>DATFFQ010000010.1:0-20756 GCA_035249955.1 Gemmatimonadaceae bacterium
TCGTGCTGGACACGTTCGAGCTCGCCATAGTACACTCCGCCAATCCGGTTCCGACGGCCATCTCGCGCCCCATCGTTCGCATCGTGAGCGATGAGCTCGGGAACGTTCTCTTCCCTGGCACGCTGGTCGACCTCACCCAACAGGATCCCGCGACTGGCTCCTACGCGCGCACCATCGTCAAGATCGCCGACCCCGAACGGTACGGCATCAGGGTCAGCGACTACTTCGTCTGACTCGGGCGCGCCGGCCGACGTCCTGGACCGGCGCTTCGCCACGCTTCGCGCCGCCGGCCGGCGCGCTCTGGTGGTCTACGTCACAGCCGGTCATCCCGATGTCGGGCGCTCACTGGACCTGATCCGCGGCGTTGCCGCTGCCGGCGCCGATGTGCTCGAAGTCGGCGTCCCGTTCTCCGATCCGATCGCCGACGGCCCGATCATCCAGGCCAGCTCGCAGCGCGCGCTGCAGGCCGGCATGACGTACGACGGCGCGCTCGAGCTCGTCGCGCGCGCCGCCGTACCGATTCCGATCGTCCTGTTCAGCTACCTCAATCCGATCCTGGCGGCGGGGCCCGACGCGCTCGACCGCGCGGCCCAGGCAGGCGCGCATGGTGTGCTCGTCACCGATCTCCCCGTCGGCGCCGATTCGGAGCGCGAGGCGTGGCTCGGAGCGAGCCCGCTCGCCTTCGTCAGACTGGTCGCCCCGACCACGCCGGCGGAGCGCATGGCCGAGATCGCTCGACACGGCAGGGGATTCGTCTACCTGATCAGCCGTCTCGGCGTGACCGGCGTGCGATCCGACCTGCCGGGGGAGGTGCCGCGCGTCGTGGCCGCGCTGCGTGCTGTCACGGCGCTGCCCATCTGCGTGGGTTTTGGCATCTCGCGGCCGGAGCAGGCGGCGGCAGTCGCTCGGGGGGCCGACGGTGTGGTGGTCGGGAGCGCCGTGGTTCGCGAAGCGGAGACCGAGGTACGACGTGCGACGGCACTCGTGGCGGCGATGCGCGCGGCGATCGATGACGCGGGTGCACGAGACGCCGGCGGCATGTAGCGCGATCGACGGCGACGTGCTACTCCGGCGCGCGAAGCCGTCGTTCCACCTCGGCGCTCGGCCGAACGAAGAGAGTCTTGGCCCTGGATACCAGCGCCACACCGGGGGCGCCGCCACGGGGCTTGCGCACGTATTTCTTTCGTGTCCAGTCAACGGGCACGACCGTCGACCCGCGCGCCTTGCTGTGCCACGCGGCGAGCTGCGCCGCCTCCTCCAGGTCGCGCGCCGGCGGCGCCTCGTCGCGCTGCCAGCGGAGCACTACGTGCGCTCCTGCCGCCGAGCGCGCGTGCAGCCAGACATCGGCCGGTGAAGCTTCGTCGAACGTGAGCGCATCGTTCGACGCCGCTCCGCGCCCCACCCAGATGTCGAGGCCACCGCTGCTGCGGTACGTCCGAAAGGGGAGCTTCCGCGCCGTCGCGGCACGCGTGCTCGTACGTCGCGGTGGTCGTCCCGGACGACCGGGCGCGTCGCCTGCTTCGAGGGCGGCGATGCGCGCGGGAAGCCGGGCGAGGGCCCGTTCCATCGAACGAGCTTCGCCGTACAGGCGCTCCGCCATCTCGACGGCCGTCGCTCCTGGCTGCGCGTCGAGGGGGATGACGGTCCCGTCCTGGAGGTCGATCGTGGCCGGACAGGGTACGTCGCCCAGCGCGATGAGCTTGTCGGCGGCGGTGCGCAGGAAGGGCGCGCGATGCGCGCGCTCGAGCTCCTGCCGCATACGGGCGAGCGCGCGCTGTCGCTGTGTGGCCGGCGGCGCTCGCCACGGCTCGGTCGCGCGCGGCTCGGGCTCGATGAGGGACGGAACCGGCTGTGCGTCGACGCAGAGCGCCAGGGGCAGCACCGCATCGCCACAGCGTGACGGGCGCGCCGGCGGCAGGTCGCAGATCTCCGAGTAGCGCGACACCGCCTGATCGGGCGCTTCGAGCAGCCAGCGTGCGGCGCGTGGGCTCATCCATCGGCCGGCGAGCAGCGCATCCTGATCGCCGCGTCGCGCCGCATGCTCGACGTCGGCCGACGCGAGCACCGGCCGCGGTGTGGCCGGGGGCGGTAGCTTCTGGCCGACGCTCGCGAGGACGCGACCACTCTCCGCTCGCAGGACCGCTCCGCGCGCCGACGGCACGAGGCTCACGTCGAGGGTGGCACGACGAGCGATCGACCCACGGAATTTCCCGGGCTTCTCGAATCGGATCTCCAGGCGGCGATCGTCGACCGGAGCGCCGACGCCGGTGATCGTCCAGCCGTCCAGCGTGCCGCGCGCCGGCCGCTCGGCGCGCTCGACCACGCGCACATCGGGTGCGGCGAGGTTGATCTCGACGACGCCGGCGCCCGTCACCGCGAGTGTCACCGTCCGCTTCGTGCGATCGAGCGCGCACGTGTCGACATGCCGCGCGCGCCAGCGCGCATCCAGCTCGCGCGCCAGGTAATGCGCCGTCAGGCTGTCCACCGCGCACGCCGGTTTGACACGCGCGCACGATGCCCGTACGTTCCGCCCCTGTCAACACGCGCCGGTGGCGTGACGGCGCGCGATGCGGTGCGCATGGAACGAGCGGGCTCGTGCGCGGCACGACCGGCGATCGGAGACGCGGGCGGAGTGCGGGACATCGCGTACATTGCGCTCGGCTCGAACGTGGGCGATCGCCAGGCTCACCTGGCGAGAGCGCGGGCGGCGTTGGCGACGTTGCCGGAGAGCCGGGTCATCGCGCGATCCTCCGTCGAAGAAACGGAACCCGTCGGGCCGGTGCCGCAACCTCCTTTCCTCAATCAGATGGTCGCCCTCGAGACCGCTCTCAGCCCGCGGCGTCTGCTCGCCGCCCTTCATGACATCGAGCGCGCCGCCGGGCGCGTCCGACGTGTGCGCTGGGGTCCACGAGAGCTGGATCTCGACATCGTCTGCTTCGAGTCACAGGAGATACGCGAGCCCGATCTCGTGGTGCCGCACCCGGAGTTGCCGAATCGCCCGTTCTGGTTGCGCGAGCTGGCCGAGCTACGAGGTGAGCGATGAGCACGCAGAGCCGGACGCCGCGCCGGGCGATCACCGTACGCGACTTCGTCGCCCACAAGCAGGGCGGCGACAAGCTCGTCGTCGTCACGGCGTACGACGCACTCTTCGGCCGGCTGGTCGATGAGGCGGGCGTCGACGCCGTGCTCGTCGGTGACTCGCTGGGCAACGTGCTGGCCGGCTTCGAGTCGACGATCCCGGTGACCCTCGACCAGATGATCTACCACGCGGCGTCGGTGCGGCGCGGCGTGACGAACGCGCTGTTGATCGTGGACATGCCGTTTCTCACCTATCAGGTGAGCGAGCAGCAAGCGCTCACCAACTCTGGACGTGTGATCCAGGAGACGGGCGCGCAGGCGGTGAAGCTGGAAGGAGCAGGCGACGACGTGCGGCGCGCCATTCGGGCGGTCAGTGGAGTCGGCATTCCCGTGATGGGCCACCTGGGATTCACGCCCCAGTCGCTGCACGCCATCGGCGGCTTCCGCGTTCAGGGGCGGGAGCCGGAGCACGCGCAGCGTCTGGTGGCCGACGCCAAGCAGCTAGAGGATGCCGGCTGCTTCTCGATCGTGCTCGAGCTCATTCCCGCAGAGCTCGCGGCACAGATCACGGAGGCGGTGTCGATCCCGACCATCGGCATCGGGGCGGGCGCGACGTGCGATGGCCAGGTGCTCGTGCTCCACGATCTCCTCGGCCTCAACGACCGCTTCACGCCGAAGTTCCTCAAGCGCTACGCGTCGCTCGCCGACGACGTGCGCGGTGCTGTCGGCCGCTTCCGCGACGACGTGCGCGCAGGCCGGTACCCGGATGACGCCCACAGCTTCTAGCATGCGCACGGCCGCGCGCATCGCCGAGCTGCGCACGCTGCTGGCCGAGCGCCGGCGCGGCGGCGATCGCATCGCGCTGGTGCCGACGATGGGCTTTCTGCACGAGGGACACCTGAGCCTCGTGGATGAGGCCAGGCGCCACGCGAGCTGCGTGGTGATGAGCATCTTCGTCAATCCGCTTCAATTCGGGCCGACGGAAGACCTGGCGCGATACCCGCGCGATCCGGAGGGCGACGCGGCCAAGGCGGAAGCACGGGGTGTGGACATCCTGTTCACGCCTGGCGAGCGCGAGGTGTATCCCGGCTCGCGGCGGATCATCGAGGTGCGCGCGATGGCCCTCGCCGACCGGTGGGAAGGAGCCGTTCGGCCAGGTCACTTCGCCGGCGTCCTCACCGTCGTTGCGAAGCTGTTCAACATCACGCAGCCCGACGTCGCGGTCTTCGGCCAGAAGGACATCCAGCAGGCGGCGCTCGTGCGCGCCATGGTGCGCGAGCTCGACTTCCCGATCCGGCTCGTCGTGGCACCTACCGTCCGCGAGGCCGACGGACTCGCGATGTCCAGCCGGAACAGCTATCTCTCTACACAGGATCGTCGGCACGCGCTCGTTCTGTCGCGGGCGCTGCGCGCGATCGCGGCTGCGTTCGGCGCCGGCGAGCGGAACGCGGCCGCGCTGACCCGCATCGGCCAGGAAGCGCTCGCGGTCGTGCCCGCGGCGCAGGTCGACTATCTGGCGATCGTCGACCCGGAGCGAATGGAGCCCGTCGAGGAAGCAGTGGCAGGATCGATCGCGGCCGTTGCGGCGCGCGTAGGACACACCCGACTCATCGACAACGTGATTCTCGAAGCACCGTGACCTGGAGCGCCGTCGTCGCCGCGATGGATGATGGCGACACGTTTCGATCGCGGGTGAGCATGTATCTGCATCCACTCGCTGGCAGGCCGATCATCTGGCACGTGATGCGGTCGCTGGCGGAGGTGGAGCCGCCGCCATCGCGCGTGCGCGTGCTGCATCGTGCGATATCACCGATCTCGCTGCCGATGGACCTTCCCGTGCCCGTGCTGGCAGAGCCCGTTCAGCCGGAGAGCGAGCTCCGCTCGCTCCGGGCCGCCGTGACCGCGCCCGGGATGACGGTGCTCATCGACGGGGCCGCAGCCCTCGTCACCGCGGCGACGATCTCGCGACTGCTCCGCGCCGGCGAGCGCGGTGTGGCCGCGCTGCTCGACACGGGGGAGCCGCCGGGCGGCATTGCCCTCAGCGGTGAGGGGCCCGCGCTCGCATCCGCCGATGACCCGCGGCATCCGGCGGTGACGGCCCCCATCGCTCCCATGTCGGAAGAGGAGCGCATCCGCATCACCGACCGCCATTCCCTGTCGCTCGCCGCCGTCGCGCTGCGCGACCGGTTGGTGCGCTTTCACCAGGAACATGGCGTGTCCTTCGTGCTCCCGAGCACCACCTGGATCGACGCCGACGTCCGCATCGGTCCCGACACCGTGATCTATCCGGGCGCGGTCATCGAGGGCGCTACCGAGATCCAGCGCGAATGCGTCATTGGACCCTACTCGCGCATCGTCGATTCCACCGTCGGACGCGGTGTGGAGCTCAAGGGCTGGAACTACGTGACGCGAACCACCATTCGAAATCATGCCGTGCTCGAGCCATATGTCCGGCGTGGCTTCGATTGAGCTTCCCGGCTGGGCACGGGTCAATGAGCGGCGGCGCGGTCACATCGAGCGGGTGACACGGCTGCTCCTCTCCTGGGCCGATGCACTGCGTGTGGACGATGAGGAGCGCGCGGCGTGGCGCGATGCGGCCGTCTGGCACGATGCGCTGCGCGACGCACCGGAGCACCAGCTTCGCGATCTCGCTCGTCAGGATCACTATCCAGCCGCGATGCTGCACGGTCCCGCGGCGGCCGCCGTCCTGGAGCAGTCGGGTGAGCGCCGGACGGATGTGCTCGAGGCGATCCGCTGGCATACGCTGGGACACCCCGCGTGGTCGCGCACCGGCCGCGCGCTGTACATGGCGGATTTCCTCGAGCCGGGACGGTCGTTCGCGCGTGCCGATCGCGCCTTCCTCGCCCGACACGTGACGCAGGATTTCGACGGCGTGTTTCGCCAGATAGTGCAACGCCGGATGCTGTGGAAGATCGGGGAGGGATACGAGCTCTTTCCGCCGACGGTGGCGCTATGGAACAGCGTGCGCTGAAGGGCCGCCGCCGGGTCATCGCGCTGGCAGTGGCCCTTCTCGCTGTGGGAGCGGCGACGGCCGTCTCGATCGCCGCGCGGCGGGACATCGGCCCCTTCGCCGATCCGCCGTCGCAGGCACCTCAGGTGCGCGCACCGCACGGCATCCGGATCCGTGTGGAGGTGCTCAACGCGTCGCGCACGCGCGGGCTCGCTCGCCGAGCGACGATGCACCTCCGCGACCGCGGCTTCGACGTTGTCGAGACCGGCACGGCGGACGTGCAGCGCGACAGCACGCTGGTGCTCGATCGCTCCGGGCATCCCGAGTGGGCGCGGCTGGTGGCCCAGGCCCTCGGCGCGACCGCGGTCGCGTCGCGGCCAGACACCTCACGATATCTGGACGTCTCCGTGCTGCTCGGCGCGACGTGGCGTCCGCCGTCCGAGCCGTTCTACCCGTAGCTGCCCACACGCCGCGGCGATGTCCATCCCGCGGCTCTTCCGGATCGCCACTTCCACCCCTTGGCGGCGGAGCTCGCGGGCGAACACGATCATTCGCTGGGACGACGACGGCACGAACGCGCCCGCTCCACCAGGGTGCAGCGGGATGAGATTCACGAAGGCGCGGCACTCGCGCGCCAGCTGGGCCAATTGGATCGCATGCTCCACCGCATCGTTCACTCCGCCCAGCATCACATACTCGAACGTCACGCGTCGTTCGAACACCTTGGCGGCTTCGATGACCTGTGCGAGCGGGAACTTCGTGTTGATCGGCATGAGACGGCGGCGCAGATCGTCACTCGGCGCGTGGATGGAGATCGCGAGCCGGAACTGTTCG
Organism: Gemmatimonadaceae bacterium; assembly: GCA_035249955.1. Classification (GTDB taxonomy): domain Bacteria; phylum Gemmatimonadota; class Gemmatimonadetes; order Gemmatimonadales; family Gemmatimonadaceae; genus DATFFQ01. The sequence goes on from DATFFQ010000010.1 coordinate 6,884, forward strand.
GGCCGCTGTCCGAGCGCGACGATGCCCGGGAGCACGCCAACGGTGGAGATGGTGATGTGCCGAGCGCCGATGCCGGCGCCCAGCGGGTCATTGAGGATCGTGAGCGCCGGATCGACTGCCTTCCAGTTCATGAGCGGCTCACCCATGCCCATGAACACGACGTTCGTGACGTTCACGGGCGGATCCACGAGACGCATCTCGCGAACCTGCCCCGCGATCTCCCACGCCTCCAGGTTGCGCGAAAAGCCCATGAGGCCGGTGGCGCAGAACGCGCATTGAAGGGCACATCCCGCCTGTGACGAGATGCAGACCGTGACACGCGAGCCTTCGGGGATGACAACGGTCTCGATGGCCTCGCCGTCGGGCAGCCGCATGAGGAACTTCTCGGTCCCATCCACCGAGCGCTGGCGCGCCGCCACCAGCAGCCTCGGCATTGCGAAGCGCGTGGCAAGCTGATCGCGAAAGTGCAGGGGCAGCTCGGTCATGGCGCCGAAGTCGGCGACCGGATTCTTCCACAGCCGCTCCACCACTTGCCGGCCGCGGTAGCCCGGCTGGCCCACCTCGAGCGCGTATTCCCGGACGAGGCGTTCCGCGAGCTCCGGTGGGCAGTTCAGCAGGTTGTCCACGTGGGTCGTCATCTCACCGGTGTGGTTTCAGCCCCGTGCGATCGCCAGGGTGCCGTGCGAAAGCTAGCGACTCCGGCCTCCAGCGCTCCGCACGTACGGGTCGCGTGAGCGGCGCGGGGCAGTCAGCAGCGGGCATTGGCGCACATGTAACCATTTGTGAAATATATGGATAATTCGTGGCGTCTGGCGTGCTCCATCCGGTTCGGGCGGCTTCCGAGACGCCCTGCCCGGCGTTAGATTTTGTAGGATAGATCACTTGGGACTACGGGGCGTGCTTGCTTCTCTCTGAGCTGCTCACGGCGGACCGTGTCAAGGTGCCGCTCGGCAGCCGCACGAAAGACGAGGTACTTCGGGAGCTGGTCGAGCTGGTCGCGAGGGACCGCGGACCACAGGCCGGTGAAGCGATCCTATCGTCGGTGCGTGAACGCGAGCAGGTCCTGAGCACCGGGATCGGAGGAGGGGTCGCGATCCCTCACGGCAAAACTCCGCACATCGACCAGCTCATATTGGCGGCGGGTGTCGCGCCCCACGCCGTGGACTTCGATGCCCTGGACGGCAAACCGGTCCAGCTCTTCTTTCTGCTGGTGGGGCCGGAGAGCGCGTCCGGTGCGCATGTGAAAGCGCTCAGCCGGATCTCTCGACTCCTTCGCCGCGACAAGCTGCGGGCCGCGCTCGTCGCCGCCGGCTCGCCCGACGCATTTCTCCAGCTCGTTCAGGCGTCGGAGGCGGCGTGATCGCTCGACGATGGGCGCCGTCCCTCCTGTGGACGGTCATCATCTTCACCTTCACTTCCATCCCCGACCCGGGCACGGCTGGGTTCAGAATCGCTGGCCTGGACAAGGCGATCCACGCTTCGCTCTACGCCGTGCTCGCGGTCCTCAGCGCCCGTGCGCTGAGCCCGGCTCGGCAAGATGGGCGGCTCCCTCGAGCGCGCGCGCTGCTGGGGCTGCTGCTCGGCATCCTCGCACTGGGAGCCGTCGATGAGTGGCACCAGCAGTTCATCGCCGGCCGGTCCATGGAGCTGCTGGATTGGTTGGCCGATGGAGTGGGTGCCGCGGGTGGACTGCTTGCATTCGTGCTGAATCGCCGGCGCTCTGTCGAATACAGCCGATGACCGATCCTTCCCGTCATAGCGCCCTCGGCGATCTGGAGCTCGACCACAAGGTCTTCGCGACCACGCGGCGAACGCGCCTCTGCGGCTCCCTCCGATTGGCCGATGCCGGCAGCCGCGTCAGCCTCGGTGGCTGGGTGCACCGGCGGCGCGATCTGGGCGGAATCGTGTTCCTCGATCTGCGCGACCGGTCGGGAATGGTACAGGTCTCTCTCGATGCGGGAGCCGCGGCGAGCGTCGCCATGCTCTCGGCCGAAGTCGTCGTCGAGGTGCAGGGTGACGTCGTCGCGCGTCCGGAAAAGGATCGGAACCCGGAGCTGGCCACCGGCGACGTGGAGGTGCGCGCGGCACGCATCGAGGTGGTGGGACCGGCCAACACGCCGCCGATTCCCGTCGCGCGCTCCAAAGGCGAGTCGCTGCCGGCGGAGGAGCAGCGTCTGCGGTACCGGTATCTGGACCTCCGGCGTCCCGAGCTTCTCCGCAACTTCGTGCTGCGGCATCGGCTGCTCCAGGGGACCCGGCGGTACTTCACGTCGCTGGGCTTTCTCGAGGTGGAGACGCCGATTCTCACCAAGCCGACTCCGGAAGGAGCCCGGGACTATCTGGTCCCGAGCCGGGTGAACCCAGGAGAGTTCTACGCGCTGCCTCAATCGCCTCAGCTGTACAAGCAGCTGCTCATGGTCTCCGGGTTCGACCGATACTTCCAGATCGCGCGCTGCTTCCGCGACGAGGATCTGCGCGCCGACCGCCAGCCGGAATTCACGCAGATCGACGTCGAAGCCTCCTTCGTGACCGCGGAGGACATTTACCGCATCACCGAGGGGCTCCTCGTCGCGCTGTGGAGACAGGAGGGGCACGAGATCGGGGCGCCCTTCCCGCGGCTCACGTACGCGGAAGCGATGGAGCGCTACGGCAGCGACAAGCCCGACCTGCGCTTCGGGCTCCAGCTGTTCGACGCCAGCGCGCTGTTCCGCGACACGGACTACAACATCGTGCGCGCGATCCTCGAGCAAGGCGGTCGCGTACGCGGGCTCATCGCTCCGGGAGCAGCGGGGCTGTCACGCCGCGTGCTCGGTGAGATCGAGGCACTAGCCAAGAGCGCCGGCGCGGGCGGGCTGATGCAGGTGAAGATGGTGTCGGGGACGATGGAAGGTCCTCAGGCGAAGTTCCTGCCGCCCGACGCGGCCGGGCAGCTTGGGCTGCGTGAGGGGGACTTGTGTCTCCTGGTCGCGGGACCCGACCGGGTGACGAGCGCCGCGCTGGACCGCGTCCGCCAGGACGTGGCTCGGCGTCTCGAGCTCGTGCCGCACAGCGCGCATGCATTCCTCTGGGTCACCGATTTTCCGCTCTTCTCCGTCGACCCCGAGACGGGAGCCCTGGCACCGGAGCATCACCCCTTCACGTCGCCGCACCCGGACGATCTCGCGCGTCTGGAGAGCGACGCGGCCCGCGCTCGGGCGGTTGCGTACGACGTCGTGTACAACGGTTTCGAGCTGGCCAGTGGTAGCGTCCGTATCCACGACCCGAGGCTCCAGGGTCGGATCTTCGCGCTGCTGGGCATCGACGATGAGACTGCCCAGCGCCGCTTCGGCTTCTTGCTGGAGGGGCTCCGGGCCGGAGCGCCGCCCCACGGCGGCATCGCACTCGGCTTCGACCGCATCGCCATGCTCCTTGCGGGAGCTTCGTCGCTTCGCGACGTCATCGCGTTTCCCAAGACGACGACGGCGCGCGCGCTCTTCGAGGGGGCGCCGACGCCGGTCGCGCCTGACGAGCTGGCGGAGCTCCACATTCTCGTCGACGAAGCAGCGCGGTGAGCGACGAGAGCATCACCCATCGCCTCTCGACCGAGGGGGCGGACCTTCTCACCCTGGCGGGTGTGAACGATGCCAACCTCATCGAGCTCGCGCGCAGCTGCGGAGTGCGCGTGGCGCTGCGTGGAGAGACGCTCACGCTGAGCGGGGCGCTGGAGACGGTGGAGCGGGCAGCGCCCGTCGCGCAGCGGATGATCGACGCTGCCAAGCAGCGGACATCGCTCACGCCCGACGATGTGCTGCGCCTGAGCGAGGACGGTGCCGGAGACGGTGGCGGTTCCGGCGACCGCCGGATCGTGCTGCCAGGCGTGCGCCGGATCATCCAGCCCAAGACGCCTGGCCAGGCCGCGTATCTGCAGCTGATGGCCGACAACGACATTGTCATCGGCATCGGTCCGGCGGGCACGGGGAAGACGTACCTGGCGGTGGCGGCCGCGGTCGAGGCACTGGCACACAAGCGAGTGCGGCGGATCATCCTGGCGCGTCCGGCGGTCGAAGCCGGCGAAAGCTTGGGATTCCTGCCCGGCGACCTCCAGGCGAAGGTCGATCCCTACCTTCGACCGCTATACGACGCGCTGGATGACATGATGCCCGCCGAGCGGGTCCAGAAATCCCTCGAGACGCGCGTCATCGAGATCGCGCCGCTGGCGTACATGCGTGGCCGTACGCTGTCCGACGCGTTCGTCATCCTCGACGAGGCGCAGAACGCGACCACCGCGCAGATGAAGATGTTTCTCACGCGGCTTGGCGTGAACTCGAAGGCGGTGATCACCGGCGACAAGACGCAGATCGACCTTCCGGCCCGCGAGCAGTCCGGACTGGTGCAGATCGAGCGGATCCTCAGCGGCATCGACGGGATCGGGTTTCACTACTTCAGCGACGCCGACGTCATCCGCCACCGCCTGGTGCGGGAGATCATCAAGGCGTATCAGCGCGACGCTGGAGGTGACCAGACATGGTGACCGTTCGCCAGCACCTCGAGCGCGTGACCGGCACCGATACCCCGCAGCGTCCGGTGGACCGGCTTGGCTACCACGGAGTGCGCGTCGGGCTGCTGTTCGCGCTCGCGATCGCGACCTACGCGCTCTTCCCGGCGGCGCCGGCGGTGGAGACGCCCATCTTCGAGGTGGGCTCGGTGGCCACGGAGAACGTGATCGCGCCCTTCGCCTTCACCGTGCGCAAGAGCGGAGCGGAGCTGGCACGGGAGCGCGAGGAGCTCGCACGCTCGGCGCAGCCGATTTTCGTGTACTCGCGTTCACCGCTCGACAGCGCTCAGACAGATCTGGCCGAGTTCATGGAGGCGGTGGCGACTGCTGTCGCCGCCGATACCGGAGCGCGCGCGCAGGGCGCCGCCGTGCGGCGGGTGGCGGCCGCGCGCGGCATCACTTTGACCACGGCCGAGGCCGAGTACCTCACCTTCGCGGCGCGCCGTCGCGCGATGCAGGACGGCATCCGGAGGGCATTCGCGCGCTGGCTCACGGCGGGGGTCACATCGAGCTCGAACGTCGAGGAGATCCGCGGCGAGGTGATCATCCGCCGCGGCACGGATGAGCGCAGCACGCTGGTCGACAGCCTGATGACGTTCGGCACGCTGCTGTCGCGCGCACGCCAGATGCATCCCGACCCCAATTCCTCGGTGGCGGATGGGCTGTTTCTCAAGCTGCTGAGCGCGTTTTTCCACCCGACCGTCCAGCTCGATCGTGTAGCCACCGAGCGGCGGCGACAGGAGCTGCGCAACTCGGTCGAGATCAACCGTTACACCGTCCGCGAAGGCGAGAAAGTGGTGGGGCAGCACGAGGTCGTCGGTCGCGCCGAGTTCGAGAAGATGCGCGCCCTGCACGAGGCGCTGCAGGAGCGCTCGACCGGCGAGCGGGCCATGGGACGCGTGGTGGGTGCCGTGCTCTACAACGCGCTGGTGCTCGCCATCTTCGGGATCGCGATCGCGCTCTTCCGTCCGCAGCTCTATCGCTCTTTCCGATCGCTGTCGCTCTTCGCGCTGCTCTTTCTGGCGGTGCTCCTCGGATCCTTTGCCACGACGCGGACCGACTCGGTGTATCCGGAGCTGGTGCCGGTCGCGCTGGCAGCGATCATCGGCAGCGTGCTCTTCGATCCTCGCATCAGCATGATCGCGGCCATGATCCTGGCCGTGCTCGTCGGCGGACAGAGCGTGTTCCGAGGGACCAACGCGCTCTTCATCAACCTCATCGGCGGTGCGGCGGCGGCGCTCAGCACGCGCATCATCCGCCGGCGCGACCAGTCGTATTACTCGATCCTCACCATCGGCGCGGCCTATCTCTGCGCCGCGCTCGCGATTGGCCTCACCTTGGGCTGGCAGCCATCGGCGATCGCGTGGAGCGCGACGCGAGGGGCCGTCAACGCCGTTGGCTCGGTGATCCTCGCCATGTTCTTCCTCCCACTGGCCGAGCGATTCACCGGGATCACGACCGATCTCACGCTGCTCGAGTACTCCGATCTCAACCGGCCGTTGCTCAAGCGACTCATGACCGAGGCGCCCGGCACGTACGCGCACACCATCGCGATGGCCAATCTGGTCGAGGCGGCCTGCGACGCGATCGGTGCGAACGGATTGCTCGCCCGTGTCGGCACGTACTACCACGACATTGGGAAGCTCAAGAAGCCACAGTATTTCGTCGAGAACCAGCCACGAGGTCGGAATCCGCACGACAAGCTCAAGCCGGGCACGAGCGCGGCCATCATCCGCAATCACGTGCGCGAGGGACTCGAGCTGGCGTCGGAGCACAAGCTGCCGCCGGCGCTGGCCGCGTTCATCACCGAGCACCACGGCACGGGAATGATCACCTACTTCCTGGACAAGGCCAGGGAGCGGGATGGCGGCCACCCTGATTCGCAAGAGTTCGCCTATCCCGGCCCGGTCCCGCAGACGGCCGAGACCGCCGTGTGCATGCTGGCCGACGGCGTGGAGGCTGCGGCACGCGTACTGCACGACCCCACCCCGGACAAGATCCGCGAGGTGATCGACCACATCGTGCGGCAGCGCATGGAGCAGGGCCAGCTCCGCGATGCGCCACTCACCCTCAAGCAGCTCAATCAGGTGAAGGAAGCATTCGCGCGCGTGCTGATCGGCCAATATCACAACCGTATCGACTATCCGGCGTCGAGCGGCGGCGTCACCTCCGAGTTCGCGTCGGTATGACGCTCGTCGTACAGGTGGCCACGGAAGCCGGCCGGCTTCCTCTCGCCCGTGAGCGCGTGGCGGATATCGCGCGTGCGGTGCTGCGATCGGAAGGGGTGCGCGACGCACTGCTCTCCATTGCATTCGTGTCGCCGCGCGACATCGCGCGGATCAACCAGCGGCACCTGGGGCATCGTGGCTCCACCGACGTGATTTCCTTCCAGCTCACGCGCGGCCGCTCTGAGCCGGTGATCGGTGACATTTACATCGCGCCCGCGGTGGCGCGCGACAACGCCCGCAGCCACCGAGTTGGCGTCCGCGAGGAGCTGGCGCGCCTGGTCGTGCACGGCACGCTGCACGTGGTCGGCCACGACCATCCCGAGGGGACGGGACGCACCGCCTCGCCGATGTGGAAGCGGCAGGAGGCGCTCGTGCGCCGCGCACTGAGGAAGCGGACGTGAGCGCGGTCGCGGCTCTCATCGCCGCCATCGCGACCGCGGTCGGCGCGCTGTGCGCCGCTGCCGACGGCGCCCTGCTGTCCCTGGCAACCGATCCGCGCACTGCCGATGCCGATACGGCCAGCTTCGTGCGCGGCCGCGAGCGTACACACCGCGCTTTCGGCGTGGCCAGGGTTCTGGCCTACGTCACGGCGGGGGCTGCCGCAGCCGTGGCGCTGCGGCTGCATGCGCAGCATGTGCTGCTGGCGATTCCCCTGGCCATCCTCGTGGGCGTGGTCCTGCTCATCCTCGCCGAGACGGCGCCACGCGCGCTGGGGAGTCGGGCGGGCATTCGCGCCCTCCGCATTCTGCGGCCGGCGGTGCAGGTGATGGAGGTAGCGCTCTCTCCCGTCGTCGCCCTGGGGCTGTCGTTCGACGAGTTTCTCGAGCGGTTGTTCCCGTCGGTAGAAACCGTGAACGGTGAGCGCGGGTACGCCGGCAGTCGGCTGCGCGATCTCGTGCGCGACGACACGGCGACACCGGTCGAGCACACCGGACCGATGCGACGGGTCTTCGACCTGCGGGACACGGAGGTGCAGGAGATCATGGTGCCGCGCGTGGACATCGTCGGCATCCAGCGCGACATGCCGTGGGGTGACGTGGTCGAGCGCGTGCGCAGCTCGGAGCATGCGCGGCTTCCGGTGTACGAGGAGACGCTCGACGACATCGTCGGAGTGCTGTACGCCAAGGACCTGCTGCCGTACGTGATCGTGGACGCGGTTCCCGCCGGTGGATGGCAGGCGCTCATACGGCCGGCCACCTTCATTCCGGAATCGAAGACGGTCGAATCTCAGCTGCGGGACTTTCAGCTCACGAGGTCGCACATCGCGATCGTCGTCGACGAGTACGGGGGGACGGCCGGGCTCGTGACGATCGAGGACGTGCTGGAGGAGATCGTGGGTGACATCCGCGACGAGTACGATCGTGAGGAGCCGCCAATCGTCTTCGAGGACGGGCGCCGCTTCTGGGTATCGGGCCGCGTCTCGCTGGAGGAGCTCTCGGGCGTTCTGGGTCACCACTTCGAGCGGCCGGACGTGGCGACCGTTGGTGGACTGATTTACGACATCGTGGGCCGCGTGCCGCGCTCGGGTGAGGAGCTCACGGTGGAAGGGTTCCGGGTGGTGGTGGAGCGGGTGGTGCGTCGACGCGTGGAGCGCGTGTACTTCGAGCGGCTGGAAGCCCTGGCGGAGCGAACGGCATGAGCTTCTGGATCGTGCCGATGCTCGTGGCGATCATCATCGTCGCCTGGCTCACCGCTGCCGCCACGGCGGTGCGCGCCGTGAGTCACGCATGGCTGCGCAACTGGGTCACCGAGCGCTTGGCGGGGCCGGTGGCGGTCCACGGCCGCCTGGCGCAGCCGCAGCGACTGCTGGTGGGCGCTGGGGCAGGCGTGGCAGCGACGCTCACGTTGGCCGGCGTTGCGCTCGGAACCTGGAGCGGCGGCCTGGGCCTCGTGCTCGAGCTGCTGCTGCTGTCCGTGGCGCTGCTCCTGTTCGGGCAGCTCCTGCCTCGCGCCATCGCGCGGCGCTGGGCGCCGGCGCTCTTCCCCGTCCTGGAGCCGCCGCTCCGGGTGGTGGCGACGGCGATGGCGCCGTTGGTGCGCGCCGGCCGCGCCGTCGCGGCGGCGCTGGACCGGCGTGGAAGCAACAGCGCCGAGGTGACGCCCGACGAGATCGCCGACCTCCTCCGCGAGGGCGAGCTCGAGGGGATCGGGGAGCCGCAGGAGATCGAGATCATCACCGGCATCGTGCTCTTCGGGGAAAAGGTCGTGCGCGACGTGATGACGCCGCGCACGCAGGTGTTCGCCGTCGAGGAGAGCATGGATCCACGCGAGATGGCGCGCGCCATCGCCCAATCGGGATACAGCCGCGTCCCGGTGTATCGCGGATCGCTGGACGAGGTGGTGGGCATGGTGCATGTCTTCGACGTGCTCGCGGCGGGCGGCGAGCGCGCGGCCGTGCTGCGCCAGGTGGTCAGCACGCCCGGCAGCAAGCCGTGCAGCGAGCTCCTGTTCGAGATGCTGCGCTCTCAGCGCCACCTGGCCGTGGTGCTCGACGAGTTCGGCGGCACGGCCGGCATCGTGACGCTGGAAGACGTCCTCGAGGAGCTGGTAGGGGACATCAACGACGAGCACGACGAGCCGGCGGCCGTCGAGGCCGGTGTCGCCCGGCGCGCGGTGGTGTTCGACGCCAAGACCGACCTCGAGCAGGTGGCGCGCCACTTCGGGATCGAAGTGCCCGGCGATGCGTCGACGAGCGTTCAATCGTTAGGCGGGATCCTCCTCCAGACGGTGGGACGGATTCCACAGGTCGGCGAACGATTCCGGCTGGACAGTCTGGAGCTCGTGGTGGTCGACGCCGAGCGCACGCACGTGCGCCGGGTGCTCGTCCAGCGGCTCGAGAGCGCGACCCCGGTGGAGCTCAGGCTGGCGAGGTGATGTGCGCGCCTTCTACGTCTTCTGGCGCCTCCTCCCGTTCGTCATAGCCTTCCTTCGCGACCGCCGACGGTGGATCGTGGCGGGGCGCCGCCGTGCGGTCGCCGCCGAGCAGCACCGCGAGCGGGCCGCGCGTCTCACGGCGACGCTGGCCAGTCTTGGTCCGGCGTTCATCAAGCTGGCGCAGGTCTTCGCCTCGCGCGCCGATATCCTGCCCGAGCCCTATCTCACCGAGATCGGCGCGCTCACCGACCGTGTGCCACCCGAGCGGGCCGAGGCGATCGCGGCCGTGATTGCCAGCGAGTACGGCAAGCCCATTCCCGAGCTCTTCGAGCGGTTCGACATGGAGCCGCTGGCCGCGGCGTCGCTCGGTCAGGTACACCGGGCGTCGCTCGATGGGCGCGATGTGGTCGTGAAAGTGCTGCGCCCCGGCGTCGAGGAGATCGTCGCCGTGGATCTCCAGGCCGCCTTTCGCATTCTGTTCTTCGTGAACGTGCTCTTCCCGAACCACCACACGCGAGCGATCACGACCATCGTGCGGGAGTTCGCGAAGCGGATCGAGGAGGAGATGGACTTCCGCGAGGAGGCCAGGAACGCGGACCTCATCCGCACGAACTTCGCCGGCGACCATCGCATCGTCGTCCCCGAGGTGGTCGGGCCACTCACGCGGCGCCGGGTGCTGGTGCTGGAGTACATGGAGGGGACCAAAGTCGACCGCTTGCAGGCACGCCTGGCCAGCGGGGAGCTGTCACTGCAGGCGCTGATCGAGACGCTGATCGAAGTCTACGTGAAGATGATGCTCGTCGACGGAATCTTTCATGCCGACCCGCACCCCGGAAATCTCCTCGTCTCGCCGGATGGCCGCATCGTCTTCCTCGACTTCGGCATGGTGGTGCGCGTCGAGAAAACCACGCGATCGCGGCTCATCGAGACGATCATGGCCGCGGTGCGACAGGACGTCGACGGCGTCATCGCCGGCTTCTACGAGCTCGGCATCCTCGATCCGGAAGTGGACCGCGGCACGATCCGGGATGCGGCCAGGGCGCTCATGTCGATCGCGTTCACTCCCGACGCGAAGCCCCGCCAGATCCAGCGCATCGTCAACGAGGTCATGTCCACCTTTTACAGGTGGCCGGTGATGGTTCCGTCCGAGCTCGTGTACTTCGGCCGCGCCGCCGCGCTCGTGGAAGGGCTGGGCTTCCGCTACGACCCGGACTTCAACGCCGTCCAGGCGGCCACGCCGGTGATCACCCGCATGCGGGGCGAGCTCCTGTCGTCGATGTTCGGCGACGACTCGCGCGAGGTGCTGCGCGACTGGATGGTGGAGCTCGCCGCCATCGCACGGGAGCTGCGCGACGTGCTGCGCCGCGCCGGACGCGACGAGCTGCGGCTTCGCACCCACCCCCGCGACCAGCTCGAGCTCCAGCAGTTCATCGCCCGCCAGACGCGGCGCATCCTCCTGTGCATCTTTGCGGGCATGATGGGCATCGTCGGCGCCATCCTGTTCATCGCCGAAGGGAACGTCTATCTCCTGGTGGCATCGCTGGCGGTCTCCATCATCTTCTTTCTGATCATCTTCCTGCTGCCACTTCATCTGCTTTCGAACCCGTTCCGCGGATACCGGCAATGGCGGTGACACCTGGTGTGAGCCCGGGAGAGGCACACAGCCGGCTTCTGGCGGACTTCGACGCGCGCAGACCCGCGGCACTGGCGCGCGCCGTGAGCGTGGTGGAGAACCGCCGCGCCGGCTTCGAGCAGCTCCTCGCCGCGCTCCACCCGCGACTCGGCAGGGCGCGCCGGATCGGGCTCACCGGGCCGCCGGGAGCCGGAAAGAGCACGCTGGCGACCGCGTTGGCCGCGCATTGGCGGAGCACCGACCTCACCGTCGGCATCATCGCTGTCGATCCCACGTCGCCGTTCACGGGCGGCGCGCTGCTGGGGGATCGCATCCGCATGGAGTCGGTCGCGCTCGATCCGGGGATCTTCATTCGATCCATGGCCACACGCGGATCGCTGGGCGGACTCGCCGCGACGACCCGGGAGGTGGCCGACGTGCTCGACGCGTTCGGTTTCGATCGCATCGTCATCGAGACGGTGGGTGTGGGCCAGAGCGAGCTGGAGATCGCGCACACCGCTGACACGAGCGTCGTCGTATTGGTACCGGAATCGGGCGACTCGATCCAAACGCTCAAGGCCGGGTTGATGGAGATCGCGGATGTGTTCGTGGTGAACAAGTCGGATCGACCGGGGGCCGACCGGCTGCGTCACGAGCTGGAGCTCATGCTCGGGCTGCGCGGCGGGAAAGTCTTTCGCAACATCCCCGCGCACCATGGCGTCGACCTGAAGCGCGTCGCGAATCCGGCCAAAGCGGCTCGTGAGGCGGCCGCTGCCAGCGATGCCACCGAATGGACGCCGCCGGTGCTAGCGACGACGGCGCAGGCAGGCACGGGAATCGACGCGCTCGCCGACGCCCTGAACCGCCACTTCGATTATCTTGCACGAAGCGGCACGCTCCGGGAGCGGCGCCGGCAGCGATTGCGGGAGCAGGTGGTGGAGGTCGTGGAGCGCGATGTGCGACGGCGACTGTGGAGCGACGCGGCGACCACCGAATGGCTGAACGCACAGCTCCCGGCGCTGGAGAGCGGAGGGATCACGCCGTTCGAGGTCGCGGCGGAGCTGCTGCGCCGAAGCGCGAACCTACTGACACGAGCCGACGCATGACGACGATACGGGACGACTCCGATCTGGAACGAGGCCGGCAGGCCGAGATCGAGCGGCTTCGCGCCGAAGTCGCGGAATGGCGGCGCCGGTACGAGGAGGGCGTGAAGCGCGACGTCGCCTTCACCAACTCCACCGAAGAGGTGGAACCGCTCTACACCGCACTCGATGTCGAAGGGCTCGACGGCGATGCGCTCGGCCTTCCCGGACGCTATCCCTTCACGCGCGGCATCCACCCCACCGGCTATCGCGGCAGGCTGTGGACCATGCGGCAGTTCGCCGGATTCGGCGGCGCCGCCGACACCAATGCCCGTTACAAGTTCCTCCTCGAGCACGGGCAGACGGGGCTCTCCGTGGCGTTCGACTTCCCGACGCTCATGGGCTACGACTCCGATCACCCGCGATCGGAGGGCGAGGTCGGGAAGTGCGGTGTGGCGATCTCGAGCCTCGCCGACATGGAAACGCTCTTCGATGGCATTCCGCTCGACCGGGTGTCGACGTCCATGACCATCAACGGGCCGGCGGTGATCCTTTACTGCTTCTACATCGCCGCCGCCGAGCGGCAGGGTGTGGACTCGCGACAGCTGCGGGGCACGATCCAGAACGACATTCTCAAGGAGTACATGGCGCAGCACGCGTGGGTATATCCCATCGAGCCCGCCCTGCGCCTGATCCTCGACTGCTTCGAGTGGTCGGCCACGCACACCCCGCAGTGGAACACCATCTCCATCTCCGGCTACCACATTCGCGAGGCGGGATCGAGCGCCGTGCAGGAGCTCGCCTTCACGCTGGCCGACGCGTTCACCTACGTGGAGCGGGGGATCGCGCGTGGGCTCGATGTCGACGAGTTCGCGCCCCGGCTGTCGTTCTTCTGGGACATCCACAACGATTTCTTCGAGGAGATCGCGAAGCTGCGCGCGGCGCGGCGCATCTGGGCGCGTCACATGAAGGAGCGCTATGGGGCCCGCGATCCGCGCTCATGGATGATGCGCTTTCACTCGCAGACGGCCGGCGTCACGCTCACCGCGCAGCAACCGATGAACAACATCGTGCGCGTGGCCTACCAGGCGATGGCTGCGGTACTCGGCGGCACGCAGTCGCTGCATACCAACTCCATGGACGAGACGCTCGCGCTTCCCACCGAGCGGTCCGTTCAGGTGGCGCTGCGCACCCAGCAGATCCTCGCGTACGAGACCGGCCTGGGGAGCGTGATCGATCCCCTTGGCGGCTCCTACTACGTGGAGGCGCTCACCTCCAGGATGGAGGCCGAAGCGGAGGAGATCTTCGAGGAGATCGCGCGTGTGGGCGGCGTGGTGCGCGCGTTGGAGATCGGGTGGCTCCAGCGGAAGATCGCCGAGTCGGCGGCGCGCCAGCAGTGGGAGGTGGAGCAGCACCGGCGGCTCATCGTCGGCGTGAACGAGTTCGTGACGGAGGAGCCCGAGCTGGCGATTCCCCTCCTCCGCGTGGGCGAGGAGGCCGAGCGCGAGCAGCGCCGCCGGCTCGCGCAGCTGCGGAGCACGCG
>DATFFQ010000011.1:0-14069 GCA_035249955.1 Gemmatimonadaceae bacterium
CGACGCGCCCCGCGCCTGTCAGAACGCCACGAACGGGAACTCGTACGGCACGCCCAGATACACCTGGCCTACGACCTCGAGCCGGTTTTCCGATGCGAGCCCGTGGTGGCGCACTGTCTCCACGTCGCGGAGGTGGCGCTCGAGTCGGTTCCGTGTGTAGATGCCGGCCGTTCCGGCGAGACCGTGCATCATCTCGACCACGGTGGCGGAGCTGCTCACTGCGTGCACGCCGGCGAGGAGCACGTCCGCCTTCTGCTCGAGCGTCGAGCGGTCACCCGCGCATGCCCGCTCCCACGCTTCGCCCACCGCGTCGTACAGGAACGCGCGAGCCGACCGGTGAATGCCCTCGGCCTTGGCCACCGTCGCCTGCACGACCGGCCGCTCGCGCATCGTGCGGTTGAAGCCGAGCGACGTCTTGTTCGCTGCCAGCTCTCGCAGCTCGCTGATGGCGCCGCGGGCGATGGCTAGTGTCACCGGCGCGATGACGGCGACCGCCGAACCCATGGCCGGAAAGCGGTAGAGCGGGCCCTCGAAGCCGGGGGACGGCTGGAACTCGGGAACCATCGGAAATGCCCGGGATGCCGGCACGAACACGTTGTCGACGGCCACATCGTTGCTGTCCGTGGCGCGCATACCGAGCGACGACCAGGTATCGATGATCTGAACTTCGCTCACCTTCACGTACGCGCCGATGACCTGCGGAACCCCTTCGACGACCTTCGGCCGGTCGCCGTCCATGATGATGCCGGTGAGGAAGAGCCAGTCGGAGTCGTGAATGTTGCTGGCGAGCGGCGCGCGTCCGGTGATGCGGTAACCGCCCGGCACTTCGTTTACGCGCTGCGGCGGATGGAACGCACCGGCCATGAGCGGGCTGGGACCGTCGGCGAAGAGCTCCGCCGGTCCTTCCTTCGGTAGACGCGCGCACCACCACGCGCCGGTGTTCCCTGCCTGGAGGATCCAGGCCGCCGCCGTGTCGGCTCCGGCGAGCTGCTCGGCGATGCGCATGTAGGTGATCGGGTCCACCTCCAGACCGCCAAACGCACGCGGTGTCCACAGGCGAAACATGCCGGCCCTGGCGAGCGCGTCGACGACGCGGCTCGCGAGCCGGCCATTTCGCTCGGCTTCGTCCGCGTGCTCGCGAATGAGCGGTGCGAGCTCGCGTGCGACCTGGACCAGATTGTCGGAATCCGACAATTGGGTGGCCTGCTTCTCGGCTCGATCGCCGCGAGTGGCCTTCAGAACGGACATCTGAGTCTCCTGGGTGACACTCATCGCTCCTCCTACCGTGACTGGACCGGCGAGACACGGTCTCACCTCCTCCTTGGTCTCGGGATGGCGGCTTCCGTTACAGACGGACCGCCCGCTGCAGACGGTCCGTCCGCCCTGGACGACTGAACCCGCGACCGGGCAGATTGCGATCGATGGTCCCCATTCTCACGGCCGATGGCATGAGTGGTGAAGGGCGCCAGGCGAACGAGGTGTCCCGCGCGCCCACGTCCGACGAGCGCCACTTGCTCGAGCGACTCCGGCAAGGCGACGAGGCGGCGTTCGTCTCGCTCCTCGAGCGTCACGGGCCAACCATGCTGCGGCTGGCGCGCCTCTACACATCCGATACCTCGGTCGCGGAGGACGCCATGCAGGATGCGTGGCTGGGCGTGCTGCGTGGGCTCGACCGGTTCGAGGAGCGCGCCTCGATCCGCACCTGGGTCTGTGGAATCATGCTCAACCGGCTCAAGACGCGGCTCAAGCGCGACGGGAGGATGATTCCGTTCTCGGCGCTGTTCGACGGGGCCAGCGCACCCGCGGAACCGGCGGTTGATCCCGGTTGCTTCCTGGAAGCCGACCATCCTCGCTGGCCCCATCACTGGAAGGAGCCGCCGCGAACCTGGGGCGCGTCGCCAGACGAGAAGCTTCTGTCCGACGAAGCGCGCGCGCTGCTGGATCACGTCGTCAGCACGCTCCCGCCGGCGCAGCGTGAAGTCATCACCCTGCGCGACATCGAAGGATGGAGCGCCGAAGAGGTGTGTAATCTTTTAGAGATCACGGAGACCAATCAGAGGGTGCTACTGCATCGTGCGCGCTCGAGAGTGCGAAGAGCCCTGGAGCGCTACTTCACGGAGGGGTAGGCGTGCCGCCCATCGCTGATGACCTGGCATGCCAGGAGCTCGTCGAGCTGGTCACCGGATACCTCGAGGGCACCCTGCCGGCGCAACGTGCTCCGCGACTCGCGGCGCATCTCGATGAGTGTCCCGACTGCGCGCGCTATGTCGAACAGATGCGACTCACCGTTGGAGCGTTGCGGGCGCCGCGTGCGGAATCACTGCCCGCCGGCATGCGCGACGAGCTGGTGAGACTCTTCCGCGAGTCGCAAAGGCAACGCGGGCCGTGATGGCGCGCATCGCGCGCTTCGTCCCTCCAGGCTAGAGCACTCCCGTACGCCCGGGTAGATTTCGGGCATCGAGACGTCACACTACCCTCCCAGCCATGCCACCATGCAGAAGATCGTGCGCCTGACATCGCTCGCCATCTCGCTCATCCTGGCTTCCGGTACCCTCGCCGCGCAGTCCTTCAAGACCAGCGCGCCGCCACCGCATGGTCTCATCGGCTTCGGCGTTTCGGCCGCGATCTCCGGCGAGGATGTGCTCGTCGGACGGCCGGGATTGATCGTCGGGTTCCCCATGCCACCATCGCAGACCGGTGCGATCCACGTCTTCCGGCGTTCCGGTCAGGCGTGGACGGAGGCCGGCGCGGTGAGTGCACGCGACACCGTGCTGGGCGACGGTTTCGGAAGCGCGCTGGCGGCCGACGGCAACCTGATGGTCGTTGGTGCGCCAAATGGGGGTGAAGGCAAAGGCGCCGTGTACGTGTTCGAGCGCGACGGGGCAGGCACGTGGACCGAGCGGGCCAAGCTCACGGCGCGCGATGCCGCCGCGGGCGACCGGCTGGGCGCCGCCGTGGCGATCGGCAACGGTGTCGTGCTCGCCGGCGCTCCAGGGCGCGGGCAGGGAGCAGGCGTCGTGATCGCGTTCCGCCGCGATGCCTCGGGAACGTGGTCGGAGCAGGGACGCCTCACCGGATCGGGGATCGCGGCGGGCGATGCGTTCGGCAGCGCGCTCTCGCTGGCCGGCGATGCCGCGCTCGTTGGTGCGCCCGGGCCCACGGGCGGTGCGCTCTTCGGACCGCAGGCGCAGAGCAGGCCTGGTGCGGCGTTCCTCTTCCGTCGTGCGTCGTCAGGCAGCTGGTCAGAGGAGGGGCGCCTCGCTGTCGCGCAGGACACGACCATCAAGGCGCTCGGCATGGCGGTTTTGCTCGATGGCAGCGAGGCCTTCGTCTCCAGTCCGGTGGCCGGCGGTGGCGCCGGTGCCGTGCTGCACTTCCGGCGCGAGGGCGTCGAGTGGCGCAGCGCCGGACGCATCACCGCGCAAAGTCCCGTGCGTCCCGCGTTGTTCGGGATGTCGCTGGCTCGTGACGGCGCCGATCTGCTGGTCGGTGCACCCCTGGCCGCGCAGCAGGTCGGCATGGTGCACGTCCTGCGACGGGATTCGGCTGCGGGGACCTGGAAGGACGTACAACAGCTCACGACGCAAGGGGTCGGATTGGGCACGCAGTTCGGCGCCGCGATCGCCGTGCGCAACGGTGTGGCCGTGCTCGGTGCGCCCAGCGCCGACTTCTTCGAGGGGAAGGGGTTCGTGTACAACCGCCCGTCCGCAAATGGCCAGTGGCGCGAGGCGTCCGTCATCGTGGACAGCACCGGGACGGGCCTCACCGCGATCAAGGGTGATGAAGTCAGGTGTGACTCGGGGAAGACGCGCCTGTTCGATTGCCGCGACGTGGACCTCGTGTCCTTCCTGCCCGTGAGCGCGCTCGGCGGAAAGCGCGGCATCATGCTCAACGACATGTGGGGGTGGACGGACGCGGAAACCGGGCGCGAGTTCGCGATCGTCGGGCGTCTGGACGGAACGGCCTTCGTGGAAGTCACCGATCCGGCGAATCCGGTCTACGTGGGTGAGCTGCCGCTGCATCAGGGCGCGCAGCCCAACCTGTGGCGCGACATGAAGGTCTACAAGAACCACGTCTTCATCGTCTCCGACGGCGCCGGTCCGCACGGCGTCCAGGTGTTCGACCTCACCCAGCTGCGGTCGGTGCGCAATCCGCCAGCGACGTTCAAGGAGACGGCGCACTACGACCGCATCCACAGCGCGCACAACATCGCCATCGATGAGGAATCGGGCTTCGCCTTCACCATTGGCAACAGCATGGGTGGCGAGACCTGCGGCGGCGGGCCGCACATGATCGACATCCGCGAGCCCACCAAGCCGACGTTCGCCGGGTGCTGGGCCGACACGACCACCGGCAACGCCCGCACGGGATACACGCACGATGCGCAGTGCGTGGTCTATCGCGGGCCCGATCAGCGCTATGCGGGAAAGCAGGTCTGCTTCAACGCATCCGAGACGGCCGTCGGCATTGCCGACGTCACCGACAAGAAGAACCCCACGCGCATCTCGTCGGTGTCGTATCCCAACGTGGCCTACGCCCACCAGGGGTGGTTGAGCGATGACCACCGGTACTTCTTCCTGAACGATGAGGGCGACGAGTTGTCGGGCACGGCGCCGCGCACGCGCACGGTGGTGTTCGACGTGAGTGATCTGGAAGATCCCGTGGTCCTCAAGGAGTTCCTCGGCACCACGCCGGCTACCGATCACAACCTGTACGTGAAGGGCCGGTTCATGTACCAGTCGAACTATGTCGCGGGACTGCGCGTGATCGATGTGAGTGACCCGGCGAATCCAGTGGAGGTGGGGTATCTCGACACCGTACCGTTCGGCAAGGACATCCCCGGATTCGCCGGCACGTGGAGCAACTATCCGTTCTTCAAGAGCGGCGTGGTGGGCGTGACGAGCATGCGCGAGGGGCTGTTTCTGGTGCGCTATCGGGCGCCGGCGATGGTGCCGTGAGCGCGAGGCGATGGGCAAGCGCGGCGTTCGCCGCGCTCGTCCTGTTCGCTCCACCGCTCATCGCGCAGCCGCCGCGGCTGTACGTCGCCAATCAGGATGATGCCACCGTCTCGGTGATCGACATCGCGACGAACGCGGTGATCGAGACAGTGGACTTGCGGCGCTACGGATTCGGCGACAACGCGCGGCCGCACCACGCCCAGGTGGAGCCCGATGGCAGCGCGTGGTACGTGACGCTCATCGGTGCCGGGAAGGTGCTCAAGCTGGATGCGCGGAACCAGCTCCTCGCGAGCGCCGACCTCGAGGTTCCCGGGCTGATGGCGCTGCATCCGACCGACGACCTGCTGTTCGTGGGCCGCTCCATGAGCGCGGTGAACCCGCCGCCCAGCGTCGCCATCGTACGGCGCTCCGACATGACCGTGGTCGATGAGATCGGGCTGATCTTCCCGCGGCCACACGCGATCGTGACCGGCTCGGAAGGAAAGCGCGTCTACATCGCGAGTCTGGGCGTGAACCAGCTCGCCAGCATGGCGCCGGATGGTGGTGACGTGCGCCTGGTGGACGTGCCGGGCGCGGCCCGTGGGTTCGTGCAGGCGGCGGTCTCGCCGGACGGGCGGTGGCTGGCGGTCACCGCCGAGCTCACCGACGAGCTCCTGATCTTCTCGCTGGCCGATCCTGCGGTACCCAGGCTGGAGCGTGCGATCCCGATGCCGGACGGGCCATTCGAGCCGGTCTTCACGCGGGATGGGCGGTCGATCTACGTGACCAACCTGGCGGCGAACCGCGTCACGGTGGTTGACGTGTCGCGCTGGGCGCCGGCTGACACGCTCGAGCACGAGAGCTTCGTGCAGCCGCACGGCGTCGCGCTCTCGCCCGACGGTGCCGTGGTGTACATCGGGAGTCGGCATCAGAGCGGCGGCGTGCACGATCACACGGGCGGCAAGCCCACCGGCAAGGGCACGGTGGTCGCGATCTGCGCGGCCACGCGCCGCATTCTCCGGTCGCTCACCGTGGGTGCGTATGCCGCGGGAATGGGAGCGCCGCTTTCCGCGGGCCGTGCACCGAGCGTGCCTAACGAATCGTGCCGCTGAGCGGCCCGTGCAGGGTGGCCGCAGCGGTCTCGCTGGCGGCGTTTCCGGCCTGCGCAGCGCCGGCGGGACGTGGTGAGCCGCAGCCGGCAGCATCTGGTGGCTTCGCGCGCGTCGTCACGCCCTTCCCGGTCACCGACTCCGCCGGCCGCACGCTCTCGCTCGCGTTCCTGGGCGGACTCACCGCGCCTCGCCCGCAGCTGCTGGACGTGGATGGCGACGGCGATCTCGACCTCTTTCTCCAGGACATGACGGGCGCGGTCGCGCTGTTCGAGCGCGACGGCGACGCCGAGGGCCTGCCGCGCTTCACGCTCGGTGACGCGACCTTTGCCGGACTCGACGTCGGGGAGTGGTACCGCTTCGCCGACGTCGATCTCGATGGCGACTTCGATCTCCTGGCCGAGTCGCCGTTCAGTTACATCCGGTACTACCGGAACGAGGGCGAGCGCGGGTCGCCCCGGTTCACCCTCGCCGCCGACACGCTGCGCGACATCGACGGGCGTCCGCTCTTCGCCGACCGGCAGAACATCGCCCAGCTCGGCGACCTCGACTGTAACCGGCGCGCGGATTTGTTGATCGGCCGGCTGGACGGCACGGTGACGCGCTACGAGGCAGCGGAGGAAGTGAGCGCGTCAGGCGTGCCTCGCTTCCGGCTCGTCGCCCAGGAGTTCGAGGGCATACGCATCATCGGGCAGCAGATGGGCATTGGCGGCCCGGGATCGATGCACGGGGCCAATACCATGGCGCTCGCTGACCACGATGAGGATGGCGATCTGGACCTGTTCTGGGGCGACTACTTCGAGCAGGGACTCCTGCTGATCGAAAACACCGGCACCTGTACGGCGCCAAATCTGCGAAACACGCCCGTGCAGTTTCCGCCGCCGGCGCCGATCCTCACATCGGGCTACAATGCCCCGGCCTTCGGCGACATCAGCGCCGGCGGCAAGGGGACGCTCGAGCTCGTGATTGGCGTGCTCGGCGGCGCCTACAACCCCAATCGGACGGCGTCCGAGAATCTCTACCTGCTGGGGCGCACGGAATCGGGCGGATGGGAGGTGCGCACGAGACAGCTGCTCCCGATCATCGACGTGGGCATGGAGAGCATTCCCGCGCTCACCGATCTCGATGGCGACGGTGACCTGGATCTCCTGCTCGCCAACAAGCTCGATCCGGTGGAGCTCACGACCTCGCGCATCTACCACTTCGAGAACGTCGGCACGCGCCAGGCGCCGGCGTTTCGGCTGCGCGGTGCGCTGCCATTCAGCGGACGCTACCACTACGCGCCCGCGTTCGGCGATCTCACCGGCGACGGGCTCGCCGACATGCTGCTGGGCCAGTGGGGAGCTTCGATGGCCTGGTATCGCAACGTTGGCGGCGAGCTGGTGCTCGCCGATTCGGCGCTGCTCACGATCACACGCGGCAGCAACACCGTGCCCGCCCTCGGTGATCTGGATGCCGACGGAGACCTCGACCTGCTGGTAGGCGAGGCCTCAGGGTGGGTGAACTATTACCGAAACGACGGCGGTCGCGGCGAGCCGAAGTTCGTGCTGGTGACCGATGAGCTGGAAGGGTCGCGCGCGGGACGTCGCAGCGCCCCGGCGCTGGCCGACGTGGACGGCGATGGCGATCTGGATCTCCTCATCGGCTCCGACCGGGCGGAGCTGGTGCTGTTGCGCAATCTGGGCGACCGGTCGTCGCCGCGCTTCGTGCGCGACAGCAGCTTTGCCGTCGCCGCTCATCCGCTCGCGGCGCCCGCGGCCGGCGACCTCGATGGCGATGGCGACGTCGATCTCGTGGTGGGTGGTGCGGCGGGCGGAGTGCTATACCTGGAGCGGCGCCGCTGAGCATCGACGGCGCTCCTAACTGTGACCGAGCACCGGATGTGGCCGATACGGTGCCTCGAGGCGTGCGATCTCGTCGTCGCTGAGCGAGAGCTCGACGGCGCGGATCGCCGCCTCCAGGTGAGGCAGCTTGGTGGCGCCGACGATGGGCGCGGTCACCGCCGGCCTGGAGAGCAACCAGGCCAGCGACACTTCCGCCGGCGAGACGCCATGCTCGGCGGCCACGGCGTTGACGACCTCCACTACCTCCCAGTCGGTGGCGTCGGTGTAGAGACCGTGCCCGTAGGAGTCGGTCGCGGCGCGCGTGGTCGACTCGCGGTCGTCGAACGAGCGGCGCGCGCCGGCCAGCATCCCGCGCGCGAGCGGCGACCACGGGAGCACACCGATCCCTTCCGCCTGGCAGAGCGGGATCATCTCGCGCTCTTCTTCCCGATAGATGAGGTTGTAGTGGTTCTGCAACGTCACGAAGCGTGCCCAACCGTGTCGCTCGGAGCTGCTCAGCGCGCGAGCGAACTGCCAGGCGAACATCGAGCTCGCGCCGATGTAGCGCACCTTGCCCGACCGCACCAGCTGGTCGAGGGCGGCGAGCGTCTCGTCGATCGGCGTGTTCGGGTCGAGGCGATGGATCTGGTAGAGATCGATCGTGTCGATGCCTAGACGTCTGAGGCTCGCCTCGCAGGCCTGGAGGATGTGCTTGCGCGACAGCCCACCCATGTTCGGCCGGTCGGACATCGGGTAGAACACCTTCGTGGCGATGACGATCTCGTCGAGGTTCGCCATCTCGCGCAGCGCGCGACCGGTGATGCGCTCGCTCTCCCCGCGCGAGTAGACGTCGGCGGTGTCGAAGAAGTTGATCCCGCCCTCGAGCGCCGCCTCGAAGAACGGGCGCGCGTCGTCTTCGTCGAGCATCCAGGGGCGCCACTGCGTGCTCCCGTAGCTCATGCAGCCAAGGCAGATGCGCGAGACGGTAACCCCGGTGCTGCCGAGCTCGGTGTAGCGCATGGCGTTCGGGTAGCCGTCAGTTCTCGGCGCGGATCTCGACGTAGCGCTCCAGCCGCGCCAGCTCCTTGTCGTTCACGTACTTCCCAATCTCGCGACGGAACTGCTGCATGCTCCGATACGGTCGGTACTCCTTGAACTCGTGGAGCATTCGCTGGCCGACGCCGGGAATGCTCAGGATGGCGTCGTCGGTGGCCGTGTTGAGGTCGATCGGCACGAAGACGTACTGCTCGAGGCGCGCAACCTCGTCGTCATCGACGTACTTCCCGATCTCCCGGCGGAACTGCGCGAGTGCGCGGTAGGGGCGATACTCCAAGAACTCGTGCAGCATGCGGTTGCCCACGCCCGGGATCAGCAGGATTTCCTCGCGGCTGGCAGTGTTCAGGTTGATCTGCACGAACATCTTCCCGTACAGCTCGGTGAGCTGCTGCTTGCTGAGCGATGGCGCGAGGTGTGTGTGCAGCTCGGTGATGCTCAGGAAGGGCCGCCGCTCCATGATCCCGCGCACCAGCTCCGCGTTCAGGTGCGGCAGCACGCGCAGCTGCTCCTCGCTCGCGATGTTGGGATCGACCAGATCGCGCCGCGCGCCCGCCTGGGCGTCCGCCGTCGTCGCCGGCGCGAGCCAGAGCACTGTCGTCGCCGTGATTGCCATCAATCGGTGCATGTCACTGCCTCTCGGTTCTCGTTTCATCCGACGGCCCGGCGGCGAGCGCCGGATGCCGATACGTGTAGGCCAACCCGACCAATCCGATCAGGAGCATCGTGCCTGGTGCGAGCGCCGGCGTCGCCCCCGACATGGCCTGTCGAAAGAGCGCCGTACCGCTCAACGACGGGTACATCTCCAGCTCGAACTCCACGTTGCCCTGGTAGTGCTGAACGGTGCCCACGAATCCGCTCGCGACGCACAGCACCATGAGCCCCTGCAGTACGCGAATGCTCGCCGCTCCGCGCCGCAACCCGTGCCACCCGAGCACCACCAGCGTGAGGGCGATCAGGATCAGTGGCGCGAGCTGCCAGAAATCCTCGGTGTGTTCTAGCAGAAGCAGCTCGACCCCGGTGCCGATCAGGCCAAGGAGGAGGATGCTCAAAAGCGTCCTGCGCAGCACGGCCAGCGTCCGCGATCCGCGGGACTGGTCGTTCGGCGTGCCGCTCATCGGTGTGACGAGCTCCGGTTCATGTGCGCCGGAAATCTATACCGGCGTCACCGGGGCGAGGCACCCCGAGTGGAGCTGCGCTCAGCGCGCGCGCAGGGAGCGGGCGATGAGGCCCAGTCCGCCGGCGATCAGCACGAGAATCACCAGCGTGTTGAAGAGCGACGTGGGGCGGAAGAAGATCCGCAGGTTGGCCACGATGCCGACCACGATGATGAGCGCGCCGGCCGCGGTGAGTATCCAGCCCAGGGGGCTGCGGCCGTTGAAGAAGAGAATCCCGACGCCGATGAGGAGCGGGAAGAGGGAGAGCCCGAACGCGCTCATCCCCCACAGCTCCCAGAGGCCGCTGCTCACCACGACCTGGCTGAGCAGCAGGTATGCGCCGGCGACGAGCATGCCGGCGCCGAAAAAGAAGGTACCGAGGCCACCAGGAGTGCCGCCGGCGCCACGAGCGCGCTGAACGCCAGGTTCGGTCATCGCCGCGAAGGTTGGGGTCGCACCAAAGCTGTTCACCTCGGGCCGCAACCCGCAACCCGCGACGCACCACGCGCCACCCGCCTGCATTGCCGCCGACTCGCGCCCTCCGTATAGTGACCCCGTGTCCGGCGCCGGGGGCGTGGTGATCACCGTCGAGCGCTCGTCCTCGCAGCCGCCGGCGCGGTGGCGCTACTGATTGGAGGAAGGGCATGACGCACACGCGCTTCGCCCGATTGCTCGCGCTCTCCCTGCTCGCGCTCGTGCCATCCGGCGCGCGAGTGCCCGATGTCCCCGCTGCCGCAGCCCCGCGCTTTCTCGTGAGCTTCCCGCGAGAGCGGAGCGCGACACCGCTCGATGGCCGCCTGCTGCTCCTCATCTCGGCCGACTCAAGCGCCGAGCCTCGTTTCCAGATCGAGGATGGCCCGAGCACCCAGCTCGTGTTCGGCATCGATGTCGATGCGCTGGCGCCGGGACGTGAGGCGGTCGTCGACGAAGGTGCCTTCGGCTATCCGCTGCGGAGTCTCTCGGCGCTGCCGGCCGGACGGTATCGCGTGCAGGCACTGCTCAACCGGTACGAGACCTTCCGCCGGTCGGATGGACACGTCGTGAAGTTGCCGCCCGACCGAGGGGAGGGACAGCAATGGAATCGCAAGCCCGGGAATCTGTACAGTGTGCCGCGCTGGGTCACGGTAGGGGGCGCCTCCAGCGAGCCGGTGCGCCTGACGATGGACCAGGAGATACCACCGATCGCCGATCCGCCGGCGACGAAGTACATCAAGCACGAGCGCATCCAGAGCAAGCTGCTCACCGAGTTCTGGGGACGTCCCATGTACCTGGGTGCTCACGTCCTCCTGCCCCAGGGGTTCGACGAACACCCCAACGCGCGCTATCCGCTGGTCATCGACCACGGACACTTCCCGTACACCTTCAGCGGATTCCGCGAGGAGCCACCCGATTCCACTCTCGCTCCCGACTCGAGCGCCCGTTTTCGCCTCAAGGGATACAACCGCATCCAGCAGCAGCTCGCGCACCAGCTCTACAAGGACTGGACTGGACCGGGATTCCCCAGGGTGCTCCTCATCCAGATCCAGCACCCGACGCCGTACTACGACGACTCGTACGCGGTGAACTCGGCCAATAATGGCCCGTACGGCGACGCCATCATGCGCGAGCTCATCCCGCACATCGAGCGGAAGTATCGCGGGCTGGGTCAGGGCTGGGCACGCTTCACCTACGGCGGATCGACCGGCGGTTGGGAGGCGATGGCGGTGCAGATGTTCTATCCCGACGAGTTCAATGGCGCCTGGATCGCCTGCCCCGACCCGATCGACTTCCGCGCCTTCACCCTGGTGAACCTGTACCAAGACCGCAACGCGTACTACCTGGACTCCCGCTGGAAGCGAACGGAGCGCCCGGGACATCGTGACTGGTTGGGGCACGTGAGCACGACGGTGCGGGACATGAACCACCTGGAGCTCGCGTTAGGCACCAAGGGACGCTCCGGGGGGCAGTGGGACATCTGGCAGGCGGTCTACTCGCCGGTCGGCGCCGATGGCTACCCCAGGCCGATCTGGGACAAGCTCACCGGCGAGATCGATCGCGCCGCGGCCACGTACTGGCGGGACCACTACGACCTCTCGTACATCCTGCGCCGCGACTGGAAGACGCTCGGCCCCAAGCTGCGTGGGAAGCTCCACATCTACGTCGGCGACATGGACAACTACTACCTGAACAACGCCGTCTACCTGGTGGAGGAGTTTCTCGAGGGCAGCACCGATCCACCGTACGAGGGCGAGGTGGATTACGGCGATCGGGCCGAGCATTGCTGGAACGGCGACCACACGCGGAGCAACGCCTATTCGCGGCTGCGCTACGCGCAGATGTTCATTCCACGCATCGTGAACCAGATCAGGAAGAACCACCCGGCCGGCGCGGACACGACGAGCTGGAGGTACTGATTGTGCAGTCCTCCACTTTCGCCTGGCGCGGTGCTAGCTTGGTGATCGCGTCGTTAGGCCGAGCGGGTGGCGGCTGGGCCGGCCCGGATCGGCGGCACCGCGAGACCCGAGGCGCGGGTCCCGCCAGTTGTGCGACAGACCAGGGAGAATTAGAATCGTCTAATGCTCGATTCCACGTATCTCCGTCATGGCTAGCCCGCGCGCGAAGACGCGCCGTCGTGCGTCCAGCACGAAGCTCGAGCGGGGGATCACCCGCGTCGATCAGCCAAGCACGCGCACCCACGGGTTCGTCGTCCGCGTCGGCTATCGGCGCACGGCCCGTGGCTGGCGACCCAAGCACACCGCGTTCTTCGGTGACGCGCGGTTTGGTGGGAAGGCCAAGGCACTGGCTGCGGCGCGCACCTGGCTCAAGCGGCTCGAGCGCACCGGTAAGCCGCCGGCAAAGCGCTGACGGCGTAACCCGGGGAGCGCGCACCCGGCTCCCCGGCGGTGCGGGCCCCGAATTGCGCCGGCGAGCTCACCTCAGCCGGCGCCGGTGTCGACTCTCCATCATCCTCGCTACGCGCCCCGGCAGCGCGAGCGCGCGGCGCACCCACAGGCTCGTGAGACCTAACGAGTCGAGCTCCTGGTGCGCGAAGGCCACGAAGTGGTCACCCTCCGTCGCGCCGTCGAGCGCGTAACCTCCACCGGTGTCGGTGACCGCCATCCGCGTTCCGCCCCGTTCCCTGACCGGCGAGCGGCGCCGCGCCGATGACCAGGACGACGATACAGCGGTACATTCTCCAGGCGAACGATGGGCTGCCGTCGTCGCGCACGCCAAGTCCCATTGCTCTCCTTCGGCTCACGAGGAGCCTCGCGAATGCTGGCCTACGTATTCTGGCACTGGAGACAGTCTTCCGTATCCCCCACGGAGTACGAGCGCCTCCAACGAGAGTTCCACCACGCACTGGCGGGTGAGCCGCCGTCCGGGTTCTCCCGTTCCTTCAGCGTCACTCTAGCCGGCGCCCCGTGGGCAAATGCCGGCGCCGAGTCGTACGAGGACTGGTACCTCGTGCGCGACTTCCCGGACCTCGGGCCGCTGAACGACGCCGCCGTGACCGCCAGCCGGCGCCGCCCGCACGACGCGGCGGCCGCAGTCGCGGCTGGTGGTGCCGCGGGGCTGTACCGCGTGCGCCTCGGTGAGCCGCAGGGAGTCCCGCGCTACGCCACCTGGTTCGCCAAGCCCGCCGGCATGAGCTACGAGCGACTCTGGCAGGTCGTCACGCCGATCGTGCAGCGGAGTCGTGGGGCCATCTGGATGCGGCAGATGGTGCTCGGACCGACCACCGAGTTTTGTCTGCATACGGAGGCGCCGGTCGAGCTACCGGCCGCCATCGCTGCGCGCACGCTCGAGCTCCGCACCGTGTGGCCCACCTGAGCGCCACGGGCTACGCGCCACCCGCCACGCGGCACCGGTCATTCCCTTGACATTTGAGGGAATGAGCACCACCATTCCCTCAACAGTTGAGGTTATGCGATGGCCGACCGCGACCTGGAGCTCCTGCAAGGCACCCTCGACGTGCTCGTCCTCAAGGCGCTCTCGTGGGGACCCATGCAC
>DATFFQ010000012.1:0-16861 GCA_035249955.1 Gemmatimonadaceae bacterium
AAACCGCCACGCGCAATGACCGACATCGACGTCTTCCTTCAGGAAAACCGCAAGTTCGAGCCGAGCGAGACCTTCCGGCGCCACGCGCACGTCTCGTCGGCCGACATCTACCAGCGCGCCGCTCGCGACCCCGAGCGGTTCTGGAGCGAGATGGCCGACGAGCTCGAGTGGTTCAAGCGTTGGAGCACGGTGCTCGAGTGGCAGCCGCCGCGCGCCAAGTGGTTCCTCGGCGGAAAGCTCAACGCCAGCGTGAACTGCATCGACCGCCACATTCGCGGACCGCGCCGCAACAAGGCGGCGCTCATCTGGGAGGGAGAGCCCGGCGATCGCAGGACGCTCACGTACTGGGATCTCTACCGGGAGGTGAACAAGTTCGCTTCCGTGCTCGACCGCCTCGGCGTCAAGCGCGGCGATCGCGTCGCGATCTACCTGCCGATGATCCCCGAGGTCGTGATCGCCATGCTCGCCTGCGCGCGCATTGGCGCCATCCACTCCGTCGTCTTCGGCGGCTTCTCCGCCGAGTCGCTGCGCGATCGCATCAACGATGCCGAGGCGAAGGTGCTGATCACCGCCGACGGCGGCTACCGGCGCGGGCAGGTCATCCCCCTCAAGCGGAACGCCG
Organism: Gemmatimonadaceae bacterium; assembly: GCA_035249955.1. GTDB lineage: Bacteria > Gemmatimonadota > Gemmatimonadetes > Gemmatimonadales > Gemmatimonadaceae > DATFFQ01. Next base: position 623 of record DATFFQ010000012.1, read on the forward strand.
ACAAGGCAGTGGCCGAGACGCCGTCGATCGAGCACGTCGTCATGGTGCGCCGCGGCGCCGGCACCGACGAGAGCTTCGCCACCTTCCACGAGGGGCGCGATCACTGGTGGCACCGGTTGATGGAGGACGCGAAGCCGTACCATCCTCCGGAGGAGATGGACGCCGAGGACGTTCTCTACATCCTCTACACGTCGGGGACCACCGGAAAGCCCAAGGGGATCGTCCACACCACCGGCGGCTACCTCACCTGCTGCTCGGCGACCACCAGGCTCGTATTCGATCTCAGGGAGGACGATGTCTTCTGGTGTACCGCCGATGTGGGCTGGGTGACCGGCCACTCGTATCTCGTGTACGGTCCACTGTCGTTAGGCACGACGTGCGTGATGTACGAGGGAGCGCCCGACTGGCCGGACAAGGACCGCTTCTGGTCGATGTGCGCGGCGCACGGCGTGACGGTGTTCTATACGGCGCCCACCGCCATCCGCGCCTTCATGAAGTGGGGCGCGCAGTATCCGGCAAAGCACGACCTCTCGCGACTGCGCCTGCTCGGGTCGGTCGGTGAGCCGATCAACCCCGAAGCGTGGATGTGGTATCAGGAGCACATCGGCGCCCGCCGCTGTCCCATCGTCGACACCTGGTGGCAGACGGAGACGGGCGCGATCATGATCACGCCGCTGCCAGGCATCACCGCGACCAAGCCCGGCAGCGCTACCGTCCCGTTCCCCGGCGTGTTCGCCGACCTGCTCGACGCCAACGCGAAGCCGATCCCGGTGGGCGGCGGGCTGCTGGCACTCACCAGGCCGTGGCCCTCCATGCTCCGCACCATCTGGGGCGACGACGAGCGTTACGTGCAGACGTACTTCTCCAAGTGGCCCGATCGCCCCGACCTCTACTTCCCCGGCGACGGCGCCAAGCGCGACGACGACGGTTACTTCTGGATCCTGGGTCGCGTCGACGATGTCCTGAACGTTGCGGGCCACCGTATCGGGACGATGGAGGTGGAGAGCGCCCTCGTCGATCACCCCGCCGTGGCCGAGGCCGCTGTGGTCGGGAAGACGCACGACCTCAAGGGACAGGCGATCTCGGCCTTCGTGACGCTCCGAACCGGACACCACCCGTCTCCATCCCTGCGCGACGAGCTCCGCGACCACGTCGCCGAGAAGATCGGTGCCCTGGCACGCCCCGACGACATCCTGTTTTCCGCCGATCTCCCCAAGACCCGCTCGGGAAAGATCATGCGACGCCTCCTGCGCGACATCGCCGAAGGCCGCGCCCTGGGCGACACGACGACGCTTGCCGACCCCGCGGTCGTTGCAGGGCTGAAGGAGCAGTATGAGGAGAGGGAAAGCTAGGGGCGCGGCGGCGCCGTGATGCGAGTGGCGAGAGTGGGGTGAGTGATAACGGCCAGGGTGAAAGGCATGAGGTCGAGTGATGGACACATCACTTCATCTCATGCCCCCTCACCCTGGTCGTTATCACTCACCCCACTCGCATGACCCGCATCACGGACTCGCCAGGCGCTCCGGCGCCCTGAATTCCGTTACGCCCCCCTTCGCGCCCTGACCCTGCCCTCGGATGCGTCGTTCAGGCGCAGCGGCGGCCGCGTGGTCTCCTCGGCGCGGGGCGCCTCGGGTACGCGCCGGCGATAGGGGACCAGGTCCTCGCCCAGCACGACGAGCGTGCGGGTAGCCACGACGCTGGCCAGCGGCTCCGGGATACCCATCACGCGCACGTACGTCTCGATGGCCCGGTCGAAGGGAGCATCCTCAGCCAGCGTATCCACGAACATCAGCGCATTCTCGACGTGGGCGCGAATCACGGCCTCCTCGGCGCGCGCCTGCGCGAGCCGGAGCCGCTTCTCGGCCGACGGATTGAGCTTGCGCGGGAAAATACTTGCGGGGAACAGCTTGCCCAGCATGTCGACTCCAGCCTTCGAGTGTGGTCCGGGGACGACGCCCTCCCCGGAAGCCGGTCACACGCCGCACCGGCGCGCCGGTACAAAGCATACCCCGTACCAGGCTCGGCGTCTCATTAAATAAGACGAAGGACGCTGACGCTTTGATTCAACGCCACTTACGGCCGGCCATTCTGGCTGTCGCAGCCAGTGGTGGCTGCCACGACGATTCTACGGCGGCTCTTCGGGAAGCCGAAGCGACACCTTCGCGGCAGGCGTGCGATCGGCCCGCGTGACGGTCCCGGCGGCCGGGGACGGTCTTGAATGTCGGGTGACGGACGGCGCCTGGTCTGTGACGACGCTCACCCGGCGGATGGGTGAGGGACGTGGGATGTGGGGCGCGAGGCGCGCTGGTCGTAGAGCGAGAGCGCGAAGATGCTGGTCATGATGAGCGCCGAGATCACGCACCACATGCAGATGGCCCGGATCACGAACAGCTCGAGGTAGGTGAGCCACATCGAGAAGAGGAAGCTCCACCCCGACACACCGACGAGCGCAAGCGCAATCGGCCGCGAGCCTTCGGTGGATGGCTGGAGTCCGGCCAGCGACAGCGCGAGGAGCACGATGTACGCGCCAAGCCCCCAGGCAGCGACGGGAAGGCCCAGGAAGGTGGCCCACCGGCTGAGATTCACCGTCTCGCAGGAGCCCACCGAGCAGGCGATGTTGCCCAGCGCGCCTACCTTGTACAGCGTGAGATAAAGGGCCACGAGCGCTCCGATGAGCGCCAGCAGCGCGATGAGCATCCGCGGCTTCACGGTTGGGCGGTCTTCTCCCCCGGCGCGCTGGCCGTGGTCGCGGCGGCGGAGTCAGCAGCCTTTGCCGCGAACGCCGTGTCGACGTGCGCCTTGAGGACGTCGTACGGGATCGCGCTGGCAATCATGCGATTGCCGATGACGAACGTCGGTGTCGATCGCACGCCCCGACGATCACCCTCCGCGGCGTTGGCCCGGATGCGACTCATGGGGCGCTGTGCGTCGTAGCAGCTCTCCCACGTGGCGACGTCCAGCCCCACCTGCCGCGCGTAGTCCTCGAACTCTCCCTTCGGCGACCGCGCTGAAGACCACTCGCCCTGCATCTCGAAGAGCTTGTCGTGCATCTCCCAGAACTTCCCCTGCTCGGCGGCACAGCCGGCGGCGAGGTGCGCCGGGATCGCATTCCGATGTTGTGGCAGCGGATAGTCGAAGAAGCGGAAGCTGGCCAGCCCCGCCTCCACGATCCGCTTGCGGACGTCGGGCTCGGTGATGGTGGCGAAATGCCCGCACGCCGGACACTGGAAGTCGGCGAACTCCAGGATCTCCACCGGTGCCGACGGATTGCCTAACAGGTGCCCCTCCGCCTGCGCCGCGGTGACTGGCGTGAGCACGGCGGTGCCCTGCGTCGACGGCCGCATCGCCTGCCAGGCGATCACGCCGCCACCCGCGACGGCGATCGCCGCCAGCACCAGGTAAAAGTTGCGCATCTGGCTGCCACGTCGTTTCGCTACCACTGGGGCTCCTCGTCGTCGTCCGACCAGTTCGTCTCTTCCCACGAGTGCTGCTGCTTTGCCTGCTCGACGATGCGGCGGCTCTCGGCGATCTCGGGCGTGTCGTAGGTCGCGCGAACCTCGTAGTGGAAGAGCTCGCTGCGGATGTCGCCGATGGCCTTGGTCAGCTCGCCGGCGTGGTCGAGCAGCTCGCCGCGCGAGTCGAGCTCGACGATCCTGGCCGCGAGCTCTCTCAGCAGCTGCTCGAGGTTTCGCGCTCGGCCGTCATCGTAGGTTTGCTCCGGCTCCGACATGCAACTGCCTCATCTGAGAGAAGGAGCGCGCCGAATGGCACAACTCCGTGGTGTTCATGGCATGGACGACCCTCTCGAGCGCGGGGGCACAGCCGAGCCCGTGTGCGGCAGGCGGGGATGGAGAAGGGCCACCGACGAGGCCGGCGGGAGTGGCAGAGCCGCGCCGAGCTCACGCGATCGTCTACTATAGAAAACTACCGGAGGCTCCTTGTTCCGCAAGCAACGCCTGGCGATCATCAACGCCCTTTCCACTCTGTCCGATTGACCGGAGCGCCCCATCGACGCTGATCTCCTCCGCATCTCCGCCGGCCCCGGTGCGCTGCACATCGAGCGCTACGGCCACGGAGGCGAGCCGGTGGTTCTGCTTCACGGCTTCGGGACATCCAGCTTCCTCTGGCGCGCCGTCGCTCCCGCGCTGGCGGTCGAGGGGTACACCGCGTACGCCGTCGACCTGCTGGGCTACGGCGAGTCGGACCGGCCGCTGGAGGCAGACTACTCGATCGCCGCGCAGACCGAGTACGTGGATCGCGCGTTGGGTGCGCTCCACGTGTCGCGTGCCACGGTCGTGGGCGTGGACATTGGCGGTGGTGTCGCACTCCGGTTGTCACTCATGCACGAGGCGCGCGTCGGACGGTTGGTGCTGGTCAACTCGGTCGCGTTCGAGGAGTGTCCGGGGAAGGACGTCGGCGCCGTGCTGCGCGGAACGGTGCGCTTCGCGTTCCGCATCTCGCGCGGCGTGCTGGGCGCCGCACCGCTGCTTGGGGAGGTGCTCGACGGCGGCGTCGCGAATCGCGAGCACATGCCGCCGCGACTCGTCGCGCGTTATCTGGCTCCATACGTAGGGAGCGAAGGCGTGACGCATCTGATCACGCTGGCGCGCGCCTTGCGCGGCGACGATGTGGAGATTCTGCCGCTGTCCAACGTTCGAGTGCCGACGCTCGTAGTATGGGGGGACGAGGACACCTTCCTGGATAGCGGACTCCCGGAGCGAATCCTGGGAGCGATCCCCGATAGCCGGCTCGTACGACTGCCGGGCGTTGCACGACTCGTCCCTGAAGAGGCGCCCGAAACCCTGAATCGTCTGCTGCTGGACTTCATGAGGGCTCGCAACGCAGCGGTCCCCACTTCCTGATCGTTTTGCGGCGCGCGAGCGGCCCGTGAATCATGACAGAACGTTGACTTGGACGAATGTGAATCGTTTGTTAGATTATAAGGTCTTTAGCCAAAATCGAGAGTGATGACCAAGAACAGGAACCGTCGGAAGGAAGTGGCAGTACCGTCGCCCTTCGAGGAAGCGCGCGACGAGATGTTTCAGCACGTGATCCGTTGCGGTGTGCTCCAGGCCGCGCCCGAGCATCAGGTGGAGTGGTTCGACGACACCATGGCCTACCTCGCCGAGCGGTATCCGGAGTTGAGCGAGGGGCAGATTACCGAGCTGCGCACGCTGGGCCTCCGCTTCTGCGAGCCGCCCAAGACCAAGGTCGCCGGCGGCGCCAATACGGCCTCGGCTGCCTGACGCCGTCGTAAGCCGAGTGTCTCGTCGTCACGAACCCCCGCTCGTTCGCGGGGGTTTTTCGTTGGAGGGATCCGATGCCAGAGCTGGTGATCGTACGCACCTTCGCCACTGAGATCGAAGCCGAGCTGGCGCGCGCGACGCTGGAGGCGCACGGCATCCCGGCCGCCGTGCGGATGACCGACGCGGCGGGACTGCTGCGCGTGGTGGAAGGCGCGAAGGTGGTAGTGCGGCAAGAGGACGTGGAGGCGGCGCGAGAGCTGTTGAGTGACGGACGGGGAGTCACCGAAGAGGGCTGAGCGGTTTCGGAACCTCCTCTTCACTCGCTCTCACGCGCTCGTTTCACGATGCGCTGTCAATCGGCGGCGCTTGACTTGCCGGACCCATCCCGATGCCGATGATTTCCCCTTCCGCGGACAGCACCCATCGCAACAGAATCGGTTCGTCGTAGCCGTTGAATCGGGCAGTACGCCAGTACTGTCGCTGCTTCGAGCGCATCACGAACTTCTCGTCGATGACCTCGAGCTCCGTCCCTGCTCGCGAGGTGAGCTGCGCCAACGCCCGCTCCAACGAGCCGCGCAAGTTGGGGTCGGCCCGATCCTCGGCGCTGTGGTGCGCCACCAGGCTGTCGAACTGGGCCGTATAGAACCAGCCGGTGTACTGACGGGCGAGGGAGAGAGAATCCGGTCTGGTCGCCTGCTGGGCATCCAGACTGCTCGATACCAGCAACATCCCGACGATCAGGACCGCTACGGAGGCCGCTCGATTGCGCATCATGTCCTCGTGTGGAAGCCACCCAGGCCTACGGCGCGCGAGTCGCGCTGGTTTCGTGGCCTGGCTGGCATGGGCCGCGGCGCCATCTCTCATGGAGGCGCAACTTCCAGCGGGCGCTGCGGCCCCGTCGGACTCCGCACTCTGGGTGGTGCAGCGATTCTTCGATCGCGACGGCTTTCCGGCGCGCGCGCGTCACTACACGGGCGAGATGCTCCGACACTATCGCGACGCACCCACGCTCGGCTCCGGCCTGGCGCCTACGGTGCGCGTGACGTACCGACCCTTGCAGCGCTCGCAGCAGCGAGCCGCGTTCGCCGCCACACTGCGCGATTCGGCCCGTGCCTTCGACTGGTATCTCTACCTCGTGCGCGAGGCCGACGGCTGGAAGCTGAGCGCCGTGCGCTCGCTCGCGATGCCGGCGGAGTTTCACGTGCTCCTGGACTCGCTGACCGCAACCGCCCGTCTCCCCGACTCTCTGTCGCGACTCCGCGACCGAATGCGTCTGGCCACGCGCTCCGACTCCGCACTGGCCGCGCACCTGCGCGCGAGCGCGGCCCGCTTCGACTCGCTGGCGTCGCTGCTGCGCGCGGCACCCACCGTCGAGCTGGTCGGACACAACGGACGCGTCGAGCCAGAGTCGGCGCGTGACACCATCTCGCCGCGCACGATGGCGCTGCTCCGCGCACTCGACCTGAGCAGCGCGTACCGCTCGCCCGACTATCCGGGCTGTCTCTTTCTCGGTATCGTCGCCGTGGCGGACAACGAGCTCGGATACCTGTACGCGCCGCCAGCGTGTCGGGAACCCCCGATCGATCCCGAGCTCTTCATCTACGTGGAGCGCGTGAGCGGACCGTGGTACGTGTACAAGACGACGTGAGGAGCCCGACATGCGGAAGGTGAATCTGGCGGAGAAGTTCGGTCAGTTCAGCGAGCACTGGAGCCCCAAGGTGGTGGGCGAGCTGAACGGGCAGCACGTGAAGCTGTCGAAGTTCCGCGGTGCCTTCGTGTGGCACCATCACGAGCACGAGGATGAGCTCTTCCTCGTCCACCGCGGAAAATTCCGCATGGAGTTCCGCGATCACACCGTGGATCTCGCTCCCGGCGACTTCCTGATCGTGCCGCGCGGCGTGGAGCACCGGCCGGTGGCGGACGAAGAGGTGGAGGTCGTCCTCTTCGAGCCCGCCGGCACGCTGAATACCGGCAACGTCGTCGACGATCGTACGGTGCTGGAGCCTGAGCGACTCTAGGTGATTTGCTTGGGGGGTTGAGGTGAGAGGAGTGATGAGAGTGGAGTGAGTGACAACGACCAGGGTGAAGGGCATGAGATGGGGTGATGAATCCATCACCCCTCTCATGCTGTTCACTCTAGTCGTTATTACTCACTCCACTCTCGTCACTTCATCACGCTACTCACGTTCGCTACGCCTTCATGGCGTCGATGTTGACTACGCTCTCCGCCAGATCGGTGAGCTTGTGGTCGGTCTCACCCTCTTCCTGGAGCGTCTGATTGAGCAGATCGGCGTGCTCGCTCAGGCCCAGCATGTTCGCGTACGTCCGGGCGCAGCCGTAGCCGGCGATCTCGTAGTGCTCCACCCGCTGCGCTGAGGCGATGAGCGCTGCATCCAGCACGTCGGAGTCCGAGAACTCCTTCATCGTCTCCTCGCCCTCGGCGATGAGCCCCTTCATCCCCTTGCACTCGTGTCCGCTCGCCTTGTCGCCGAGCTGACGGAAGATCTGCTCCAGCCGCTCCACCTGCTGCTTGGTCTGCCGCTCGTGCTGCTGGAACGCCCGCTTGAGCTCCGAGTGCGAGGCCTTGTCGGCCATCTTCGGCAGCGCCTTCAGGATCTGCTGCTCGGCGTTGTAGAGGTCCTTCAGCTGCTCGGTGTATAGTGCCTGCAAGGATTCGCGCGCCATTGTATCCCTCCCTTGCCTCTTCGATGTATTGTGACCGTATGCGTTGCCTGGAATCACGTCTTATTGCACAGCCTGTACCGCCGGCATTTCTGGGGGAGACGAAGTTAACGTGCACGAGTCGTGCTATGGGGAGGCATGCCAGGCGAGCGTTGGTCCCGCCGAAATCCGAGCGCGGAGTCACAGCTGCCGGCGGCGAGAGTGGAGGATGAGATGCCCATCAACGATCCCGATTTTCTGAGCAGCCCGACCAAGCAGCTCCGCGCGGTGCAGGAGCTGGCGACGCTGCGTACACGAATCCTGGACCTCGAGACGGAGCTGTTGCGTCGCAAGCACGAGCGGCGCGCGCTCATCGAGCGATTGAGCGAGCAGGATCTGTCCGATCAAGCGCAGGGCGGCGGCCGCACGAGCCGCACCGTCGCGCGCGAGCGCGCCCGCGCCAGCCGCGAGGTGCGCGACTTCGACGAGAACGTGCGCTCGCTGGCCGAGCGGATCAGACGCCTGGCCATCGACGCGGAGAGGTACCGGCTGAGCATCGACGTAGCCGTGGCCGAGCGGACGAGAGGCAGGGGAGAGGGAGCGGCGGTCAGGATTGCGTGAGGGCTGGGGACTGGGGACTTCGGAGTGGGGGACTGGGGACTGGCGACGACACGGGTGAGATCTACCATCCGAGCTCGCCCTGCGTGCCGTTCCCCCAGTCCCAGTCCCTAGTCCCCAGTCGTAGTCCCTTCTCGCCCACCAGCGGTCCCGGCCCTACATTCCGCGGTCCCCCCGGCAGGACAATCACTCTCCATTCGGACGCATCTCCGCGTCGAGGGCTCACTGTGTCCAACACCGAGCACCCCGTGACGCACCGTCGCGGCTTCATTGCCAGGGTCATCGCCGGTACCGCCGGTCTGGCTGGGGGTGGAGCGCTTCTCTCACGCGCTGCCGCGCAGGGCGCGCCACGCGCCGGTCCCGTCTCGCGCGCCATGCCCATCGAGATGGAGCTCGAGGCGCGCGAGCCGTGGGACGACTCGTGGGTGCGCCGTCTCAAAGGGAGACACAGGCAGGTCTTCGACGCCCCGGAGATGGCCAACGGGACCGTGCTGCACCAGGCGCGCACGTACATGAAAGGCTACGAGGTCGTCTACGGCGCCAAGGACTCCGACATGAGCCCGGTGCTCGTCATCCGCCACGCCGCAGTCCCCATGGTGCTCGGCGACGAGCTCTGGGACCGCTACGACTTCGGTCGTGAGGATAAGCTCAAGGATCCCACGACGGGCCGCCGCACCAAGCGAAATCCGTTCATGAACGTGAAGTCCGGCGACCGTTACTCCATCGTGTGGCCCGACGGCGGACTCGACACGCTCATTGCGCGCGGGGCGACCGTGCTCGCCTGCAACCTGGCGCTCACCGGCGTCGCCGGCATGATCGCGCAGAAGGAAAAGCTGGAGCGCGACAAGGCACGCGAGCGCCTGCTCGCCAACCTCGTCCCCGGCGTGATCATCATGCCTTCGGGAATCTTCGCGGTCGCCAGGGCGCAGGAGGCGGGCTGCCATTACATCAGGGCGACAGCGTGATGCGACTGGCGGGCGGTGGCTGGGGGTATTTCGTGAAGCGGGTGACGAGAGTGGAGTGAGTGACACCCACCTTGCCCCGCCCCTCGCCCCTCGCATCCTTCTTGCTGCCACCGTCACTGGAATCAACCCGGGGACGGCCATGAAATCCCGCACTATCGCGCTCGGCCTGGGGCTGCTCGTCGGCGCGGGCATCGGTGTCACCCTCGGTGTCTCGGGGCGTGACACGATCGAGCTGGCGAAGGCGCAGGGGACCGGAGAGACCACCCCGTCGGAAGAGGTGGTGATCCGCGTCGCCCGCGAGATCACGCCGGCGGTGGTGAGCGTTTCCACCGGTTCGGGCTCGGGCTCCGGCGTGTTCATCGCCAAGGAAGGCGTGATCCTCACCAACGCGCACGTGGTGCAGAACGCGCCACGGGTGCAGGTCGGGCTCGCCGACGGTCGCATGCTGACGGGAGACGTGCTGGGACGCGACCCGCTGGTCGATGTCGCCGTGGTGCGCGTCGGGATTCAGGATGCACCATCGGCGCCACTGGGGGACTCCGACCAGCTTCAGGTGGGACAGGCCGCGATCGCGGTCGGCAATCCGCTCGGTCTCGAGCGGAGCGTGACGACCGGTGTCGTCTCCGCCATCAACCGCAGCCCGCGCGGACTAGGGCTGGAAGGTCTCATCCAGACCGACGCCGCGATCAGCGTCGGCAACTCCGGCGGGCCGCTCGTCGACTCGCAGGGTCGCGTGATCGGCATCAACACCGCCGTGTTCAGCGGCCCCGGTGTGGCAGGGCTGGGGTTCGCCGTGCCCATCAACCTCGCGCGTGACATCGCCCAGCAGGTGCTCACGACAGGCCGGATCACCCGCGCGTTCCTTGGCATCTCATACGGCGACATCGACCCGAGTCTCGCCACGCAATTCAGGCTCCCGGTGCAGGAGGGGATCATCGTCCTCGGCGTCGCCGCCGGCTCCCCGGCGCACCAGGCGGGGATCAGGCCGCAGGACATCATCGTCGGCATCAACGACGTCGAGATCGAGCAGGGCGGCGACTTGCGTCGCGCGCTGCGCGAGCTCTCGCCCGGCGACACGGCACGACTCAGCGTCGTGAGGCCGGATGGACGCGCGACGATCAGCGTGCGTCTTGGCGAAGCACCCACGAGCTAGGAGGTGGAGCGATGGCCAAGTGTGAGGTGTGCGGGAACGACTACTACCTGTCGTTCGAGGTCGTCACCGCCGGACGGACCCACGTCTTCGACAGCTTCGAGTGCGCGATCCACAAACTGGCCCCGATCTGTAGCCACTGCGGCGTGAAGATCGTAGGGCACGGCATCGAGGCGAACGGCACATTCTACTGCTGCGCACATTGCGCGCGAGCGGAAGGGGTCTTCGAAGCCGCGGATCACGTAGAGGGTGAAAGAGCGAGATAGCCGAGCCCGTCCGTTTGGCCGATGGACGATGGCGCCCTCTGTTCGGCCACCTAGCAACGGACTAACGGTAGTAACTACCAGTAATTTAGTACTGCTTGAGAGAGTAAGAGCGTAAAGGGCACACCCTTACGCTCTTACTCTCTCAAGCAGTACTAAATTACTGGAAATCACTACCTCTAGTCCGTTGCTACCCGGCCAAGCAGGGGGCTCTCCTCGATTAGTCTCTTACCCGCCGATTACTCTCTTACCCGCCAATTACTCTCTTACCCGCGCAAGCGACCGAGCTGGCCCGTGAGCTCCTTTACTCTCGCCGCCGAGAACTCGGCAAAGCACTGCGCGCGAGCTGGTGCCCAAAGCTCGCCCTCCGACTCACGGCTCCGCCGCCGGCATTCCGTGTCGCGCCAGGCGAGCCATTCACGCTGCTCGGTGCGGAGGCGCGTCACCGACTCGGGCTCCCGCTGCCCCGCCGGCGCTTCGCCCCTGGCGCGCAGCTCCGAGATCATCTCGCGGTAGACCCGGTTCAGCGCCGTGTCGTTGTCGCTGATGTGCGCGAACAGGCAGGCGCGCTGGTGCGTCTGCACCGGGGAATCGCAGAGGAGCAGACTGTCCAGATGCGAGCGGGCGACGAGGCGCGGTCGCGCCGATGCCTCGTTAGACCTCGCGGCCGGTGGCGACGTGCTCGGCGGAGGCGCGGGCTCGGGTCGCGGGGAGGTGGCGCGTTCGCGGCTCGCCGGCGTGGTCTCGGCGCGCGCCACCGAGTCCGTCTCGAGCGCGCCGGTCGTGACGATCGTCTCGGCCGAGTCGCGGGAAAGCGTCGCGGCGTTTCCGTCCGGTGCGCGGCGCGTGCCGTCGATCGCCAGCACCGCGATCAGAATCAGCAGCACCGCCAGTGCTCCCGCCACCACCATCCACGCCGGGGGCGGCTCGGGCAATCGCAGGCGAGGAGCGCCGCGCAGCGGGGCCGGCGGCATGTCCTCGTCATCATCCAGGACGGGCGCACCCTGCTCGCCCGGATGGGCGAAGCCCCACTGCGAGAACACCTGCGCCGCCGGCTCGCGCGGCCCCGGCGACTGCACCGGCGGTGCATAGAGCCATTCACGCATGTCGCCAGGAGGGGTCGTCGTGTCGCGCGGGGCGATCGGGGCGTCGCGCAGCAGCCGCACTCGCCGGCGTGGAGCTTCGGCCTGTGGCGACTCCAGCAGCTGGGCAAGGAACTCGTCGATGTCGACCCATCGCGTGTCGCGGTGCTTGAGCAGCGCGCCCTCGATCGCGAACAGCAACGGCGTGGGGATGTCCGGCCGAAGCTCCGTGAGCCGTTGCAGCTCCTCGTGCTTCTGGTTGTAGATGATGGCGTAGAGATTCTCGCCCTCCCACGGCCTCCGCCCGCTCAGCATCTCCCATCCGACCAGCCCCAGACTGTAGATGTCGGTGCGGCCATCGAGCGTCAGTCCGTCGATCTGTTCCGGCGACATGTACGCCGGCGTGCCGATCGCGGCGCCCACCAGCGTGAGCTCGTTCTCATCCTCCGTCTCGACCATCGGTCGAGCGATGCCGAAGTCCGAGAGCACCGCGCGCCCGGTGTCGTCCTCGAGGAAGATGTTCTCCGGCTTCACATCCCGGTGCACGACACCCTGTGCGTGAGCGTGGCGCAGCGCTTCGGCGACGTCGCGCAGAATGGCGGTGGCACGCTCGAAGGAGAGCTGTCCCTCGCGACGGAGCAGCTGCCGCAGCGTTCCGCCGGAGAGATGCTGCATCACGATCGCCAGCGACCGCTCTCCGAGCTGCCGCACGGCGTACGTCTCGACGATGTTGGGGTGCTGCAGGTCGGCGAGGACTCGCGCCTCGCGCGCGAAGCGAAGCACGGCCTCCTCGTCGCCGAGGTAGCGGCGCCTGATGGCCTTGATCGCGACGAGCCGATCGGCGCTGCGCTCGTGCGCGAGATATACCGCCGCCATTCCGCCGGCGCCGATCTCGCGGATGTACTCGTACTCGCCGGCCAGCGGCTCGAGCTCTTCAGGAAAGGTGCTGCCGGCCGCCGATCCGCCTTCGCCCCCTCCCCATCCCCCGCCAGCGACGTCGTCGAGCGCGCTCACGCGTCACCACTCGGGCCGAGGCGTCTTGCTCCGGGCTGGAATAGACGGCACGCGGCCGTCGGTCGGTGACTTCGAGTCCACTGCTCGCTCATTCGAGGTTGGAGCGCACTTGGCGCGCACGCACCAATCGAGCAGGGTCCATGCCAGCCACTACGCGCGCGGGATGCCTTCCCCGCGCGATGAACGCCTTAACCCGCGTTCAATGCACTCGCCGGGTCCACGGTGATCGCCCGGCGCGCCGGCACCAGCGTCGCCAGGAGTCCGACCGTGACGAGCACGACGATCACGCCAGCCAGCGTGAGCGGATCGCCCGCGCTCACGCCGTACAGCGAGCTGCGCAGCAGTCGCGTGGCCGCGATCGAGCCAGCCACGCCAAGCGCGACGCCGCCGAGCACCGGCCGCACACCCTGCCAGGTGAGCAACGCCACCACGTCGCGCGGCTTCGCGCCCAGCGCCATGCGAACAGCGATCTCGTGTGTGCGAATGCTGACGAAGTAGGCGATCACGCTGTAAATGCCGACTGCCGCCAGGAGCAGCCCCAGCGCGCCCAGCGTGCTGAGCAGGATGGTATTGAACCGCTCCTGCGCGACGGCGTTGCGCGAGGCCTCCTCCATGGTCGACACGCTGTACAGCGGCAACGTCGGATCGAGCTCGCGCACGGCGGCCCGCATCGCCGGAACGATCGCGCTCTCGCCGAGATCGCCGCGGGCGACAATGGTCATCGTTCGCTGGATCCAGTCCCACGCCACCGGGGGAACCTGACGCATGGGCAGATAGAACTCCGGCACGACGTCCTGCGTCGGCCCGAACGACCGCACGTCACCGACAACGCCCACGACCGTTTTCCAGCCCGGCTCATCCGGCGTGCCCTCGCAGCAGGCGATCCGCTTGCCGAGGGGACTCTCGTTGGGCCACGCCTGGCGCGCGAGCGTCTCACTCACGACCATCACCAGCTCGCTGCCGCGCACGTCCTGCTCGGTGAACCAGCGCCCGCTGATGAGCGGGATGCGCATCGTCTCCACGTAGTCGAGCGACGTGATGCGCAGTCGCGCATTGATGGCGTGCTCGGCGCTGAGCGGCTTCCCTTCGGGGATGAGTCCGTTGGAGTTGCCACCGGGTCCCAGCGGCGCCTGCGACACCACGGCCGCCGAGCGGACGCCGGGACTGCCCTTCAGGCGCTCGACCACGTCCTCGAAGGCGCGCTCGACCCGCGCTGGCTCCCGGTAGCTCACGTCGGGCAGCGCCAGCCGCGCCGTCACCACGCCGCGCGTCTCGAAGCCTCTCGGTACGCGCGTCAGGTGAACGGCGCTGCGCACGAGCAGCCCGGCTCCGGTGAGGAGCGTGAGCGCCAATCCCACCTGCGCCGCCACCAGCGAGCTTCGCACCCAGTCGCGCGCCGTCCCCATCCCGCGCCCACCCTCGCGCAGCGTGGCGTTGAGATGCCCGCGCGCCGCTCGCAGCGCCGGCGCCAACCCGAAGATGACGCTGCTCACCACCGCGGTCCCCAGTGCGAAGGCGAGCACCACCCAATCGAGCCGCGTCTCGTCGAGCCGTGGGATGTTGTCCGGCGCGCTCGCGAGGAGCCCGCGGATCATCGCGTAGGCCAGCGCGACGCCGGCGACCGCCGCGAGCAGCGACAGCACCAGACTCTCCGTGAGCAGTTGCCGCATGATCCGTCCGCGTCCGGCGCCGATCGCGCCACGAATGGCGATCTCCTTCGCGCGCGCGGCGGCGCGCGCCAGCAGCAGGTTCGACACGTTCCCGCAAGCGATGAGCAGCACCAGCGCGACGGCGCCCAGCAGCACCAGCAGGCGCTCGCGAACGTTGCCGAGGATGAGCTCCTGGAGGCTGATCACCCGCGCGCTCCGGGCGGTGTTGTCATCGGGGTAGCGCTGCGCGAGGCCGCGCATGATCGACACCATCTCGGCGTTCGCCTGCTCGGCCGACACGCCGCGCGCGAGTCGGCCCATCACGACGAGGTAGTGCTCGTCGTGCTCGGCGCGCCGCTCGGGCGTGAACGCGACCGGCATCCACAGCTGCTCGTCCGAAACCGTGGGGTCGAACCCCGGCGGCATCACACCGATCACGACGTACGGGCGGCCGTTGAGCTGGATGCTCTGGCCGAGCACGGACGGGTTGGCGGCGAAGCGCGTGGTCCACATCTCGTGGGAGAGCACGACCACCTGCTCGTTCCCGGGCTGATCCTCTTCGGCGGTGAACGTGCGCCCGAGCTGCGGGGCGACGCCGAGCATCGGGAAGAAGTTCGCCGTGACCTGCGCGCCGAGCACGCGATCGGGAGCCTCGGGATCGGCGAGCGTGACGTTGAGATAATCGATGGCCGCGAGGTGCTCGAACGAGCGGCTCTGCTCCCTCCAGTCCACGTAGTTGCCGGCCGACACGTTGCCGTCCAGATCCTTCCACCGCTCGGCCACGAACACGACGCGCTCGGGATTCGCGAACGAGAAGGGCCGGAGCACGACGCTCTGGACGACGCTGAAGATCGCCGTCGTCGCGCCGATTCCCACGGCCAGGGTGAGGATCGCAATGGCGGAGAACATCGGCGCCCGCGCCAGCTGGCGCAGCGCGTAGGACCCATCCTGCCTGAGCTCGCTCAGGTATTCACTGCGCCGCATCTCTCGCTCCGTTCGCGCGCCGATCTCTCGGCAGCGGCTCGTCACGCCCTTGAGGTCACCGAAGCGCCGCAGCGCTTCGGTGTGCGCGCTCGCCGGATCCATCCCCGCCGCTTCGAGCTCACGCGTGACCATCTCGATGTGGAAGTCGAGCTCGGCCTCCACCTGCTCGTCGATGCTCTGTTGCCAGAGCAGCGACTTGAGCTGGTCGCCGACCTTCACCCAACCAGCGCTCGCCACTGGCGGAGCGTGTCAGGCGTTGGGGAGCAGAATCGGCGACACCGCCGACACGAACTGTGCGAAGCGCTCCGTCTCCGCCTTGAGCTGCTTGCGCCCCTTGGGGGTGATGCGATAGGTGCGCGTCTTCCGTCCCAGCTCGGACGTGCTCCACTCGGCCTCGATCCAGCCGTTGCGCTCCATGCGGTAGAGCGCCGGGTAGAGCGACCCTTCCTCGACGATGATGGCGTCGCGGCTGGTGTCCTTGAGCCAGCGGGAGATGGCGTACCCGTGCCGCGGTCCCCAGGTGAGGGTCTTGAGAACGAGGGCGTCGAGGGTGCCGTGGAGTCGGTCTTTGCTGGTGTCGGCCATGGCGTCCATACCTAGAGGTCTA
>DATFFQ010000013.1:0-32863 GCA_035249955.1 Gemmatimonadaceae bacterium
GTCCGACTGTGCCGCACTGAGCCGTACGCTCGCACGTCGCCGCACTCGACCATGATCCGTGGTCGAAACACCTCTCGCGGAGGGCTCGACCATGGATTTCCAAACGCTGGTGACGAAGATCCTGAACGATGGCGCGTTCCGGATGGCGGTGCAGCAAGATCCCGAAGCCGCGCTCAAGCAGAACGGAGTGCCAAACCCGTCGCCTCAAATGGTCAACGCGCTCAAGAACTTCGACTGGAAGTCGGCGCGCACTGTAGCGCAGGCGTTTAGTGGAAAGGCGGGGATGATAACCTGATCCGGGCACGGCGCGGAGCGACCAGAGCGAGCACGCCGCGCTAGCCACGCATCCCCTTCTCCATGCAGGCCTGTCAGGTCGCGCCCAGCGCGATCCACCATCACGGACTGCTGGCATTCCTCTATGACCCATCCACGCTCACGGCGATGGGGAGCATCGGGAATGTCCTCTGGATCACGACCTACATCCTGATCATCCGGGTGGGTTTCCGGCACCGAACGTACGGTGTTCCGCTGGTAGCGCTGTGCCTGAACTTCACCTGGGAGCTGTACTACACCTTCCTCTCACCGCCGCGCTGCGTCAACGGGACGCTCGACCGGTGGACGCTCGCCGCCTTCGTGGTCTGGCTCGCGCTCGACTCGGTGATCATGTTCCAGCTGCTTCGCTATGGCCGCGACAAGCAGACAATTCCCGAGATACGCAAGTTCTTCTATCCTGTCGTATTGTTGACCGCCGCGCTCGCCCTCCTCGGCTTCATGACGACGGACACGTCGCTGCGCGAGATCGCGGGGGCAACGGCCTCCGGGACGGCGGCCGCGTACGTCATCAACTTCGTCATGAGCGTGCTCTTCGTCTTCTTCTACTTCGGGAGACGCGACCTCGACGGCATATCATACTGGGCGGCGTGGACGAAGCTGCTGGCGACCGGCATCATCTCGTTGGCCAACGTGCTCTCCTACGAAGGCGACTATCGGGGACGGCAGTTCTACCTGCTCCTGTTCGTGAGCATCCTTCTGTTCGACAGCTGCTACGTGTACCTCGTGCATCGGGCACGGCAGGGGCGGCCGCTGGCGAGCTGATTGGCGATGACGCCGGTGGATGACGGTGCGCCGATGCGCGAAGGCCGAATCGCCATCATTGGCGCCGGGCTGGGTGGCGCGCTGCTGGCCTGCCTGCTCGGTCGCGCTGGATTCCGGGTCGACGTATACGACAAGCGCGGCGACCCACGCGGCCGACAGCCGCCGAGCCGGAGAGCCATCAATCTCGGCCTACCTGCCATTGCACTCGAGGCACTCGTCGCCGACGGCGTGAGCGCGGCGTTGTACGACGCGTGCGTGCCGATGGCTGGACGCGTGATGCATGCGGTCGATGGGTCACTCACGTTCGAGCCGTATGGTGGCGGCGGACCTCTCACTCCTCAGGAGGCGAACGCCGTCGCCCGATCAACGCTCGGTGAGCAGCTCGTCGAGGCGGCCGCCGCGCACCGGGCCGTCGCGCTCCATTTCGACCACGAGCTGACGGACGCCGATGCGGAGACCGGGACCTTCGAGCTCGTCGCCCACGGCCGTCGCATCGTGGCGCGCGCGGATGCAATCATCGGCGCCGACGGCGGCTTCTCCGCGCTCCGGCGAATCCTCGAGCGCGACGGCTACCTGCACTGCCGTCAGGAGAAGTTCGCGCTGGGATACAAGGAGCTCTCCGTGCCATGGCCGACGAGTGGGCAGGCGCTGCGGCCCGACGTCTTTCACCTGTGGCCGCGCGACGAATGCATGCTCATCGCCCTGCCGAACAGGGATGGCTCATTCTGCGCTACGCTCTTCATGAAGCATGAGGGAGATTTCGGGCTCGACACTCTGGCGAAGTCCGGTGGTGCCGTACCGTTCTTCGCGCGGGTCTTTCCCGATGCGCTCGTCCACATGCCGAATCTGGAGGACGAGCTGGCGCAACATCCGACGAGCGATCTGTTCACGGTGCTGTGCACCCGCTGGCACGGCGGCCGGGCCGTGCTCCTCGGCGACGCCTGTCACGCGATGCTTCCGTTCACAGGTCATGGGGCATCCGCCGCCTTCACCGACGCGCGCGTACTGGCGGATTGCCTGATCTCGATGGCGCCCGACTGGCAGGGCGCATTCGGCGCGTATGCCGAGGCACGGAAGAGCGAGGCCGACGGGCTGGCGCAGGCTGGGCACGCGCTCGCGCCGCTGCTGTTCGCGCTGCCCCAGAGCGGGATCGGCAGCGCGCTCTGATCAGTCCACGGTAAATCCCAGCATCATGTCCGCCGAGAGATGCTCGGCGATGTGACAGTGCAGCATCCACCGGCCAGGGTTGGACATCTCCACCAGGATATCCACCGCCGATCCTGCCGGGAGCAACACGGTGTCCTTCCAGACACGGTTCTCCTGCGGTACCCCGTTCACCGAGAGCACCAGGAACCGCTGGCCGTGGATGTGAATGGGATGCTGCATGGCGTGGAAGCTCTGCCGCTCGTTCACGAGACGCATCCGCACGACATCCCCGACGCGAAATCGCCATTCGACGTCCATGTTCTCCCGCCCCGTCGCCGGGTCACGAAGCACCCACGTGACCTGCTCGCCGGTCGACGCCCAGTTCATCATCGGCATCGTGCCCATCCATTCGATAGGCGTGAAGTACGCCGAGTCGAGCTGCATGAGCTGCCGGGTGATGAAGGGGAGGTCGCGCGTGCGCAGCGTGAGCACGAGCGCCTTGTCCACCGGCCGATCGAAGTGCCTGGCATACGAGGCGATCTCCGCGGCGACGACGGTGTCCTGTCTCAGCCGCGCGAACGACGCACGATGATCCGGCGCTGCGGCGGACGCCGCCACGCGTACGACGCCGAGCGTGTCGACATCGGCGAAGAATCGGCCGAAGAGATGGTCGAGCCCCAGCACGTGGTTGACGAGCGGCGTCCGTCCCGTCGAGTCGAAACGCACGTGCACCACGTACCGCTCGGCGGGCGAGATCACGACGCTCTCCACCCACTCCTCACGCTCGTAGCTCCCGACGTCGGATGCCACGACCTTCATGCGCGCGCCCGGGAAGGACAGGTTGAAGGTGCGCGTGTTGGAGACGTTGGTGAAGAAGAAGCGCACGACCTCGCCGCGTTTCACCTGGAGCGTCCACGACGGCTCGCCATTCACCAGGAAGACGTTGCCGAATCGCCCCATGAGCGCATGCGTCGTCGACTCGCCGCCAAAGGGAACCAGCCCGCCGTCATCCTCGATGAGGATGTCGTCGAGCATGAGGATCTCCTCGCGGTTGGCCGGCGTGAAGTAGTCGGCGCGAGGAGAGCGAACCATCAGGTTTCCGTACAGACCCAGGTCCTGCTGTGTGTCCTCCCGCACGTGCGGGTGGTACCAGTAGATGCCGGCGTCGGGGAACCGGAGCTCGTAGATGAACCGGCCCAACGGCTGCACCGCCTCCTGCGTCATGTTGGGCACCCCGTCGAACCGGTTGTCGAGCCGAATGCCGTGCCAGTGCACGGTGGTCGGCACGTCGAGCCGGTTCGTGAAGTCGACGACGATCCTGGCGCCCTGGCTCACCTGGATCAGCGGTCCCGGATACTGGCCGTTGAATCCATACATGACGTAGGTGTTGCCCTTGAAGGTGCGACTCACCCAGGCCGCCTCGAGCCGCAGCGTGTCGCCCGAGCTCAAGCGCACCAGCTCACGCGGTCGTGCCTGTCGTGGGGGCGTGGAGCGCGTGAAGCTGTTCGGTAGATATGGCGACACCTCGGGTACGAGCGCCCGCTCGGCGGGGAGCATCTGGATGCCGGCGGGCATGGGCACGTGGGTCCATTCTGCGCGTGGCGCGTCGCGCGTGGGGCGCGGCGTGGAATCGGGGCGAGCTCCATGCGCGTGCGCGACGGAATCTCCGGGCTGGTGCTGGTCGCGCGCCGCCGAGTCCGCCGGGGTTTCGACGGCGGCGCCCAGCGTGAACTGGAGGATGTCGGGCGGTTGGAGGCGCGTGCTCGGCGACTGGCCGCGGAGTACGATCGGGCCTTGCGGCTCGGTCACGTTCGCCGACCGCTCGGCGCTCACCAGCACGAGGAACTTCTCCAGGCCGATGGTGGCCAGCGTGCGGGTGCCGTTGCCGACTTCGCCGAGTCTGACGAGCGGGTACATGGTGGGCGTCGCGGCCCAGGCCACGTACGTCGTGTAGCCGCCTAACGAGGACGGGACAGGGAGGCCGGCGACGGTGAACGTCGGCGAGTAGAGAAAACGACCGTCGCGCGCGACCGAGATCGTGAACGGACCCGGCTGGTGGCCGAGCTCCACGCGGCCCGACGCGCCGCGCACGGCCGGTGCGGGGACGAGCTCGATGCAGTACAGATCGCGGCTCGGTCCCAGGGAATCAGGGCGGGCGTCGCAGGGCCTTTGCTGGGCGGCGCTCGTGGCCGGAGCGGCCGCGAGCGCGCCGAGCGCGGCGGCAGCCAGGGCACGGTGAGTGAGACGCATGCTTCTGCGAGTTAACACCGTGTTCACTCCCGACGCCAGTGGTATATTGGAGCGCGCGTGGCGCGTGGCGCGTGGCGCGTGGCGCGTAGAGCGTGGCGGGTGGCGCGGAACGTGGAGTCTCGAGCCCCAGTCCCCAGTCCTCAATCCCCAATCCCAGTGCCGGCGACCACACTTCCGATCGAGGGCTACGAGCAGGTCGTCAGGGTGCGCGACGACGAGGCCGGGTACCACGGGATCATCGCGATCCACAGCACGCGGCTGGGGCCGGCGCTCGGCGGGACGCGCATGCGTGCGTACGGCTCCGAGGAGGAAGCGCTCACCGACGTGCTGCGACTGGCGCGTGGCATGACCTACAAGTGCGCCGCCGCCGGCCTGCCGCTCGGGGGTGGCAAGTCGGTGATCATCGCCGATGGCGCCATGTCCGATCGAAGGCGCGTGCTCCGCGCCCATGGGCGAGCGGTCGATCAGTTCGGCGGACGCTACATCACCTCGGTCGACATCGGGACGACCCCCACCGACATGGTGGTGATCCGGGAGACGACCTCGTACGTGAACGGGCTGCCCGACGAGCTCGATGACCCGTCGCCGGTCACGGCCCGCGGCGTGTTGCGGGCGATCCAGGGCGCGCTCCGGTTCGTTCGCGGCAGCGACGACCTCGCCGGCAGGACGGTGGCGATCCAGGGATGCGGGCAGGTGGGGTACAGTCTGGCCCGCCAGCTCTCGTTAGGCGGAGCCAAGGTGTTCGCCGCCGACCCCGACGAGCGGCGGCTGCATCGCGCCGCGCGTGACTGCGGTGTGTCGCCCGTGGTCGCGGACTCGATCTACGATCTGCAGGTCGACGTCTTCGCGCCCTGCGCGCTGGGCGGCATCCTGAACGACACCACCATTCCGCGTCTTCGCTGCGCGATCGTGGCCGGCGCGGCGAACAACCAGCTGCTGGAGGACCGGCACGGTCTGGCGCTCGCCGAGCGATCGATCGTCTACGTTCCGGACTACGTGGCGAACGCCGGCGGGGCGACGTACCTGTGCCGCGTACTCGCCAACTGGTCGCCCGAGCGCGTGAACGCGCACGTGGATTCGTTCGACCGCCGCGTCTTCGATGTGCTGTCGCACGCCGTCGCCGAGCGTATTCCGACGAACGTCGCCGCGGACCGGATCGCCGAGCAGCGCCTGAGCGCGTAGCCGGGTTGCGCGCCACAGGCTGTGGGAAACACTGTTCGAGATCGCGATCGGCAACCCGCAACCCACGGCACCCATGACAATCGCCCGTCCCACGTTGGCGCTGGTGGTCCTGCTGGCGAGCGCGCTCCCACTCCCGTGCGCCGCGCAACAAGGCTCGCAAGGCGCGGCGCGGCTCCGCGCGCTCATGGAAGCCGCATGGGAGTTCGAGCTGCGCGACAATCCATTGATGGCGACGAGGGCCGGCGATCACCGGTACGACGACCGATTGCCCGGGATGTCGTCCACCGACCTCGCCCGCCGGCGGGACAGCGTGCGTGCGTACCTCACCCGGCTGGCCGCGATCGACCGGCGCGCGCTCCAGCGGCAGGACCAGGTGAGCGCGGCGATGCTGGAGCTCCGCCTGCGCACCCAGCTCGAGGAGCTGGACGGAGAGGAGGACCGCATTCCCATCCTCGTCGACGCCGGGTTTCACATCGGCCTGGCGCAGCTCCCGTCGTATGCACCGCGCCAGACGGTGAAGGACGTGGAGTCGTACATCGCGCGACTGCGGCAGACACCGCGCTACTTCCGCGAGCACATCGCGCTCATGCGGCGCGGGATGGCGACGAAGTTCACCATGCCGCGCGTGGTGCTCGACGGCTACGAGGTGACGATCGCGTCGCACGTCGTCGACGATCCCACCAGGGGCGTGTTCTATCGGCCGCTCACCCAACTCCCCGACGCGATGCCGGAGGCGGACAAGGAGCGACTCCGTGCGGCAGCGGCGGCGGCGATCCGCGACAGCGTGGTGCCCGCTTACAGGGAGTTTCTCACCTTCATGACCGGCGAGTACATCCCGGCCGCCCGCACGACGATCGCTGCCAGCGATCTGCCGGATGGGCGCGCGTACTATGTGCGCCAGGTGCGCAAGTACACCACGCTCAACCTGTCTCCTGATTCCATCCACGCGCTGGGGCTCGCCGAGGTGGCGCGCATCGAGGCCGAGATGGAGCAGGCGATGCGCCGGACGGGGTTCACCGGCACGATGGCCGACTTCCTCCGGATGCTGCGCACCGATGCGCGCTTCTATCCCACGACGCCCGATGAGCTGCTGCGGCAGGCATCCTGGATCGCGAAGCGCATGGACGGCAAGCTGCCGTCTCTGTTCAAGACGTTGCCGCGCCAGCCGTACGGCGTGGAGCCGGTGCCGGAGCACCTGGCTCCGAAGTACACCGCCGGCCGCTACGTGGGTGCCCCGACAGGCGGCGTGGAAGCGGCCAAGTACTGGGTGAACACGTACAACCTGCCCAGCCGTCCCTACTATTCGCTGGAGGCGCTCACGCTGCACGAGGCGGTGCCGGGGCACCACCTCCAGTCGGCGCTGGCGCAGGAGCTGGAGGACCTCCCCGACTTCCGGCGCCACACGTACCTCTCGGCGTTCGGGGAAGGATGGGGGCTCTACTCCGAGCGATTGGGGCTCGAGGCCGGCTTCTACACCGATCCCTACAGCGACTTCGGCCGCCTCACGTACGAGATGTGGCGCGCCTGCCGCCTGGTGGTCGACACCGGTATCCACTGGAAGGGGTGGACCCGCGACCAGGTTCTGAAGTACATGGCCGACCACACCGCGCTATCGCTGCACGAGGTGCGCACGGAAACCGACCGCTACATCTCGTGGCCGGCGCAGGCGCTGGCCTACAAGCTGGGGGAGCTCAAGATCCGCGAGCTCCGCGCTCGTGCCGAGCGGTCGTTAGGCGCACGGTTCGACATCCGCGAATTCCACGACGCCGTGCTGCGGAACGGATCGGTGCCGCTGCCGGTGCTCGAGGCGGAGATCGATGCGTACATCGGCCGGGCGCGGGAAGGAACGTGAGGCTGGCGCCTCCCGCGCCGATGCGGCGACCCGCGCGTTCTGCAAATCAACGCGCCGGAAGGTTGCCATTTGCTTTCGGCACTGTCGGTTGCGTCAACTATTCTGGTTGACGGCACAGCGAGCCTGGCTAACCACAGAGGCACAGAGACACAGAGGATTCACAGAGAACAGCAACCCTGTCCTCCACTGCTAGGGATGCTCAGCTGACTCGCACAGAGTGCGCTATCAACTGACTCGCACAGAGTGCGCTAGATGAACAGCGGGGCCGCCGGCGTTTCTCCAGCACTCACCGAACGCGTCATCGGTGCGGCGATCACCGTGCACAGACATCTGGGCCCGGGCTTGCTTGAGTCAGCCTATGAGGAATGCTTGTGCTGGGAGCTCGGCACCGTTGGGCTGACCTTTGACAGACAAGTGGCCCTACCCGTGCACTAGAAGGGAATGCGGCTGGACCGCGGATACGTCCTCGATGTTGTCGTCGAAAGCCAGTTGATCGTTGAGCTGAAAGCGGTCGATCGACTAGAACCCGTGCATACCGCGCAGGTACTCACTTACCTGAAGCTCGCCGGCATGAAGACAGGCCTGTTACTCAACTTCAATTGCGCGACGCTCAGGGACGGCATCAAGCGGCTTTGCTTCTAGCGAGCTTCCTCTGTGGACCCTCTGTGCCCTCTGTGTCTCCGTGGTTAGCCAGGCTCGTGGCAAACCTGGCCTCTCTCGCTAAATGAGGTTCTTGAGCACGAACCACACGTTCGCCGGGCGCTCGGCGAGGCGGCGCATGTACCAGGGGAACCAGTCGCTGCCGTAGCTGATGAGGACGCGCACCGTTTCGCCGGCCGCGGCCAGGGCACGCTGGTCGGCATCGCGAATGCCGTAGAGCAGGTGGAACTCGTACGCGGACGGGGAGACGCCCAGCGCGCCGGCCTGTTCGCGCAGGCGGGCGATGAGCCGCCCATCGTGGGTGCCGAACACCGCGCGCGCCGAGCCGCGCGCGGCAGCGTCGAGCAGCCTGGCGCCTAACGAGTAATAGGCGCCGTCGACGTCACTCTTGGATGGGAAGGCCTTTTCGGCCGGCTCGGCGTAGGCGCCCTTCACCAGTCGGATCGCGGGCTTCAGCGGCAGCAATCGCTCCAGGTCCTGCGGCGTACGGCGCAGGTACGCCTGGAGACACACCCCGAGCCGCTCACGCTCGGCGCGCACGCGCTGATAGATGTCGAGCGTTCGATCGGTGTAGCTCGAGTCCTCCATGTCGATCCAGAGGAACGATCCCGTGTCCGCCGCGCGTGCCGCGAGCGCCGACACGTACTCGGCGCACGTGTCGACATCGAGGTCCAGGCCGAGGTGCGTGAGCTTCACCGAGACCTCGGCGGCGAGGCCGGAGGTGCGAATACGCTCCAGTACGCCGATGTAATGGTCGCGCTCGGCCACCGCTTCCGACATCGCCGTGACGTTCTCGCCGAGCCGGGTGAGCAGGGCACCGATCCCGACTTTGCCGAGCTGCTCGGCGGCGTGGAAGGCGTCCGACACGTCCTCACCGGGCATGAAGCGGCGGACGGCTCGGCGCACGAACGCACGGCGCGGCAGCTCTCGCGCCAGCAGCTTGCTGCGCGATGCGCGGAGGAAGATGTTGCGCGAGAAGGCGGTCACGCCGGCCGCCCCGCCAGGTCGCCGTGGCTCACCGCGGCTGGTCGGTGCCTCCGCTGGTCGGCGCCTGCTCGCCGGGCGGGGCGACGGCCATTCCCATCGCGTGATAGCCCTTGTCGACGTGGATCACGGCACCGGTGATGCCGCTCGCGAGCGGGCTGGACAGAAACGCGGCCGCGCACGCGACTTCGCCGGCGGAGAGCGGTGTCGTGAGCGGCGAGTTGGCCGCGACGTAGTCCACCATCTTCTCGATGATGCCGATGGCGCTGGCGGCGCGCGATGCGAGCGGCCCGGCGGAGATGCAGTTCACGCGGATACCGTACTGACGACCCGACTCGTACGCCAGCACGCGCGTGTCGCTTTCCAGGGCCGCCTTGGCCGACGACATACCACCACCGTAACCGGGGATCACCCGCTCGCCGGCCATGTACGTGAGCGAGACGACGGATCCACCCTCCCGCATCAGTGGGCCGAGCCGCGCGACGAGGGCCACCAGCGAGTACGCGCTCACGCTCACCGCCTCCAGATAGCCGCGGCGGCTCGTCTGGAGGAGCGGGTTCCTCACCTCCGGGCCGTTGGCCAGCGAGTGCACGACGATGTCGAGAGGACGCTCTCCGAAGTCGCTCGTCAGGCGGGTGGCGAGCCCATCGATGGAGAAGTCGCCGACGTCCTTGTACCGCTTGCTCGTGCGCACGTCTTCGGGCGCATCGGCGAGCGTGGAGAACGCGGCATCGAGCGGATAAACTTTCTCGAACTCGAGCAGGCGGCCGTCGGACAGCCGGCGCGACTCGTCGATCTTTCCCCGCTCGAGGAGATTGAGAAAGATGTTGAGTGCCGGCGGCCAGGTGCCGACGACCACCGACGCACCAGCTTCGGCGAGCGCCTTCGCGATGGCGAAGCCATATCCAGCATCATCAGCCACGCCGGCGACGAGCGCGCGGCGGCCGGAGAGGTCGATCTGGAGCATGGCGCGAAACTACAGGGGTGAGGGGTGAGGGCGAAAGGTGATGGGGTGACGAGAGTGGAGTGAGTGAGGAAGGGCCCTCCGAACAGCCCTCACTCTTATCACTCATATCACTCTCATCACTCATATCACTTTCATCACTCTCGTCACTCTTATCACTCTCGTCACTCTCGTGACTCTCGTCTCCCCCACCCCTCGCCGCTCGCCAACCGCGCCACCGACCGCACCAGCGCCTCCACGTCCTCCTCCGCCGTCCGGTAGCCGAGGATGCAGATGCGCAGGGAGAATGCGCCGTTGAGCCGGGTCGACGAGATGAAGTGGCGACCGCCGGCGTTCACCGCGGCGTTGATGCGCTCGTTGAGCGCGTCGAGCGCGGCCGGGTCATCGAGCCCCCGCGGGTGAGCGCGGAAGCAGAGAATGCCGAACTGCGCCCGCGACAACACCTCCAGGTCGGGCTCGGCGCGCACGAGCCGCTCGGCGTACGCGGCGAGATCCATGGTGCGGTCGATCGTGGAGGCGATTGCGTTCGTGCCGAAGTAGCTCACGGAGAGCCACACCTTGAGGGCGCGCGAGTAGCGGGTGAGCTGCTCGCCGTAATCGGCGAAGTTCACCTGCTCGCCGGCGGCCTCGACGTCCTTCAGGTAGTCGGGGAAGATCGCGAACGCGTCGCGCAGCCGGTGCGGATCGCGCGCCAGCAGACAGCCGCACTCGAACGGGACGTAGAGCCACTTGTGCGGGTCGAGCGTGATCGAGTCGGCCCGGCCGATGCCATCGAGGGCCTCACGACCGCGACGGGTGAGCGTCGAGAATCCCGCGTAGGCGGCATCGATGTGCAGCCACACGCTCTCCGCCTCGCAGAGGTCCGCCACGGCGTGGAGTGGGTCGACCGCGCCGGTGTTGGTGGTGCCGGCGCTCGCGACGACGGCGACGGGGAGGAGTCCGGCGGCGCGATCGTCGCGGATCGCCGCGGCGAGCGCAGGGGTGACGAGACGGTAGTGGTCGTCGACAGGCAGGAGGCGCACGTGCGCGCGCGGGATCCCGGCAATCCAGGCTGCCCGCTCGACGGAGGAGTGCGCCTGCGCCGAGGTGTAGAGCGCGAGCCGCGGCATGCGCTCAGCCTCTTCGCCGACGACGGCGTGGCGCGCCGCGATCATGGCGGTGAGCGTGGCCACCGATCCGCCGGAGGTGAGGAGCCCGCCCGCGCCCGCGGGCATGCCCACCCACTCGCGGAACCACTCGAGCACGGTGAGCTCGAGCATGTTGGGGCCCGCCGCCACGGGCCACACGCCGGCGAAGAAGTTGAACCCCGTCGCGAGCCAGTCGCCGAGGACGGCCGGGAAGGTGGGACAGCTCGGCACGTAGGCGATGAACCCCGGGTGCGGCTCGCGCGCGGCGTAGGGGAAGACATTCTCCCGCAGCCGCCGCACCAGGGTCTCGAAATCGGTGCCGGTGGGGGGCGGCGGCGTGGCGATGAGCTGCTGCATCTCGTTCCGCCCCGCCGTCGCGATCACCGGCTGCTCGCGCAGCCCGGCGAGATGCTCGGCGACGAGGTCGGCCACGCGGTGACCGAGCCGGCGCATGGTGTTTTGGTCGAGATCGAGCATTGCGGGACGGGGGACGCGGAATGCGGGACGCGGGATGCGGGATGCGGAACGCGGGACGCGGGACGCGAAACTGCGACAAAGCTACAGCGATTCACTTTGTCTGGTCAGCAGGTGAGTGTATTATCGACTCACGTTTCGCGTTCCGCGTCCCGCGTCCCGCACTCTGCGTCCCGCACATGACCTCCGCCGTTCCGCTTCCTTCGAGACGGGAGCCGCCGGACCGACCTCCGGCCGCGCGCGGGCCGTCGTTCGCGCGCGGTCTGTGGCGTATCGCGGCCGCGGACGCGTCGAGCGGCAATCGCGTGGCGCTCCTGCGCGATGGGCCGCAGACGTTCGCCGAGATGCTGGCGCTCATCGAGGGGGCGCAGCGCGAGGTGGCGCTGGAGAGCTACATCATCCGCGACGACACCGTGGGCGACCGCTTCGCGCAGGCGCTCATGGCCGCGGCCGCGCGGGGCGTGCAGGTGCGCGTGATCGGTGACTGGATCGGCGTGCGCGGCACCTCGCGGGCGTACTGGCGCGCGCTGCGCGAGGGTCAGGTGGACGTGCGCATCTTCAACGCACCTGGCTGGCGTCCCTGGCTGGGACTCGTGCCGCGCGACCATCGCAAGCTGCTGGTGGTCGATGGCCGGGTCGGGATCACCGGTGGGATCGGAGTGGGTGAGGAGTGGAGCGAGCGTGAGCCGCGCTCCCGCCGCGCGCGGTGGCGCGACACGGCGGTGCGCATCGAGGGGCCGGCGGCGGGCGACATGCAGCGCGCGTTCGAGACGATGTGGCAGCGATGCACGGGCGAGGAGCGCCGGAGCTCGACGCGCAAGCTGGTGCGGCGGCCCAGCGGGGCGCACGTGAATCCGGACGTGGATCAGGGGGCCGTCGTCGGCATCATCGAGGGCGACCCGCTCCGTCTCCGCGTGGCGCGCGCGCTCCAGATCCAGGCGGTGAGCGCGGAGCGGTGCATCTGGATCGCGAGCGCGTACTTCGTGCCGTCGTTCGCCGAGATCGAGGCGCTGGCCGGCGCCGCCCGTGACGGGGTGGACGTGCGGGTGCTCGTTCCGTCCAAGTCCGACCACCCGTGGGTGCGCCGCCTGACGCGGCGATTTTATCGCAGATTGATACTAAATGGCGTGCGGATCTGGGAGTGGAAGGGGCTCATGATGCACGCCAAGTCGAGCGTCGTCGACGGTCGCTGGGTCCGGGTGGGCTCCACCGACTTCAATCCGTTAGGCATCGCCATCAACTACGAGCTCGACGCGGTGATCGAGGACCGCGCGCTGGGCGAGGCGGCGGAGGAGATGTTTCTGGCGGATATGGAGGCGTCGGAAGAGATCAGGGGGTAGGGAAAGTCCGTGATGCGAGCGATGAAAGTGATGTGAGTGATGCGAGTGATGCGAGTGATGCGAGTGATAACGACCTGGGTGAGGAGCATGACGTCTGGTGATGGCTTCATCACCCGATCTCATGCCCCTCACCCGAGTCGTTGTCACTCACTCCACTCTCGTCACCCTCTCACCGAAACTATCCCTTGGGATTGAGCGTCCGTTCGATCGCCGCCCGCGCGTACTCCAGGTGCGCGCGGGTCGTGCGGTCGGCGGCGCGGGGGATCGCCGAGCGGAGCGACGCGTCGAGGTCGCGCAGCTCGGCGCGCAGGAGCGCCAGGGCGTCGCTGGTGGGACGCGGGGTGCTGTCGATCTGGGGACCCTGCTGGCCGAACACCACGCGCGGCGCTGGTGTCTCCGGCGGATTCAGCTTCTCGTCCACCAGCTCCAGGTACGAGCGCTGGAGATTGCGGCGCACGGGGTCGATGCGGACCGAGCCCGACTGGAGCTCGCTCCAGATGCCGCGGCGCACGTCGGAGAGCATCTCCGCCAGCGGGTACGCCGCGTTCCGGCGATCGGCCAGCGCCTCGAACTCGATCATCCGGTCCATGCGGTCGTCGTTCAGCAGCGACTCGAGCACCTGCTCCTGTGCGCGGCGAATGCGGGCGAGCGCGCCGTCCACCTCGATACGCCGCACGACCTGTTCGTCCAGGAAGTAGCGAGGCGTGGCGAAGGCCGCGTCGTTCAGGTAGTCGACCGCCGCTGCCTGACGAGCGCGCGGCAGCGGCGTGAAGCGCGTGCCGTACCCGCGCCGCTCCTGCGATTCGGCGCCGCCGACGATCGCCGTCACGTGCACCAGCTCGCGGCGCCACTGATCGATGAGGCGGCCGTACAGCTCGGCGAGATCGGCGTAATCCTGGCCCGGCTTCTCCGTCGCCGGCACGAGCAAGGGCATGATGCGCTGGATGTTGCGGATACCGAGCCGGGTCGACTTGACGGCGTCGGCGTCACCCACCGCTTCGGTGAGCTCGCCGGGATCGGAGCCGCGGCTGCCGGCGGTGGAGAAGCGCAGAAAGGGCATCGAGTCTTGCGCGCGCGCCCAGGTGTCCAGGGTCGTGAGCTCGGCGTCGGGCGTGCGTGCACCGGCCACCGGCTTGTAGCCCCACATCGTGGCCCACTTGTCGTAGGGACCGATGTCGGGGATCAGGAGGTCCACCGGGATGCTGTCTTCCGGTTGCGCGACGTAGTTGAAGCGCGAGTAGTCCATGAGCGTGGGCGTGTGTCCCATGCGCCGCAGGAAATCGCGGTTGCGCACGCTGTCGGCGTCGTACGTCGCGCTCGCCTTCATGTTGTGCTGGAAGCCGAGCGTGTGTCCGACCTCGTGGGCGACGACGTACTGGACGAGTCGACCCATGAGCGAGTCGGGGAACGGGATCCGCTGCGCGCGCGGATCGAGGGCAGCGGCCTGCACGAAGTACCAGGACCGGAGCAGGTTCATCACGTTGTGGTGCATCTGGATGTCCGACTCCAGGATCTCTCCCGTGCGCGGGTCGTGAATGTGCGGTCCCGATGCGTTCTCCACGTTGGACGGGAGCCATCGAATCACCGAGTAGCGTGCGTCTTCGGCCGACCAGTCGGGATCCTGAGCGACCGGCGGCGCGTCCTTGGCGACGATCGCGCGGCTGAAGCCGGCCATCTCGAAGGCACGCTGCCAGTCCTCGACGCCTTTCTTGATCCACGGGACGAGCCACGCGGGCGTGGCCGGATCGACGTAGTACTCGATCGGCGTCTTCGGCACGCACAGGTCGCCCACGCGCTCCTCACCGCACTCCAGCCGCCAGCGCGTCACGTAGCGGCGCCGCGGTACGCGGTGCTCGGGCACGCCGAAGTCCGACTGCTGGACGGAGAAGTACCCCACGCGCGAGTCGTACAGACGCGGCATCATCGGCACGGTGGGGAGCCGGACCATGCTCCAGTGCAGCAGGACGCTGCGGGTTTGCGGCTGCTGCTGCTGCCCGAACGGACCCTGCGGCTGCTGTTGCTGTCCCTGTTGCTGTGCCGGCTGATAGGTGTGCGTTGCCTCGACCTCGATGTTGTCGGGGAAGGTCGCGACGCGCTCGACGAAGCTGCGCGCGTTGTCCAGCGGGCCGGCGCGCAGTCTGAGCCGTGCGCTCAGCTCGGGCACGTCGTTGGTGAACAGGCGGGTGACGTCGATCACCGCCGCGCTGTCCTGCCCATACGCCTCGACGTTGAACGACGCGAGAATGGGGCTGTAGTTCGCCGCCGAGACTGCCTGGTAGATGGGGAGCGACGTGTCGGCCACCACACTGTACGAGACGGCGCGCAGGAGCACGCGATGGTCGCGCCGCTCCCACCGCACCACGCGGTTGTTGAGCGCCTGTCCGCCGAAGCCCGCGCCGAGCGTGGTGCGGGCGATCTGCGTGACGAGGAGGAGGTCGCGGTCGAGCTCCTTCGACGGGATCTCGTAGTACAGCCGGTCGCCGATGCGATGCGTCTTGAAGAGCCCGTCGCGCGTGGTGGCCTGTCTCGTGACGACTCGCTCGTACGGCCGCGGAGCCGGTGGCGGTTGGGGACCTCGCTGCCCCTGAGCAGTGTCACCGCCCTGGCCGCCCTGTCCCGCGGATGGGACTCGACCTTGTGCGGGTGACGGAGATTCGGGTGGGGTGGGCCGTGCGCAGGCGACGAGGATGGCGCAGAGTATGGCTCCGGCCAGCGCGGAACGTGGTCTCATCATGGCTCGGGTGTAGTGATGGACGTGCAGGGTGGGACGCCAGTAGCTTACGTGCGACGAACGCCAACCTGACAACGCATGACGGGTACCGAATGTTGAACGGAAAGACGGCTCGACTCACGGCGCCGGCGCTGATGCTGTGGGCCATGGCCGCGGGCGCGCAACCGCCGGAGGGGGCGGTCTCCGACAAGCCGCTCTTCACGCGAGCCGACCTCGTGTACGCGGGGGCGGTGGCGATCGGCACGCTCGCCATCTCGCCGCTCGACCGGCAGCTCGCGGACTATCTCCAGGGCGATCTGCAAACGCGCCGCTTTCTCCGCCGGGTGTCGGTGGTGGTGGAGAACATCGCCGTGCCCGGAGCGTTCATCATTGGCGGGACGCTCTACGCGGCCGGGCGGCTTGGCGGGGACAGCCGCATGGCGGAGCTGGGGCTGCGTGGCACGGAGGCGATCCTCATCGGGCTGGCGGTGACGACGGCGATCAAGGTGAGCGTCGGCCGCGCGCGACCGTTGGTGGACCGGAATCCACGCGACTTCGAGCTCGGCCGCGGGTGGGGGCAAGACGAGTATCGCTCGTTCCCGTCGGGCCACGCGCTCATCGCGTTCGCCGCGGCGACCATCGTGCTGCGAGAGACGCACCAGTGGTGGCCGGAGTCGAGCTGGTACGTAGGGCCGGCGATGTATGGGGGCGCGATCCTCGTCGCGCTGTCACGCATGTACGACAACAAGCACTGGGCGAGCGATGTGATCATGGGCGGCGCACTCGGCATCTTCACCGGCAACAAGGTGTGGCGCTTTCATCAGACCAACGAGGGCAACGACCTGGATCGCTGGCTCCTGGGCGTGAGCATCTCGCCGGGGAGAAACGGCGGCCGCGCGATCAGTCCCATCCTGGTGCCGATGCGCGACTGAAGGTCAATCCGGGCGGGCGTACACCTCCAGCCAGGGCGATCCTTCGGCGCCCACGCGTCCCGCCAGCGAGAGCGAGCGCAGCAGCGTCTTGATCGCACGCTCCTCGGCCGCGGCCCAGCCGCGCGTCCATTCGTCGGCCGTGGGGACCAGCGTGTCGCCGTAGGCGCGCGTGATCCGAAAGCCGCCCTTGCCCAGGAGCAGCTCGAGCGATTTGAGCGTGAAGCCGAGGCGGTACGGGAACGTGAGCAGGTTGTTGTGCGCGAGGAGCGCGCGGGCGCCGGGCGCGGCCGGTCCGTCGAGCGCTTGCCGCAGTCGTGCGTAGAACGCGCCGTTCGGAACGCGCACCGCGAAGACACCGCCTGCCCCAAGCAGCTCGCGCGCTTTGACCGCGGCGCGGCGCGGATCGGGGAGCTGATCGAAGCAGTTCCAGATGGCGATCGCGTCGTAGCGCTGGTCCGTCTCCAGCGACTCGAGCTCGCCGAGCATGACGCGAAAGCCGTGGCTCGTCGCGAACGCGTTGGTGGTCGGGTTGACGTCGAGCCCCTCGAAGTGCCAGCCCTGCTCGCGTGCGGCGTCGAGAAAGGCGCCGACATAGCTTCCCACCTCGAGTCCGACGCCGGCTCGGCCCAGCTCCTCGGTGAGCCGGCGCGCCTGCGCTCGATAGGCGGCGCGTTGATTCTCGAAGAGCGAGTCGAGCGTGGCGCTGTCGGGCTCTTCTCCGGCGTACGTCTCGCGCAGCTCGTGCGCGCGCTCGCGCGGGTTGCGGTAGACGAGTCCGCAGCTGGTGCACTCGACTACCCGGAAGGGTGGCTGCTGGGAGAACGCGACGCGATCCATGAGCAGCTCGGGCGGTGTATCGGGGCGCAGGCGTCTGCTGTGGAACTCCCAGAGCGCCTCGACTTCGGCGCGCACGTCGTCGGGCCCCGCGATCTGAGTGGACTCACGCGTACCGCACACGGGGCAGGGGATGATCTCGTACGATGTGGATCTCACGCGCGGAGGTAGTGCAGCGCGCGTGCCGCGGCGCGTATCTTCGAGCGCAATGAATATGTTCGGGCGCGAGGCGTTATCGTCCGCCGCGGCGAAGTACCGTCCACCGTGGCGAAATACTGTCCGCCGCGGCGAAGTACCGTCCGCCGCGATGAAATATCGTCCGCCGTCGTGAACAACGGCATCTTCGTCGTCTCGGAGCTCTCGGGGCGTGTGCGTGAGCAGGTCCGAGCCGTGCAGCTGGAGTGCGACCCACGGCTGGCGCGGACGACACCTCCGCACATCACGCTCGTGGGGTCGTCCGGTGTGGGACCGATGCCCATCACCACGCCCGTGCCGCGAATCCGGGAGCGCCTCACGGAGATCGTCGCCGACACACCGCCGATCACGGTGCATTTCGGCCGGCCCATTCGCTTCATGCAAACGGACATCGTGGTGCTGCCCATCGATGCGCATGGGCCGCTGCGCACGTTGCACGAGCGCATCGCGAGGAGCGGGCTGGTGTTCGAGCGGTCGCGCTTCCCCTTCGCGCCGCACTGCACACTGAGCTTCTATCCCACGCTCACGCCGGAACTGCGCCGAACGCTGTTTGCCGTACGCGTGGATGAGCCGGTGCTGATCGACCGCCTACAGTTCTACTCCACGGTGAACCCGCAGCCGGGCCGTCGGGTGCTGGAGCTGGTGCTGGGGCAGGGCGACCGGCCCGCCAGCCAGGAGTGATCCTGAGTTGCCTCAGAGCGCTTTGCGAATCGCCGCTTCGAGGTCCTGGTCGCCACCGCTTCCCGTGTAGACCACGGTCCCCGTCTTGTCGACAACGACCACGTACGACGTAGCCGGGACGTCGTAGGCGCCGCTGGCATTGCCTTCCCGATCGAAGAGAACCTCGAACGGGAGCTTGTACTTCTCGACGTACTGGCGGATCCGTCGCGGTGATTGGTTGATGGAAACCGCGACGCCGATGAAGTGCACCTGTGCCGCGTACTTGCGGTGCACGGCGTGGAGCGTGGGCTCGAGCTGCTTGCAGTTGGGGCACCATGTCGCCCAGAACTCGATGAGCACCGGGCGCTGTCCGATGTATTGAGCAAGGTCGACCTTCTTGCCGTCGAGCGTTTCGACGACGGCAGCGGGGGCCTTGTCGCCCACGCCGACCAGGGATTGCGCTGCCCCGGGCCGAGCCGCGGCGAGCGCCGCGACCGTGAAGGCTGCGTAGACGGTCGTACGGATGAGGGCTCCTGGCAGTGCGTTCATATGATCAACTGACCCATCTTAATCAGGTAATACTCCGCAACTCCCAACATGACAGCAGCAAATAACCGCTTGACCCACAGCATCCAGCTACCCGCTCGCGGGAGCGCCGAAAGGGCACCGGCCGACACGCCCACGATGATGAGCAGGGTGCTCATGCCCACCGAAAAGACGAAGAGATAGAGAAAGCCGAGCCAGGCGCTCTTGGTGGTGGCGACCCAGGTGAGAACCCCGATCATGACCGGAGCCGAGCACGGCGCGGCCACGAGTCCGGAGGCCGCTCCCATTACGAACGTCCCGGCGAAGCGCCCTCCACTCCCCGCGGTGGCGGCGCGCTGGACCCAGGACTGCGGCAGACGAATGGGGACGACGTCGAGCATGGCAAGGGCGGCGAGCAGCAGCAGGTTCGCCATGGTGAAGTAGAGCCATGGATTGGTGCTCACCGCACCGAACATGGTGCCGCTCAAGCCGGCAAAGAGTCCCAGCCCTGCGTAAACGAGTGCCAGCCCAACGACATAGGTGAGGGTGAGCGCGAGCGCATGCCAGCGGGTGCGAGGCGCCCCTCCCACCGCTTGGCCGCCAACGAGGGAGACCGTTATCGGGATCATGGGATAGATGCACGGCGTGAGGCTGGTGAGGACTCCGCCGAGGAAGACGAGCGGAAGCGCGAGCTGCGGGCGGTTGGAGAGGAGGGCTGGCAGGTCAGCGAGGTCCATGACGCACAAGATAATCGCCCGTGCAGGGTTGAAGTTCCTTCTGTGACGTGGCCGGGAACGGGTTGGGTCGGGGGGATCGCGTGCTGGACACGTCGCCTTCGGCCGGGCCCGGGCGCGCGGCCGCCGTGCATTATAGATCTCGCTTCGCGGCTCATCGCGCTCTGTATGCAGGAACGGTGGGCCGCCTCGATGTCGGAGGAGACCTTCGGATGCGGCACTGCGAGGCGAATCGACCACATTGAGGCGTCCGCCAAACAGGAGCCAAAGGCCGCATGACAGCTCATCCGCTCATCGAACCTGCGCAGGCCGCGGCGAAGCATCTCCGCAGGGTTCCGTCGTCCGTCCTGCCATGCTGACGCGTGCCCAGGTGCGCGAGGCGCGATGGCCAACCGGGGTGGTGTGCCCTCGCTGCGGCAGCTCGGGTGTTCAACGATGGTGTCGCACGCGCGGAGGCGGACAGCGCTACCGCTGCCGCTGGGGGTGCGGCCGCACCTTCAGTGACCTGACTGGCACTTCCCTCGCGTACACCAAGCGCTTCGACTCCTGGGCCTTGGCAGCGCAGTGCATGGCGTCGGGGTGCAGCGTTCGAGAGACCGCGAGTCGTGCCAGGCTTTCCCCGGCGACAGCCTTCCGATGGCGCCACAGGATTCTCACGACCGTCCATGGGGCGACCTCACGTGGGTTGCTGAGTGGCATCATCGAGATCCATGTGCTGCACGTCTGGGAATCCTTCAAGGGATCGAGGCCACCCAGCCGACCTCCGCGGCGACGAGCGTTGCGTTGGGTCGAGCGTCACGATCGATCACGGCACGTAGCCGCGATCATTGCCCGCGATCGCCGCGGCGGGCGTGCCGGCCTCACACTTGGCGAGGTAGGGTGCGTTTCCGCCGGGTGGCTCGCGCGAGCGCTCGAGGGCCGAATTGTCCTACCGGCCACAATCTGTAGCCCATACCGGCAAGGCTTCGCCCGTTATTGCCGCCGCGCGGGAATCGCAAACGAGTGCCCAGGTGGGCCGCGTCATCGGTCGGCAAGCCTGTCACTGTTTCACAACCATGGGGCTGCGGCAGGAGGTCGAAGCTTCAGCTGGTGGTTGAGGCGGTTCCGCGGAATAGCGACGAAATACCTGCAGAACTACCTGGCCTGGCACGAGTTGCTTGAGCGCGAGCCTGGTATGAGCGAGACCGCGAGGCGCCAGCAATTGATGCTCACCGGGTGCATCGGCGCTCCGGTATTCTCATAGCGACGTGATGGATGGCACCATTCTGCTCGCCTCGAGCCAACCTTTTCTGATAACAGAGCGCGAGGCTCGGGTGCGGGAGACACAACTCGCGCCCCCTCGGCCACGCGTCTCGCGCTGTGCGAAGACTCAGGTCGGCTGCACATCGGCGCGCCTCTTGCGCAGCGGCCTTCCCCCCTACCCATTCCCCTGACGCCCCGCAGCACACGTGACTACCCCGAGCTCCACGATCGACCCCGTGACACGCCGCAGGATCGAGAAATCGTCCGGCCGCGCGCAGACTCCTAGTGCACTCGCACGCTTGGCCATCGAGTGTGTATCGCCCGTCCTGGACGACGGCCGGTTCCCGGTCAAACGCATCATCGGCGAGACCCTCCGTGTCGGCGCCGACATCTTCAAAGACGGACACGACCTTCTCGCCGCCCGCGTTCGCTATCGCGCACCGGGGGAGAACGACTGGCGCTACGCGCCGATGACGTTCGACTACAACAGCGACCGGTGGCTCGGCAGCTTCCCGCTCGACCAAATCGGCCGCTGGACCTACACCGTCGAGGCGTGGACCGATCAGTTCGGCACCTGGCGCAGCGAGCTCGAGAAGAAGCTCAACGCCGGTCACGACGTCTCGATCGAGTTGCTCGAAGGAGCCGAACTGGTGGAGGCGGCAGCGCGCCGCACACGCTTCGGTGAGGCACGCACGGCGCTCAAGCAGACGGCGATCCTTCTCCGGAACGGCAGCGTGGACATGCACACGCGCGCCAACTCGGCGCTCGCGCCCGGGCTTCTCACGCTCGTCGAGATGAACCTCGGCCCGCGCGACCTCACCGGCTATGACCGGGAGCTCTCCGTGGTGGTGGATCGCGAGCGAGCGCGCTTCGCGTCGTGGTACGAGATGTTTCCTCGCTCGCAAACCGACAATCCGGCGCGCCATGCCACCTTTGCCGACGCGGAAAAGGCGCTTCCGCGACTCGCGGAGCTCGGGTTCGATGTCATCTATCTGCCACCGATCCACCCGATCGGACTCACGGCGCGCAAGGGCCCGAACAACTCACTCGCGGCCGGACCCAACGATCCGGGCAGCCCGTGGGCGATCGGCAGCGAAGCGGGAGGACATACAGCGGTCGACCCGCGCCTGGGCACGATCGCCGACTTCGAGCGGTTCGTCCAGACGGCGCACCGGCTCGGGATGGAGGTCGCCCTCGACTACGCGCTCCAGTGCTCCCCCGACCATCCGTGGCTGAAAGAGCACCCTGAGTGGTTCTTCATCCGCCCCGACGGATCGATCAAGTACGCCGAGAATCCTCCCAAGAAGTACCAGGACATCTACCCGCTCAACTTCTGGTGCGAGGATCGCGCCGCACTCTGGAACGCTTGCCTCGGCATCTTTCTGTTCTGGATCGCCCGCGGCGTTCGCACCTTCCGCGTCGACAACCCGCACACGAAACCGTTCGCGTTCTGGGAATGGGCCATCGCCAGAGTCCAGAGCGAGCACCCGGACGTGATCTTTCTCTCCGAGGCGTTCACCCGGCCGAAGCGCATGAAGTACCTCGCCAAGCTCGGCTTCACTCAGTCGTATACGTACTTCACCTGGCGCAACACGGCGTCCGAGCTGCGCGAGTATCTCACCGAGCTCACCACGCCGCCCGTGGCCGAGTACATGCGCGGCAACCTGTTCGCGAACACCCCGGACATTTTGCACGAATACCTGCAGCACGGCGGCCGGCCGGCGTTCCGCATCAGACTCCTGCTCGCCGCGACACTCTCACCGATCTACGGCATCTACAGCGGATTCGAGCTCGGCGAGAACGTACCCGTGCGCCGGGGCAGTGAGGAATACCTCGACTCGGAGAAGTACCAGTTGCGCCCGCGCGACTGGAACGCACCGGGCAACATCAACGACGACATCGCCCGCATCAACCGCATCCGCCGCGAGAACCGCGCACTCCAGCTGAACGCGAACCTCACGTTTCACACATCCGAGAACGACCAGATCCTGTTCTACAGGAAATCGGCGCCCAATCGCACCAACGACCTGCTCATCGCCGTCAACGTCGATCCGCATCGGCCGCACGAAACCATGGTCCACGTTCCGCTGGATGACCTGCAGCTGCGCCCGGACCAACCGTACGTCGTCGAAGACCTGCTCACGGGAACACGCTACACGTGGCGCGGTGCCAGGAACTACGTCCGCCTCGACCCGCACGCCCACCCCGCCCACATCCTGCGCCTGGTGCGCCCGGCAACCTGACCGCCCGACTCCGCCCGATCCGCGACGAGCACCAACCCACAGCAACCCCATGAGACTCGAGGGATGAACGAAGACGCTCTCTGGTACAAGGACGCCGTCATCTACCAGCTGCACGTCAAGGCGTTTCGCGACAGCAACAACGACGGCTTCGGCGATTTCCCCGGGTTGATAGAGAAGCTCGAATACCTAGAGAGCCTAGGTGTGAACTGCATCTGGCTCCTGCCGTTCTACCCGTCGCCACTCAAGGACGACGGCTACGACATCTCCGACTACGAAGGCATCCACCCCCAATACGGCACGCTCGACGACTTCCAGCGCTTCCTCGATGAAGCGCACCGCCGCGGCATGCGCGTCATCACCGAGCTGGTCATCAACCACACCTCCGACCAGCACCCGTGGTTCCAGCGCGCCCGCCACGCGCCGCTCGGCTCGACCGAGCGCGACTTCTACGTGTGGAGTGAAGACCCGCACCGCTACTCCAGCGCCCGCATCATCTTCACCGACACCGAGAAGTCCAACTGGACCTGGGACCCCATCGCCAACCAGTTCTACTGGCACCGGTTCTTCAGTCACCAGCCCGACCTCAATTACGACAACACGGCCGTCATCGAGGCGGTCATCCAGGTCATGCGCTTCTGGCTGTCGATGGGAGTCGACGGACTGCGCCTCGACGCCATCCCCTACCTCGTCGAGCGCGAGGGCACCAACTGCGAAAACCTCCCCGAGACGCACGCCGTCCTGAAAAAGTTGCGCGCCGCCCTCGACGCCGAGTTCGACAGCCGTGTCTTCCTCGCCGAAGCGAACCAGTGGCCGCCCGACGTGCGCCCGTACTTCGGCGACGGCGACGAATGCCACATGGCGTTCCACTTCCCGCTCATGCCGCGAATGTTCATGGGCATCCGCCGCGAGGATCGCACACCCATCATCGAGATCATGGCGCGCACGCCGGACATCCCCCGCGACTGCCAGTGGGGAATCTTCCTCCGCAACCACGACGAGCTCACGCTCGAGATGGTGACGGATGAAGAGCGCGACTACATGTACAACGAGTACGCGAAGGACAAACGGATGCGCATCAACCTCGGCATCCGACGCCGACTCGCCCCGCTCATGGACAACGGCCGCCGCCAGATCGAGCTCATGAACGCCATGCTCATGTCCATGCCGGGCACGCCGATCATCTACTACGGCGACGAGATCGGCATGGGCGACAACGTCTACCTCGGCGACCGCAACGGCGTGCGTACACCGATGCAGTGGAACGGCTCGTGGAACGCGGGCTTCTCCGACGGCGACCACGCCGCGCTCTACAGCCCGATCATCATGGACCTGCCCTACAGCTTCCAGGCGGTGAACGTCACCGCCCAGGAGCGCACGCAGACCTCACTGCTGCGCTGGATGCGCCGCCTCATCCGCGTCCGCAAACAGTACAAGGCGTTCGGCCGCGGCACCTGGGAGTCGCTGCACCCGGCCAACCGCCAGGTGCTGTGCTTCCTGCGGCGCTACGACACCGAGACGCTCCTCTGCGTGAACAACCTCTCACGCTACGCGCAGTACGTGGAGCTCGATCTCCATCAATTCGCGGGCTGGACACCCGTGGAGACGTGGAGCCAGAAGCCCTTCCCGCGGATCGGCGAGCTCCCCTACCTCCTCACCCTCGCTCCGCACGGCTTTCTCTGGTTCCGGCTCGACCGGCCGGATGCGACGCCCCCCGGAGGGTCGTGAGGCAGGGCGGTCCCACGATGCGTGTCGACGTTCGCCTCGCCTCGCAGCTCACCGCCGACGCCCTCAACGCGCTCGGCGGCGAGCGACTCCGCGACTTCCTCATGCAGCGGCGGTGGTTCGGCGCCAAGGGACGCACACCATCGCGCGTGCACGTCGCCGAGCTCATCCCCATCGACGCGGAGCCGCTGCGCGCGGCCGTGGCGCGCTTCGACGTCGAGCTCGAGTCCACGGTCGAGCGCTACCAGGTTCCGCTCGTGGTCCGCATCGAAGGCGATCACGCCACGCTCATCGACGCGACCGAGGACGCGAGCTTTCGCGATTGGCTCGGCCGGGCGCTCGCGAGCGGCGCCCGCGTCGACGCGCCACGGGGCGACAGGACCAGACAGGCCAGCTGGATCGTGGAGCTCATCGGCGGGACGGCCGGCGCGAGCGCCCCATCCCGCGTCAGCTCGGCCGAGCAGAGCAACACCTCGATCATCTACGGCGACGCGGCGATCTTCAAGCTCTTCCGCCGTCTCGAGCCAGGCCTCAATCCGGACGTCGAGATCGGCCGCTTCCTCACCACGCGCACGAGCTTCCGCCACACCCCCGCGCTGCTCGGCGTCGCCCACTATGAGTCGGCCGACGGATGGAGCGCCGTCGCCGGGATGCTCCAGCAGTACCTCCCCGGATCCGCCGACGCGTGGAGCTACGCGCTGGATCGCGGGCGCCGCTACTTCCAGGCGCCGCCCAGACAGCAGCCGCCTAACGAGTTCGCCGCCGACGCCGAGCGACTGGGACGGATCACCCGCCAGCTGCACGAGGCGCTCGCGTCCCGCGACGACGAGGCGGAGTTCGCCCCCCAGGCGGCGACCCCGGACGACGTGCGGCAGTGGAGCGAGCGCACTCGCCGCACGATCCGGGACGCGCTGGCACTTCTCCGCGAGCGCGCCGACGCGAGGGCGCTGGCGCCGCCACGGTTGGCCGAAGCCATGGTGATCCTCCGGCGGGGCGATGAATACCTGGGCGACGTGGACGGCATCGCCACCGAGCTCGCCACCGAAGCGGACGCCGGACAGCGCATCCGCCATCACGGGGACTACCATCTGGGCCAGCTGCTGCGCACCGCCGACGGCGACTTCATGGTGATCGACTTCGAGGGGGAACCGTCGCGCCCGCTGACCGAGCGGCGCGAGCGTCACAGCGCGCTCCGGGATGTCGCGGGGATGCTCCGCTCCCTTGCCTACGCGGCGGCCACGCTGGCCACCGAGATCACCGGCTCGCTCGACAAGGCCACGGTCGAGACACGGAGCGCCCGATGGGAGCGCGAGTCCAGAGACGCATTCCTGAAGGGCTATCTGCAAACAAATGACGGGCCGGTCCATTTCCTGCCCAGGAGCCCCCGCCTGATCGATCGACTCCTCTCCCTGTTCGAGATGGAAAAGGTGTTCTACGAGCTCGCGTATGAGCTGAACAACCGACCCGATTGGGTCTGGATCCCGATGCGCGGCATCGCCCGCCTCACCACCGCGCCCCGCGCTCGCCGATGACGACCGCCGCACCACCCCGTCGCGCCGAGCAAGGTCACTGGGCGCTCGAGCGCGGCGCGACCGTCGTCGACGGAGGCGTGCGCTTCGCCGTCTGGGCGCCGCACGCCGAGCACGTCACCGTGCGACTCGTGTCCGGCAGTGCCGCCGGCGATCATCCGCTGGAGCGGCGCGGCGACGGCTCGTTCGATGGCCTCGTCCCCGGCGCGGCGCCGGGCGACGACTACTCCTACGTGCTGGCCGACCCGGCGCGCGGGCTCCCCGATCCCGTGAGTCGATGGCAGCCGTCGGGCGTGCACGGCCCATCGCGTGTGGTCGACCCGCACGACTTCGAGTGGACCGACCGCGAATGGCGCGGTGTCGCGATGGCCGACCTCATCATCTACGAGCTGCACATCGGCACCTTCAGCGCCCAAGGGACCTTCGCCGGCGCCGCCGCGCACCTCCACGACCTCGTCGAGCTCGGTGTCACCGCGATCGAGATCATGCCGGTGGCCGAATTTCCGGGAGCGCGGAACTGGGGCTACGACGGCGCGCACCTCTAC
Source organism: Gemmatimonadaceae bacterium (assembly GCA_035249955.1). Taxonomy (GTDB): domain Bacteria; phylum Gemmatimonadota; class Gemmatimonadetes; order Gemmatimonadales; family Gemmatimonadaceae; genus DATFFQ01. Next base: position 26,946 of record DATFFQ010000013.1, read on the forward strand.
GCGCCGCAGAGCAGCTACGGCGGACCGGACGGGATGCGCCGCCTGGTGAACGCCGCGCACGAGGCCGGCCTGGCCGTGGTGCTCGACGTCGTCTACAACCACCTGGGACCCGAGGGCAATTACCTGGGCGAGTTCGGGCCGTACTTCACCAACACGTACTGCACGCCCTGGGGGCAGGCGGTGAACTACGACGGCCCGCTGAGCGACGAGGTGCGCCGCCTCGTGCTCGACAACGCCCGCTACTGGGTGAGCGAGTTCCACATCGACGCCCTCCGGCTCGACGCGGTGCACGGCATCTTCGACTTCGGCGCGCGCCACATCCTCCAGGAGCTCGCCGAAGAGGCACACGCCGTCGGCGCGCAGCTCGGTCGCTCGGTGCAGGTGATCGCCGAGAGCGATCTCAACGACCCGCGACTCGTTCGCCCCCTCGAGCGCGGGGGCTACGCGCTCGACGCGCAGTGGACCGACGACTTCCATCATTCGGTGCACGTCGCGCTCACCGGCGAGCGGACCGGCTACTACCAGGACTACGACGGCGTCGCGTCGCTCGCCGCGCAGCTCGAGCGCCGCTTCGTGTACGATGGCGCGTACTCGACGTTCCGGCGGCGCCGGCATGGCGCTCCGGCGGTCGACCTCAGCGCCGATCGCTGCGTGGTCTCGATCCAGAACCACGACCAGGTCGGCAACCGCGCGACCGGCGACCGGCTGTCGGCGCTGGTCGACTTCGACCGGCTCAAGCTCGCCGCCGCGTGCATGCTGCTCTCGCCCTACGTGCCCATGCTCTTCATGGGTGAGGAATACGGGGAGACGAATCCGTTTCTGTACTTTACCAGCCACGGTGATCCCGACCTGGTGCGGGCGGTGCGGGAGGGGCGCCGCCGCGAGTTCGAGTCCTTTGGGTGGGATGTGGAGGTGCCCGATCCACAGGACGAGGAGAGCTTCGCGCGCTCCAGGCTCGACCGGTCGCGCACGTCCGAGCCTGCCAACGGCGCGCTGCTCGCGCTCTACCGCGACCTCATCGCGCTCCGCCGCGCCGAGCGGATCCTGCGTCCGGGAAGCGCGCATGTGGAGGTGGAGTCCGATGCCGCGGCCGGCTGGATCAGGCTCGCGCTCGCGCCGGCCGATGGTGGTAGCGCTGTGCTGCTCGCTGTCTTCAACTTCGGCGATGCGGAGCGGGCCGTGCCCGTGCCCGGCGGGTCCCGCGGGTGGCGCACCGTCCTGTCGACCGGCGCGCCGCGGTATGATGGGCGAGGCCGGGAGCGTCCCGCCGCGATGCACGCTCCCCTCGACGTCGAGGGGAGCGATCGACATGTCCTGATGGCCGCGCGGACCGCGGCGCTGTTCCGACGAGGGAGCGACTGATGCGAGTGTGGCCCGGAGAGCCGTATCCGCTGGGGGCGACGTGGGACGGTCAGGGCGTCAACTTCGCCCTTTTTTCGCAACATGCCACCGGCGTGGACCTGTGCCTGTTCGAGAAGACGCACGACGCGGTCGAGTCGGTGAAGATCTCGCTGCCCGAGCGCACCGATCAGATCTGGCACGGCTACCTGCCTGACGTGCGCCCGGGACAGCTCTACGGCTACCGCGTCCACGGGCCGTACGCGCCGGAGGAGGGGCACCGGTTCAATCCGGCGCAGCTGCTCATCGATCCGTACACCAAGGCGATCAGCGGGACGATCAAGTGGAGCAACGCGCTCTTCGCGTACAGGGTCGGCAGCCCCCGCGAGGACCTCGAGATCAACACCGAGAACTCGGCGGGCGGCATCCCCAAGTGCGTGGTCGTCGATCCCGCGTTCACCTGGGGCGGCGACCGTCCGCCCAAGGTGCCGTGGAACCGCACGCTCATCTACGAGGCGCACGTGAAGGGGATGACGGTGCTGCACCCCGACGTCCCCGAGCCGGTGCGCGGGAAGTATCTGGGGCTGTGCGCCGATCCGATCATCGACCACCTGCTCTCGTTAGGCGTCACGGCCATCGAGCTGCTCCCGGTGCACCACTTCGCCGTCGACCGGCAGCTGGCCGAGCGTGGGCTCACCAACTACTGGGGGTACAACTCGATCGGGTTCCTGGCTCCCGACGTCCGCTACGCCACCGGCGGCATCGGGCAGCAGGTGAGCGAGTTCAAGTCGATGGTGAAGACGTTTCACAGCGCCGGCATCGAGGTGATCGTCGACGTGGTCTACAACCACACGGCCGAAGGGAATCACCTGGGACCGACGCTCTCACTGCGGGGCATCGACAACAAGGCGTACTACCGGCTGGAGCCCGACAATCCGCGCTTCTACACCGACTTCACCGGCACCGGCAACTCGCTCAACATGCTCCACCCGCGGACCATCCAGCTCATCATGGACAGTCTGCGCTACTGGGTGCTGGACATGCACGTCGACGGCTTCCGCTTCGACCTGGCGCCGGTGCTGGCCCGCGAGCTGTACGAGGTGAACCGCCTGGGAACGTTCTTCGACATCATCCAGCAGGATCCGGTGCTGTCGCAGGTGAAGCTCATCGCCGAGCCGTGGGACGTGGGGCCGGGCGGCTATCAGGTGGGCAACTTCCCCGTCGGGTGGGCGGAGTGGAACGGCAAGTATCGCGACGCGGTGCGCGCGTACTGGCGCGGCGATGCGGGGCTGCGCTCGGAGCTCGCGTTCCGGCTGGCGGGGAGCAGCGACATCTATCAGTGGAGCGACCGGCGCACCTACGCCAGCGTGAACTTCGTCACCGCGCACGACGGCTACACGCTGCACGACCTGGTGAGCTACGAGCGCAAGCACAACGAGGCCAACGGGGAGGGCAACCGCGACGGCCACGACCACAACATCAGCTCCAACTGGGGGGTCGAGGGTCCGACCCACGATGAGAGGATCATCGAGGTTCGCGAGCGCGCGAAGCGGAACCTCCTGGCATCGCTCGCCTTCTCGCAGGGTGTGCCGATGGTGTCGCACGGCGATGAGATCGGCCGCACGCAGGATGGCAACAACAACGCCTACTGTCAGGACAACGAGATCACCTGGGTCAACTGGGACCTGGATGACCGCCGCCGCGAGCTGCTGGAGTTCACGCGCCGCGTGTTCGGCATTCGCCGCGCGAATCCGGTGCTGCGGCGGCGCGGCTTCTTTCACGGCCGCGCGGTGCACGCATCGGGCATCAAGGACCTTTCCTGGCTCCACCCCGAAGGACGGGAGCTCACCGACGCCGAGTGGCACGATCCAGGCGAGCGAGCGCTGGGGATGCTCATCCATGGTGAGGCCACCGACGAGATCGACGACCGCGGGCGCCCGATCAAGGGGGACACGCTCCTCCTGGTGACGAGCAACGCCGACCACGAGCTATCCTTCGTGCTGCCGCCCCAGGAGGGGCCGGGCTCGTGGGCGGAAGTGGTGAACACCGCGTCGCCGGAGATGCCGCGGCCCGTGACCGGGAGCGCGGTGACGCTGGCGCCCTATTCGCTCATCCTGCTCCGGTACGCGATCTCGCAGCGGCCCGAGCGACGGAGGCGAAGACGATGAACGGTAAGAGCGACCCGGGAACGGAGCACGCGCGGCACCCGCAGCAGCAGCCATCCTCTGGCCGCCGGTTCGCGCCGCCGCCGGTGGACCGTGAGGATCGCGATCGCCTGCTCGCGGGCGCGCACAACGAGCCGCATCGCGTGCTGGGCGCGCACCCCGCGACGAGCGGCGGCATCCACGGCCTCGTCGTGCGCGCGTACCACCCCGATGCCGTCGCCGTCGTGTGCACGCTGGAGGACGGCGACACCTTTGCCCTCGAGCCCGAGAACGAGGGGGATGGGCTGTTCGCGACGTTCATTCCGGGCGCGACGCTCCCCATTCGGTACCGGCTCCGCTTCCGGTTCGAGGGAGGTGCCACGTGGGAGCGTGGCGACCCGTACCGCTTTCTCCCTTCGATCGGCGACGTCGACCTGCATCTGTTCAACGAGGGCACGCACCGCCGGCTGTGGGAGAAGCTCGGCGCGCACCCGCGCACGCTCGACGGTGAGGAGGGGGTGGCGTTCGCGGTCTGGGCGCCGAACGCACAGCGCGTGAGCGTCGTCGGCGACTTCAACGCGTGGGATGGACGACTGCTGCCCATGCGCATCATGGGCAGCTCCGGCGTGCACGAGCTGTTCGTGCCCGGCGTGCGGCCGGGCGCGCTCTACAAGTACGAGATCCTCACCCAGCAGGGAGTGACGCGCGTCAAGACCGATCCCTTCGCGTCGGCCATGGAGCTGGCCCCGGCGACGGCCGCGCGCGTGGTGCGCCGCGACACGTACGAGTGGATGGACCACACCTGGATGCGGGACCGGCCGCACCGGGATCACGCGCGCGAGCCGATGCTCATCTACGAGGCGCACCTGGGATCGTGGGCGCGCGTGCCCGAGGAGGGGAACCGGCCACTGACCTATCGGGAGATCGCGCCACGGCTGGTGGAGCACGTCAAGCGGCTGGGGTTCACGCACGTCGAGCTGCTGCCGATCATGGAGCACCCCTTCACGGGATCGTGGGGCTACCAGGTGTCCGGCTACTACGCGCCCACCGCGCGCCACGGCACGCCTGACGATTTCCGCTTCTTCGTCGACAGCTGCCATCGCGCGGGGATCGGCGTGATCCTCGATTGGGTGCCGGCGCACTTTCCCAAGGACGATTGGGCGCTCCGGCGCTTCGATGGCACCGCGCTCTTCGAGCACGAGGACCCGCGATTGGGCGAGCACCCCGACTGGGGGACGCTGATCTTCAACTACGGGCGCAACGAGGTGCGGAGCTTCCTCGTCGCCAACGCGCTCTACTGGCTGGAAGAGTTCCACTGTGACGCGCTGCGCGTCGACGCGGTGGCGTCGATGCTGTACCTGGACTACAGCCGCAAGCCCGGCGAGTGGCTGCGCAACCGGTACGGCGGACGGGAGAACCTCGATGCGATCGAGTTCTTCAGGATGCTGAACGAGGCCATCCGCGCCGAAGCGCCCGGATGCTTCACGGTCGCCGAGGAGTCCACGGCGTGGCCGGGCGTCACCAAGCCCGTGCACGAGGGCGGGCTCGGCTTCGCCTTCAAGTGGAACATGGGGTGGATGCACGACACGCTGAAGTACTTCTCGCTCGACCCCATCTACCGGCGCCACCACCAGGACGATCTGACGTTCGCCATGATCTACGAGTACAGCGAGCGATTCATCATGCCGCTGTCGCACGACGAGGTGGTGCACCTCAAGCGCTCGCTCCTCGACAAGATGCCGGGCGACGTCTGGCAGAAGTTCGCCAATCTGCGAGCGCTCCTCACCTACATGTATACGCGCCCGGGGAAGAAGCTCCTGTTCATGGGCACCGAGCTGGCGCCGTGGAGCGAGTGGAACCACGACACGAGTCTGGACTGGCATCTGCTCGAGCAGCCGTTGCGGGCGCAGCTCATGACGTTCATGGAGGAGCTCGGACGTCTCTACGCCGGCCACCCGGCGCTCTGGCGCCGCGACATCGACTACGAGGGCTTCGCCTGGATCGACGTGGAGGACCGCGACAACTCGGTGCTCTCCTTCGTGCGGCGCGATGGTGGCAGCCACGTGGTCGTGGTGCTCAACCTGACACCCGTCCCCCATGAGGACTACCGGATCGGCGCACCGTCGGCCGGTTCCTACGTCGAGCTCCTCTCCTCCGACGACCCCCGCTACGGCGGCAGCGAGTTCGAGACGCTGGCACGCATCGAAACGGAGGCGACGCCATTTCACGGATTCCCGCAGAGCATGAGACTCAAGCTGCCGCCACTAGGAGTGCTCGTGTTGGGAGTGAAAGAGTAATGAGAGAAAGAGTGAGAGGGCCCTCGGTTGGGCCACCCAGCAACGGACTAACGGGAGTGATTTCCAGTGATTCAGTGCTGCATGAGAGAGTAAGCGCGTAAACGTGCACACCCTTACGCTCTCATCTCTCAGCTCCTAC
>DATFFQ010000014.1:0-2843 GCA_035249955.1 Gemmatimonadaceae bacterium
CCAGCGCCAGGACGCGCGTGAGCTCGAGCACGGCGAGCGCGTGCGCGTTCATGGGCGTCATGGCGTTGCGCGCGGCGTGGTCGCCGACGACACGCGGCGGCGGTGCGCCCGACGCGAAAGCCCGAACGGGAGCAGTCGCGCTCTCGTTCGGGCTTCCGGGTGACACGGGGAAGACACGGTCAAGCCTGCCTGCTCAGCTCCTCGCGCGCGATGCGGTTGATCGTCGCACCTTCGGCGCGTCCCTTGAAGCGCGGCATCACGGCGCCCATGAGCGCGCCGATGTTGCTCGCGCCCGCTCCGATCGCTTGCCGCACGGCGTCGCGGATCTCGTCGTCATCGACGTTGGCGGGGAGGTACTGCTCGAGCGCGGTGATCTCGGCGCGCTCCTTCTCGACGAGGTCGTTGCGCCCGCCCTTCTCGTACATCTCGACGGACTCGCGGCGGCGCTTGATGCCGCGGCGCAGGACCTCGCGCACGTCGTCATCGGTGAGATCGCGCATGAGCTCGATGCGCCGGTTCTTCGTATCGGAGAGGATGGTTCCGAGAAGAAGAATCGCCGCCTTGTCCTGCGCCTTGCGAGCGGCGTTGAGGTCGTTCCGTAGACGTGCGACCAGCTCTGACACTTAGACCGGACGGGGACGGCGGTTCTTGCGGCGGGCCGCGTTCTCCTTGCGCTTCCGACGCTCGCTCGGCTTCTCGTAGTGGCGATGCTTGCGAAGATCCGACAGGATGCCCGCCTTCTCGCACTTCTTCTTGAACCGCTTGAGCGCGCGCTCGAAGTTTTCGTCGTCGTGAATGATGACTTCCGACAAGTGGTAGTGTCCCCCCTTCGTGGCGCTTGCACGCCGGTTAAGTGTGTAGAACGGAGAAAGTTAGAGCGAGAGTCGGGAGTGTCAAGCAACATCGGGACCCGGGCGGCATCGGGACTCGGCTCATCGGGACTCGGCACTCGGCTGTGGCGGTGAGATCTCGACCGCTCGCCGAGTCCCGATGACCGATGGCCGAGTCCCGATGTCTATTCCTACCCCGGCGGCCACGCCATCCGTCTCCCCCCGAGCAGATGCAGGTGGATGTGGAACACCGTTTGGCCGGCGTTGGCGTTCGTGTTGATGACCGTGCGGTAGCCGGTGTCGGCGATCCCTTCGGTCTTGGCGATCTCGGCGGCCACCAGCGCCAGGCGGCCCACCATGGCCGCGTCGCGCGTGGTGTTGAGCGACTCGACGTGCTCGCGCGGGATCACCAGCACGTGCACGGGCGCCTGCGGGTTGATGTCGCGGAAAGCGACGCATTCCGGCGTCTCCTTCACGATCTTCGCCGGGATCTCGCCGCGCACGATGCGGCAGAACAGACAGTCGTCAGCCATTGCGATTCTCCACGGGAGCGTCGAGCGTCGCACGGATCGCGCCGGCAGCCACCAGGGCAGCCGTCTCGAAGCGGAGCGTGAGGGGTGCGACGCGAACGGGAACGAAAGCGGAGGACAGCAGCGTCGCGCGCTCGCTCTCCTCGATCCCCCCTTCGGGACCGACCGCGATCGTCACCGGCGCCTCGATCCCCAACGTCGCCATCGGCGCCCCGCCCGCGTCGAGCAGCAGACGCGTGGCGGTGGGCGCGGCGGCGGCGGCGCGGTCGACGCTGGCATCCGGGTACGTCGTCGGGAGCCAGGCGCCCCCCGATTGGGTGAGCGCGGCGATCATGCGCGCGCGCAGCTTCTGCTGAAAGGCCACCCCTTCCCCGCGCGGCGACACGCTGCGCGAGCGTCGCCACAGCACCGGCCGCCAGCTGGACACGCCCAGCTCGGTCGCCTTCTCGGCCAGCCACAGCATGCGCTCGCGGTCGGCGATCGGGACGATGAGATGGATCTCCGGCGGTGCCTCGACACGGTGCGCGGCATCGAGCTCCACCATCGCGTGATGCTTCGACAGCCTGACGAGCGTGCCGGCGGCGATCGCGCCCGCGCCGTCGGTGAGACGCACGCGCTCCCCCACCGCCAGGCGCCTGACGCGGGCGTGGTGCGTCTCCCCCTCGCCCAGCGTCACCGTGCGCCCCGGCTCCAGCGTGTCGTCGCTGAAGAAGGTCGCTACGCCGGCGTCAGGACCGTGCTCCACCATTCCCCGTCCACGTCCTCGTCGAGCACGCGCCAGCCATCCGAAGCGAAGGAGTCGACCATGGCGTCCCGCTCCGACAGGAGGATCCCGCTCACGATCGCCCGGCCCCCGCGGTCGAGCGCCGCGCGCATCACGGGGGAGAGCTGGAGGAGCACCGGCGCGATGATGTTGGCGAGAATTACGCGCACCGGAGCGAGCAGCGGAAGGAGCAGCGCGGCGTCGCCCAGCACGACCGTGACCCGGCCGGCGACCTCGTTGAGCGCCACGTTCCCCTCGGCGTTGCCGATCGCGTCGGGGTCGGATTCGATGGCGGCCACCCGCGCCGCGCCGAGCCTGACGGCGGCGATGGAGAGGACCGCGCTCCCCGCCCCGAGGTCGGCCACGAAGTCCCCCTCCCGGATGACGCCGTGCATGAGCCGCAGCATCCCGCGCGTGGTCTCGTGCTCGCCGGTGCCGAAGGCCATGGCCGGCTCGATGAGCACCGCGCCGGCCGCGTCGCGGATCTCGTCGCGCCGCCAGGGCGGGGCGATGGTGATGTGTCCGATCCGACGCACCGACACCTGGGGCGTCCAGCGGCCGCTCCAGTCGACCTCGCCTAACGAGACGGTGTCGAGCGCGGCATCGTCGGCCAGCGAGCGGGCGAGCGCGCGCGCCTCGGTCAGGTCGCTCTGGGCCGGCATCACGGTGGAGATCCCGTCGGGCTCCTCCTGCACCCCCGCCGCCCCGGCGGCGATGAGC
>DATFFQ010000015.1:0-4505 GCA_035249955.1 Gemmatimonadaceae bacterium
GGACTCCTCGAGCTGTTGCGCGAGCAGATCGGCAAGCAGCTGCACGTCTCGACCGGCATGCCGGAGGACGGAGACGTGTTCATCATCTCCGTCGGCACACCGGTGGGGGCGGGCGACAATGGCGCGATACCGCACCCTCGCCTCACCGAGCTCCAGGATTCGGCCAGGCAGGTAGGCGAGCACCTCACGCCGGGAAGCCTGGTCATCCTGCGCTCGACCGTTCCCGTCGGCACCACGCGCGAAGTCGTGCTGCCACTGCTCGAGGCCGCTTCGGGACTGGAGGGCGGCACCGATTTTCACCTCGCGTTCGCCCCCGAGCGCACGGCAGAGGGACGCGCGCTCAAGGAGCTGCGCTCACTTCCACAGCTCATCGGCGGCGTCAACCAGGACAGTACGGAGGCGGCAGCGGCGCTCTTCCGCGAGCTCACGCCGAACATCGTGCGCATGGAGTCGTGTGAGGCGGCCGAGCTGGCGAAGCTCATCAACAACTGCTTCCGCGACGTGATCTTCGCGTTCTCCAACGAGATCGCGCGCATCGCCGCCCCGTTCAACCTGGACGTCGTAGAAGTCATCAACGCCGCCAATCGCGGATACCCGCGCGACCCGGTTCCCCTTCCCAGTCCGGGTGTCGGTGGCCCATGCCTCACGAAGGATCCCTACATCTTCGCGTCGATGGCCTCGCGCGCCGGCGTGCCCGACGGTCTCTCGGTCCGCAGCCGTCGCATCAACGAGGACATGCACGGCTTCGTGGCGACGCGCATCCTCCAGCAGCTCACGGAGCTCGGCAAGGACCCCAAGCAGTGCACGCTGCTGCTGTGCGGTCTGGCCTTCAAGGGCCAGCCGGAGACGGGCGATCTTCGTAACTCGTCAGGGCTCGAGATCGCTCGCCTCCTGGCGCCGCGCGTCGGGCGACTCCTCGGCCACGATCCCGTGGCAAGTCCCGACGACATTGCCGCCGCCGGTCTCACCGCGGCCGAGTATCCCGCCGACGCCACGAAGGCGGATGCAGTTCTTTTTCTGAACAACCATCCGTCGTACGCCACGTCCGACGTGTTCGAGCTCGTGCGCTCGCTCCGCGGTCCGGCGCTGATCTTCGATGGCTGGCATCTCTTCCGGCCCGACGACGTGATTCGCGCCGCCCCCTGCGTGTACATGGGACTCGGCTTCACACGCTCTTCCGTCGCCCAGCCGGCTCGATCCTGAGCGTGCGGACTCTGGGCGTGATACCGGCACGAGGTGGATCGAAGGGAGTTCCGCGCAAGAATCTCAGGCCCATCGCCGGCAAGCCGCTGCTCCAGTTCACACTCGAGGCAGCCCTCGGCGCCAGCAGCCTGTCACGCCTGATCGTGTCGACGGACGATGAGGAGATCGCCGGCGTGGCTCGCGACGCCGGCGCCGACGTGCCGTTCATGCGTCCGGCAGAGCTCGCTACCGACAGCGCGCGCTCGCTGCCCGTGCTCCAGCACGCTCTGGCGACAGTCGAGCGACAGGAGAACGCCCCCACGTACGACGCCGTGGTGATGCTTCAGCCGACCACCCCGTTTCGCTCGGCGCAGGACATCGACGGTGCCGTCGCGCTGCTCGAGCGCTCGGGTGCCGACAGCGTGATCAGCGTCGTGGATGTCGGGGGCCACCACCCGGCTCGCATGAAATATCTGGACGGCGATCGCCTGGTGGATCCGCCATTCTGCGAAGCGGAGGAGAATCAGCCGCGCCAGGAGCTCACACCGATGTACCTGCGCAACGGCGCCATCTACGCCGTGCGCCGCGCGACGCTCCTCGCCAACTCCTTCAAGGGGCGCGACTGCCGCGCCTGGATCATGCCCGTCGAGCGATCGATCAACATCGACACGCTCGCCGACTTCGAGTACGCCACATGGCTGCTGGAACGCAAGGCGTCCTGAGGGTGCTCAACGTCGAGCCGGCACGCTACGACGATGCGGCGCGTGGCGTGCTCGCCGAGCTCGGCACCGTCGACTATGTGGAGTGCGCCGATCAGCGAGCCTTCGTCGAGGCGCTTCGAGCGCGGGCATACGACGTCGCGCTCGTGAGGCTGGGTCTCCTCGTCGATACGCAGGCGCTGGACGCCGCGCCCTCATTACGGTGGATCGTGACTCCCACCACCGGGCTCGATCACATCGACGTCCGCGCCGCCGAGCGCCGCGGGGTACAGATCGTCTCTCTCCAGGGAGACACGGCGTTCCTCGAGAGCATCCGCAGCACCGCCGAGCACACCTGGGCACTGCTGCTGAGCCTCGCCCGCCGCGTTCCGGCGGCACATGCCGACGTGTTGGCCGGCCGGTGGCGCCGGGAGCCGTTCCTTGGTGAGGAGCTGAACGGGAAGACCCTCGGGATCATCGGGTGCGGCAGGCTCGGACGCATGGTCGCGGGATACGGTCTCGCCTTCGGCATGCGTGTGTGCGCGTACGACCACGACCCAGGCAACGTCCGCGCTGCTCCCCCGGGAACCGCGCCGGCGTCGCTCGATGCGCTGCTGGCGACTGCGGACGTCATCTCCTTACATCTGCCTCTCACCGATGAGACGCGCGGCTTCCTGTCGCGCGAGCGCATGGCGCGCATGAAGCGGGGTGCGATCCTCATCAACACCGCTCGGGGCGAGATCGTGGACGAAGAAGCACTGCTCGATGCCCTGCGCGACCAGCGCCTCGCCGGTGCCGCCCTCGATGTGTTGGGTGGTGAGGCCGCGTGGGCGGCACGTGGAGCTGGAGGCCACCCGGTCGTGGAATTCGCTCGACACGATCCCCGCCTCCTCATCACGCCCCACATCGGCGGGTACGGGCGGCAGTCGATTTCGAGTACACGGATGTACGTTGCACAGAAGTTGGCCCGGGCCGTCGGCGCTCGAGACGGCACGCCAGGCCAGGATGTGTCTCCACACACGAGTCACCCGGCGTCGCGGTGACTTCTACGATGCTGCGATCATGACGACTGCTTCACCGATTCTCATCGCCGAATGCTGCCAGAATCACAACGGTGACCGGGAGATCTTGCGGCGGATGATTCACGAGGCTGCCGGCAACGGCGCCGATTACGTGAAGATCCAGGCCATACGCTCGCGCGACCTCACGCGTCGAGAGCGCTTCGAGGATGGCGCGACCGACTCGAGAGGACAGACCACAACCATCAAGCGGCCGTACGAGCCGGAGCTGCAGCGGCTGCAGCGGCTGGATCTCTCGATCGATGACGAGCTCTGGTTCGTCGATGAGTGCCGGCGCGCCGGTGTGGCCGCGATGACGACGGTCTTCACGCGCACGGCCGCACGCGAAGTGAAGGACATGGGATTCCAGGCGGTGAAGATCGCCAGCTACGACTGCCCGTCGTATCCGCTGCTCCGCGATGTGGCGCGGTGGTGGAAGACCATCGTCGTCTCTACCGGCGCGTGCTACGACGCCGAGATCGCCCAGGCCGCCGAGGTGCTCGCCGGCGTCGACCTCACGCTCCTTCACTGCGTGACGATATATCCGACGAAGCTCGAGGACTTCCACCTCCGCCGCATGGAGTGGCTGCGCCGCTTCACCACGAAGGTAGGGCTGAGCGACCACTCCGAGGTCGCTGTGGACGGGATCTGGGCGAGCAAGATCGCGCTCGCACTGGGCGCCGACTGCATCGAGCGGCACTTCACCGTGCTGGCGGCCGATCAAACACGGGATGGGCGCGTCTCCATCACCCCACAACAGCTACGGGAGCTGCGAGAGTTCGCCAACCGCTCTCGCCGCGAGCGAATGCAGATCGTGTCGCGCGAGTTCCCGCGCTGGGACACGCTGCTCGGCGAATCGACTCGTGACATGACGCAGGCCGAGCTGCTCAATCGGGACTACTATCGGGGCCGATTCGCCAGTAAGATTGGCGGCCGCGAGATCTACAACTGGGAGGAGGTCGACATCGACGCGATGGAGATGGTGCAGGTCTGATGGCGCACTTCACCATCACCGGCGGCGCCGGATTCATTGGCTCACACCTGGTCGAGCACCTCATTGGTGAGGGACATCGGGTCACCGTGCTCGACAATTTCGTCACCGGGCACCGGAAGACCCTCGAGCCCTGGCTCGACCGCATCACCCTGATCGAGGGGAACCTCGTCGACCCCGACGCCTGCGCTCGCGCCGTGGCCGGCGCCGACTTCGTGCTCCATCAGGCGGCGCTGCCCTCCGTGCCGCGGTCGGTGAAAGACCCGGTCGCCACCCACCACGCCAACGCCACCGGCACGCTCAATCTGCTCATCGCCGCCAGGGACGCGGGCGTGAAGCGCGTGGTCTACGCCGCCTCCTCCTCCGCGTACGGCAACACCACCGAGCTCCCCAAGCGCGAGAGCATGGCGGCCAGGCCCCTGTCACCGTACGCGGCGTCGAAGCTCGCCGGAGAAATCTACCTCAGTGTCTTCCACACGACCTATGGCGTGGAGACGATCGCGCTCCGGTACTTCAACGTCTTCGGACCCCGCCAGGACCCCACGTCCCAGTACGCGGCAGCGATCCCCAAGTTCA
>DATFFQ010000016.1:0-5289 GCA_035249955.1 Gemmatimonadaceae bacterium
GGGGTCTCCAGGTGGGCGACACCGGGATGAGGTGACGAGACCGCCACCGTCGCTCCGGCTGGTGCTACATCTCACCGTCCCTCCTGCCGCGGCCAGGGTTCGTCGCCGAGCGGCGGCGCGCGTCGCCAGACGGCACCATGCCGGCGCCCACCGTTCGGCGACGAATGCGTCCGCTCGGCGACTCCTGACGTCGTTCACACATTGCGCGCTTGTCGGCCGCGCGGCCGGAACGAATCTTCGAGACGCGTGCCTGCCACTCCCCGGCCACTCGCCGATCCCGGCGCGCTCGCCCGTCTGGCGAGCGCGCGCCCCGTGCTCTTTTTCGTCCTCGCGCAGCTCGCCGTCTGGACGGCGTACGCGGCGTCGAGCTACGTGGCGATGCTGCCCAAGCTGGTGCGAGCGGAGTATCTCCCCTTCGCTCAGGTGAAGGCCACGATGATCGTGACGGGCTCGGTGATGAGCACGCTCATGTATCTGCTGCTCCGGTGGATGAACGCCGTGCGGCTCACTCCGGCGCTTCGCGTCGCCATCATCATCCTGGCGGTCTATCCGATGGCGCGGCTCTGGGGATCCTTCGATCGGGGCCCGGTGGTGTGGGCGTTTTCTCTCCTGCCGATCGAGATCCCTTGGCGCCGCCTCGTGGAGATCGGAAGCAGCAGCTATCAGATGCTCCTGCTGGCCTGGATCGGCGGCTACTACGCGCTCCGTCACTGGTGGCAGCTGCAGCTGCGCGAGCGAGCGCTGCTGGAGTACCAGATCGCGGCTCGCGACGCGCAGCTCCTGGCGCTGGCCTACCAGCTCAACCCCCACTTCCTCTTCAACACGCTGAACTCCATTCGCGCGCTGATCCTGGAGGACCGGCACCGGGCCCGCGAGATGATCACGCGGCTCTCCGGTTTTCTGCGCCATTCGCTGGCGGTGAGCGAGCACGGGCTGAGCACGGTGGGCGAGGAGCTCGATGCCCTGCGCAGCTATCTCGCCATCGAGGAGGCGCGCTTCGAGGAGCGCCTGCGGGTGACGTGGGACATCGACGATCGCACCCGGGAGGTGGAGGTGCCGAGCCTCATCCTCCAGCCACTGGTGGAGAACGCCATCCGGCACGGCGAGCCGGACGCGAGCGGCGTGCTCTCGGTTCACGTCGAGTCGGTTCGCGCCGCTGACGAGCTGCGCCTGGCGGTGTCGAACACGGGAGTGCTGTCGCCGAACGGGGGCGCCGTCGAAGCACCGCGCGCGAACGGGGGCTACGGGCTGGCGAACGTCCGCAAGCGTCTGGCGCACGCTTTTCCGGACCACCACGCGGTGGCACTCACCGATGCCGACGGGTGGGTCCGGGCCGAGCTGCACATCGGGCTCACGCCGACGCGGAGGCCGTAGCGAATGACGCGGGCGATCATCGTGGACGACGAGCGTCTGGCCCGGAAGGAGCTGCGTACGCTGCTCCGCGCCTTTCCCGATGTGGAGATGGTCGGCGACGCCTCGTCGTTGAGCGAGGCCCGGTCGCTGGTGGAGCGCGCTCGGCCGGAGCTCATCTTCCTCGACGTGCAGCTCGGCCGCGCTTCGGGATTCGATCTGCTCGACGCCATCGACGAGCGAACGTCGGTCATCTTCGTGACGGCCTACGACCAGCACGCGCTGCGGGCCTTCGAGGTGCACGCGCTGGATTACCTCTTGAAGCCCGTCGACCCGGCTCGCCTCGAGCGCGCGCTCCGTCGTCACGCTCCCCCGCGGGGTGGGCTGCCTGACGAGTCCCCGCCGGTGGCCGGCGTTCCGCGGCTCACCGCCTCGGACTGGCTCTTCCTCCGGACCGGAGAGCGCCGCGCCTTCGTGAAGGTGGGGCGCATCACGCATCTCGTCGCCGACGGGGACTACGTCACCTTCCACGCCGACGATGGCCGCCGCGTACGCACCCACTCCGCCCTCCGCCATTGGGAGCGGCGTCTCCCGTCATCCTTCCTTCGGGTTCAGCGCGCCATCATCGTCAACCTCGAGTTCGTCACCAAGGCCGAGCCGTGGTCGCACTACTCCTACCAGCTCACGATTCGAGGTCTGGGATCGCCGGTGGTCATGAGCCGGCGATACGCCTCGCGGGCGAAGGAGCTGCTGGGGTAGGCGGGCCGCGTGGTGTCAGGCCCTCGACCTGACGAGCTGCTCGAGCTGATCCATCGTCTCGCTGAAGCCACGCTCCATGTTCGTGGCCAGCGCGCCATCGAGCGCGCCCTTCGACGGCCACCGCTCGTGCAGCACGAGGTGCGTTCTTCCGTCGCGCTCCTCGAGGCTCACGGTCACGACCACCTCGCCCGCTTCCGCCATCGGCTCGTAGACCTGCGTGTAGACGAGTCGCCGGGGCGGCACGATCTCCAGGTACTCGCCGGAGAATCCGACGTCCCCCCCGCCGTCGTGCCGCAGGACGTGCCGGTACTTCCCGCCCACCCTGACATCGATCTCCACGCTGACGACGGAAACGCCGAGCGATCGCGGCGCCCACCAGCGCCGGACGAGATCGGGATTGGTCAGCGCCTCGAAGACGATCCGCGCCGGCGCGTCAAAGGAGCGCCTGATGACGATCTCACGATCGGATTCGCGGTCGAGCGTCGTTCGGTTCATGAGCGCGGACTCATTTTCGGCTCTTGCGGCCATGGTGTGTCTCCTTGTCCTTGAGCTCTTCGATGAGCTCGTCCAGTTCGTCGAACCGCTCCTCCCACAGTCGTCGATACCGCTCGAGCCAGTCGTGCAGCTGCCGGAAGGACTCGCCGCGCAGGCGATAGACGCGATGCTGGGCGCGTGGCTCGACGTCCACGAGGCGAGCCTCCTTGAGCACGCGGAGGTGCTTGGAGACCTGCGGCTGGGCGAGCCGAAGGCGGCTCCCGATATCGCCGACGGGACGGGGGCCGGAGCGGAGCAGCTCCACGATGCGGTAGCGGTTCGGCTCGGCGAGCGCCGTCAGGGTATCGAGCATGGATTGAATATACCTCTATAGGTATATACCTGTCAAGGCATACGCAGGGCCGGTGCTCGCGGCGGAACCCGGATTCGAGATCCGGATCCCGCCGCGCCTTCAGGTCACTCGAGGTCCTGCACCACCGCACGCCACGCCGCCGCGTGCTAGAAGCAGAGGTAGATACCGCCCGGCAGCCAGAGGAGTCCGAGCTGCTGCCACGAGATGAAGTAGCACCACCCCTGCGCCATGAACTGCGGCTCCTCGGAAGCGACGGCGTTCTCGGTCACCATGGCGCGAATGGCCGGCGACACGATCCGGCCGTTCGCCTCCGCGTAGCCCTTCCACTCCCCGTCGACGTGGGCCACATAGAGGTTGTACTTTCCCGGCGGAAGGCCGGTCTCGTCGCCCTCGGCGCCGTTCTCGAGGACGCCGACCACCTGGCCTGACTTGATGTCCTCCAGCGACTTCGCCACGGCTCTGAGGTCGGCAGGCGTCATCTTCATGTCCTTTCCGTCGAACTTGCCGTATCCGGCCTTGGCGTGCTGGAGCCGCACGTTCCTGGCCTTCGCCGAGATCTCGGCGCCCGACGGCGCGCCGCGGCCGTTCTGCGCCAGCGCCGGCGCGGTCAGGATGGGAAGGAACAGCGCGAGAGTGAGCAGCTTCGATCGCATGATCGTTCTCCGTTTTGTCGGTAGGTTCGTCTTCCGCTACGCGAGCCTTTGCTCGCTACCGGCTGTACGCATCCTTCGCCCAGCCGTTCTCACTCCGCCCGAGGCGACGTTGCCGACGGGCGCGATGGCCGACGCATGACGTCCGCTCTGCTGTCGCTCGCGCTCGCCCTGCTTCCGGTTGTCGGGAGGCAGCCCGACGACGACCCGCGGGCGGTGGTACGCCAAGCCGTGCTCGCCGTGGAAGGGGACAGCGCGCCCTCCCTGCGCGCGCGCTGGAGTGCGCGCGTCGAGCGGGACGCGGCCGATCGCGCCGCCACACTCGGGCTCGCCACGGTGGCGCGCCTCACCTACGACTACGACACGGCCGAGCGCTTCTACCGCCAGCTGTTCGCGACCGATTCGGTGCAGGCGGACCGGTACGCGGCGTACGCGCGCCTCGGGTTCGCCGAGGGGCTCGAGGCACGCAGCTTCGGCGCGGCGGCGCTCGAGCAGTTCACGCGCGCGCGTCAGGTCGCGCGCGCCCTGCGCGATCGCACGGCGGAGGGCGAGGCGCTCATCTATCTCACGTTCAGTCGCGGCCGCCTGCAGGGGATTCCGGTGGCGGAAGCGACGCTCGATTCGGCCGCCGCGCTCATTCCGGCCCCCGAGTTCGCGGCTCGCGCGCGCATCGCGGAGCGACGCGCCATCCTGTACAGCCTTCGCGGCCGGACGGACGCCGAGGCAGAGGCCGCGCAGGCCATCGCCCTTGCGCGTCGCTCCGGAGAGCTCGGCGCCCTGGCGGACGCATTCCGCACGCTCGGCAAGGTACTCCAGTACGCCGGACAGGTGGATTCCGCCCTGGTCGTGCTCCGCGCCGCGGAGGATCTCTACGTGCGCGCGCACAATCGGAGCGCGCTCGCCACGTCGCTCATCTGGCAGGCGCAGGTGCTCGGCGCCACCGCGCGCTACGGCGAGTGGCGCGAGGTGATGCGTAGGGCGCTTCGGGAGGGCGAAGCGACGAAGAACCCGGCCGCCATCGCCGACGCGCATCGCGCTCTGGGCACGCTCGGCATCATGCTCGGCGACTTCGCCTCGGCGGCCGAGCATCTGGAGAAGTCCACCGCCATCTCCCGCGAGACCGGCGATTCATCGAGCGTCCGCGTCACCCAGAAGATCATGCTCGACGTGCTGATCGCGGGGAGAGCGCTGGAACGGAGCAAACGGCTCGCTCACGAGCTGCTCGCCACCGCGGTGGAGCCGCGCGCCGAGTTCGAGCTGCGCGCCGCGCTGGTGGCGATCGCGATCAGCGAGCGGGACTGGGCGGGCGCCGAGCGCGCGATCGCCGATGCCCGCGCCGTGCTGAGTCGTCTTCCGGGACGGCGCTACGCGCACTGGGTGCTGCACGATGACGCCCGTCTCGCTCTGGCGCGCGGTGACCTGGCGGCCGCGGAGCGGGCGCTGCTCGCGTCGATCGAGCAGGCCGGCGGCGATGCCGGAGACATGATGCGCGCCGACGCGCACCTTCGACTCGCGGACGTGTACGCCCGCCGTGGCGAGCTCGAGCGCGCCGAGCGCGCCATGACGTCGTCGCTCGACGAGCTCGACGTGTGGCGCGGCCGCTCCACGGACGCCGAGGTCCGCCGGTTCGCCTTCCAGGCCACGGCGCTGCAGCACGAGGCCGCCGCGGAGAAGGGAGAGAAG
>DATFFQ010000017.1:0-12130 GCA_035249955.1 Gemmatimonadaceae bacterium
CTCACCAAAGCGCTCGCGCGAGCCCGCGGCAGGCACCGCCTTCAGGTGCTCGCTTTCCTGGGTTGGCGGCTGGCGAAGCCGGGCGTGCGTCTGGCGCAGCGCGCGGTCGGTCGCGATCCGCTTCCCGCGCCGGCGCTGCTCAGGCTGTGGTGGGGGTGCTGGCGCGGGCTCGGCGCGTACGGCGTGGCCAGCCGCACCGCACGTGCGCGGCGCCGGGAGGCGGGACGATGACCACCGCCATCAGGCGCACGCTCGTCGATACGCGCCCGGGGATCTTCACCGGCGTGTGGCAGTACCGCGAGCTCCTGCGCAGCCTCATCGTGCGCAACCTCAAGGTGAAGTACCAGCGCTCGGTGCTGGGCTTCATCTGGACGCTGCTCAACCCGCTGATCGTGGCCTCGGTGTTGATCGCCGTGTTCAGCTACATCGTGCGGATCCCGCTGCGCGATTACTGGGCGTTCCTGCTCAGCGGCTACTTCGTGTGGAATTTCTTCCAGCAGCTGTTGAGCGCCGGCACGTCGGTGCTGCAGGAGCATGCGCGACTCCGGCGCAGCGTGGCGTTCCCCACCGAGATGCTCATCTTCGGCGCGGCGCTATCGCGGTTCATCGAGTTCGCCATCGAGCTGGCGCTGGCACTGGCGATCCTGGTGATCTTCCACCACGGCTCGATTCCCCCCGCCTTCGCGCTGCTGCCGGTGCTGTTCGTGCTGCAGATGCTGGTGGCGGTTGGCCTGGTGATGATCGTCGCCACGATGTCCGTGTTCTACTGGGACATCCAGCACATGGTCCCGATCGCGCTGCTCATGCTGTTCTATCTCTCGCCGGTGTTCTATCCCGTAACCTTCGTGCCTGACGAGATCCGACAGCTCTTCCTGTTCAACCCCATCGCGGGGCTGCTCACGCTGTATCACTTGGTACTCTATGGCGGCACCCTGCCGCCGCTCTCCTTGATCGCGCTCATGTCCGCGGTGGCGCTCGCCATCGCGCTCACCGGCTATGTCTTCTTCAATCGCCACAAGAGTCTCTTCGCCGAGATTCTCTAACACGCCATCGGCGGAGACCGCCGCCGTGTTGTGCCGGGACGTGGTGAAGCGCTTCTATCACTACACGCACCGCACCACGACGCTGCGGGAGTTCTTCATCCGCAGCGTGCTGCGCCGGCCCATCCACGAGCGCCGCGCCACCTTCTCGCTCACCGATTTCAGTCTCCAGGTGCAGCAGGGAGAATCGGTGGCGCTCATCGGGCACAACGGCTCGGGGAAGAGCACGGCGCTCCGGCTCATCGCCGGGATCTACGCGCCGTCGCAGGGCTACATCGAGACGCGCGGTCGATTGGCGGCGATCATCGAGCTGGGCGTGGGCTTCAACCCCGAGCTCACCGGCGCCGAGAACGTGGGGCTCTACGGCGCCGTGATGGGACTGTCGCGGCGGGAGATCCAGGAGCGCTTCCCGGAGATCATCGCCTTCGCCGACGTTGGCGACTTCATCTACGAGCCGGTGAAGTACTACTCGTCAGGCATGCAGGCGCGCCTCGCGTTCGCGGTGGCGGTGTGCGTCGACCCCGACATCCTGCTCGTCGACGAAGTGCTGGCGGTGGGCGATCAGCACTTCCGCGACCGGTGCATCGGTCGCCTGCTCAGCTTCCAGGAGCGCGGCAAGACGTTGATCGCCGTCTCTCACGACTTCGACGTCGTGCGGCGGCTGTGCACGCGTGCGGTGTGGCTGGAGCAGGGGCGCGTGCGGATGGACGGCGAGGTCAACGGTGTAGTGGACGCCTACCTGGCGGCGGTGTGAGCTCCTCGCACCCGCATCTCGTCGTCGTCGAGGCGTATCAGGGAACCCTCGAGCATCTCACCGACGATCCCGCGGAACTCCGTGGCGCTTGCGGGCTCGGCCTCCCGCTCGACGAGCTGGCGGAGCGGCTGCAATGCCGGATCACCGTGCTCACCTGGGACGAGTGGCTGGCCATCGAGATGCACCACGGGTCGCCCTTCACGTGGGTGTCCGCTCCGGCCACGCGGCCGGTCACCGCGCACGCACCGCCGACCGCGTCGGCCAGGCGCGAGACTGCCACGCCGCCGGTCTTTCGCTCGGCGCGGGTGACGCGACGGGCGCTGCCGGCACGCAACCCCGATCACTGGCTTCTCTTCGACGACGATGGCCTGAACCCGCGCCGCGCCGGCTTCAACGATTCCGAGGACATTGGCTTCTTCCTCTCCTACTGTCTGGCAACCGAGCTGCGGGCCCTCAGGCGGGAGGATGCGTTTCACGCCGTGATCGTGCCGATGTGGGGCGGGATCGGCTACGTCGCGCAGATGGAGCGCGCCACCGGCGCCGCCGGCCACCTCGACATCCCGTTCGTCGTAGTCGCCACCGACAGCTCGGCCAACCGGCAGCGTGCCAACCAGGAAGCGGTGTGGAGCCGTCCCGCGATCGTGCGCCGGCAGCTGGAGGACATGTCGCTCGCCCTCGCCGACCTGGTGCTGGTATTCGGCGAGCGCGGGCGCTCGATCGCCGAGTCCGGGCGACTGCGCGACGCGCCTCGTCCCGTACTGGTGCCACGACGGGTGGACGATGCCGAGATCGACGCGATCGCCGCAGCCGCGCGATCCGATCGATCGGCGACTCCCCTTTTCCTTCTCGACGAGCCGCTCCAGGCCGCATCGGGCGCGCTGGTCGCACTGGAGGCGGTAGCCGCGCTGAAAGCAGGGGAAGCATTTCCAGCCTCCGCCGGCGCCACGCCCACAGCGGCCGTGGTGGCGGCCGGCCGCGACATGGTGTTCGCGCCGATGCGTCCGCGCACCTTTCGGGACTACTGGAGCTCGCGAGGATGGGCGCGCGAGCTCGCCGAGCACGGCTGGTGGGCCTGGCGGGATGAGCGGCCAGCCGATACGGAGAGCCGGCTGTACGTGCGGCTGTACCCGAGCCTGTTCGAGCACCTGCCTAACGTGTGGAGCGAGCTGGCGCGTGGCTCGCTGGCGCTCCTCTCTCCCGCGGCCGCCGAGGGGCTGGTGCCGGACGCGGCCCTGCCGCCGGAGCTGGTGATCCAGGGCGATCCGACGGCGCAGTCGCTGGCGCGCGCGCTCGAGCACCTCGCCTCGCGCGATGCGCCACATCTCGAGCGGCTTCGGCGGCAGCTCTGTGACGTGGTCGTGTCCGCGCACCGTGGAGCGACGCGCCGGCACCTGCTGGACGCATGCGCCGGTGCGCTGGACGGCCTGCTGCGCGCTCCTCCCTCGCCACAGGATCTAGCGCGCGTGGCGACAGCGCTGCTCGACCGCCGCGTGCCGCTGGCCGACGCGGCGCGCCGGCCGGCCCGACACGAGCCGGATCCACTCCAGCTGCGCGCGAGCGGACTCGAGGCTGGTCGCCTGACGGTGGTCGTGACGTGTCACGACCTGGGATCGTTCATCACGCAAGCGGTCGAATCGGTGCTCGGCTCGCACCGCGCTCCGGACGACGTGGTGCTCGTGGACGATGGATCGCGCGATCCGGAGACACTCGAGCGCATCGCCGCGCTCGAGCGCGAGGCACGGGAACGCGGCGCGCCGCTGCGGGTGATCAGGCAGCACAACCAGGGGCTCGCCACCGCCCGCAACGCGGGGCTCGCCGCCGCGCGCGGGGAGTTCATCTCTTTCCTGGATGGCGACGATCTGATCGAGCCCGACTTCTACGACACCGCGCTCGCCCTGATGGCGCGCCATCCCCACCTGGGCGGCGTGGCGGCGTGGGCGTTCATCTTCGGCGTGGACGTTCCGGACGGATTCTGGAACGCCCCACAGCCGGAGCTGCCGCTCCTGCTGGTGGAGAACACGGTGATCGTACCCTGCGTCATGCGTACGGCGTTGGTCCGCCAGCTCGGTGGCTACGACGCGGCGCTGCGCTACAACTATGAGGACTGGGAGCTCGCGGTCCGGCTGCTGCTGGCCGGCCGCCCGATCGTCACCATCCCGCGCTATCTCGAGCGCTATCGCATTCGCGGCGACTCGCTGCTCCGCACCATGTCACCAGAGCAGCATCAGCTCATGCGTGACGCGATGCTCCGAAAGCACCACGACAGCGTGTCGCGCTTCGCGGTGGAGATCGCGCTTCAGGTGGAGCACCGCCTGAGCGCCGTGCGACCGCTCGTGCAGCCGACGAACGACGAGTCATCGGTATCGCTCGCATGAAGCATCTGATCGTCTGCTCGGAGTATCCACCGGCTCCCACGCCACCCGGCGGCATCGGCATGTACGTGGTGCACATCGCCAAGCTGCTCGCGACCCATGGCGAGACGGTGCACGTGGTGGGACCACGCTGGGAGGGAGCGGCGAAAAGCGTCGAGGAGCTGTGCGATGGCCGACTGATCGTGCACCGGGTCGGGCTCGATGATGCCGAGGTGGGTGCTACGACGACATCGGACGCGCAGACGCATCGCGCGATCCTCGGCGCCCTGCGCGGCTCCGATTATCCGCCGCAGCTCTTCGCCTGGCAGAGCGCACTGCTCATCGAGCGGCTGGTGGAGCGCGAAGGGATCGACGTGATCGAATCGCAGGAATGGGAGGCGCCCCTCTACTACTTTCAGCTCCGCCGCGCGCTGGGCTACGGGCCGCAACGCCGGCCGCCGTGCATCGTGCATCTGCACTCGCCCACGGAGTTCATCGTGAGGCACAACGACTGGGATCAGGGTCTCCCCTATTTCGTGCACGCCAGGCGGCTCGAGGGCTACAGCATCGCCGCGGCCGACGCCTGGCTCTGTCCCAGCCGCTTTCTTGCGCGTCAGGCGGAAGCACGATTCGGGCTCCCCACCGGTGCCATCCAGTCCATCCCACTCCCGGTGGGTGAATCGCCGCTCCTCGAGCGCGACGCCGAGACGTGGAGGTCGGGCAGCATCTGTTACGTCGGACGGCTGGAGCCCCGCAAGGGTGTGATCGAGTGGGTGGACGCCGCCGTCGACGTCGCGCGCCGGCACCCCGGAGCGCGCTTCGACTTCGTCGGAGCGAACCTCAACTACACCAACGGCACCTCCGTACGAGAGTACATCGAGCAGCGAATTCCCGCGCCGCTCAAGCCACGCTTCACATTCCACGGCTCGCAGGACCGGGAGGGGCGTCTCCGCCTGCTGCGCGCCGCGCGCATCGCGGTGGTGCCGTCGCGCTGGGAGAACTTTCCCAATACCTGCGTCGAGGCGATGTGCTCCGGGCTCCCGGTGATCGCCTCGCGCGAGGGCGGAATGGCGGAGATGGTCGAGGATGGCCGCACGGGGTGGCTGGCGCCCAGCGCCGACGCGCGAGGGCTCGCCGACGCGCTGGTGCGCGCTCTCGAGGCCGATCCCGGGCGACTCGCCGAGACCGGACAGCAGGCGGCGGTGGCCATCCGCTCGATGTGCGACAACGCGAAAATCGTCGAGCGGCACCTCGAGTTTCGCGCCCGTGTCGCCTGCGCCGGCGCATCACGCTCGCTTCGACTACCGGCCAATCTGCCGCACGCGTTGGCTAGTGTCCTGCCCGAGCCCAACTGGCGCCTCCCCCGCGAGCATCAGGCGACGGGGTTGGCGATCGTCGTCGCGCCGGACGCGAGCGATGTCATCGAGTCCTGCCTACAGGGGATCGTCGCGCAAACGGAGGAGCCGGTTGCGGTGGCGATCGTCACCAGTGGGCGTGACGAGAAGTTTCCTCAGGGAATGGCGGCGAAGGCGGGGCCTGGCTGGCTGGTGATCGATGGCAGCGGTGGCGTCGCCGCGCGCTGGAACGAGGGGATCGACGCCGTGCTCTCGCGCGGGGTCCGCCCGCGCGCGTTCGCATTTCTACAGTCGGGCGACGTGCTCGCGCCCGCCTTCGTACACACGGCGCTCTCGATTCTCGAGTCGCGCGAGGAGGTCGGCATCGTCTCGGGCATCGTGCGCCACGGTGCGGAGGACGGCCGCGACTGGGTGAAGCCGTGCCCGGCGTTCCCCTATCAGTGGGTGAGCGACGAAGTCGCGCCGATGGCCGCACTGCGAACGGAAGCAATCCTGGACGCCGGTCGCTTTCGCGCCTTGCAGCCCGCCGGATACGCCTCGTGGGATCTCGTCAACGCCATCATGGCGAGTGGGTGGGTGGCAGTGTCCGCGCCCGCGGTGTTGGGTCGCACGTCCAGCCGAGCCGCGAGGCGCGCGTCTCCCTCGGTGCCCGGCCACTGGCGGCTTCGGCGCGCGCTCGCGAGCCGGTTCCCCGAGCTGCTGGCGCGCGATGCCGACGAGATCGTCATCCTGCTCGAGTCGAGCGCCTGGCGTGGGACGCACGCCGGCGCTGGCGGGAAGCCGGGACGTCCACCCTTCACGCCGCGCATGCTCCTGCGAATGCCGCTTCGCGAGCAGCTCGAGATCGCCACTCACGCGCTCGCCAACCCGAAGAAGGCGTACTACTGGACGTCGTACCACACCGCGCAGGCCGGCCGCCGCGTCGGGAAATGGCTCTCGAGCAAGGTCGTCGGGAAGCGCGGTTCATGAGTCGTGACGGCAGCGCAGCGCCGGCCGCGCTCCCTCTCTCCGTCGTGATCTGCACGCACAACCGCTCGAGCTACCTGAGCAAGGCGCTGGACAGCCTCGTCGCGCAGACGCTGCCGCGCTCATCGTTCGAGGTGATCGTCGTCGACAACCAATCGACCGACGACACGCCCACCGTCGTCGCGCGGTATCGCGATTCGCTCGACGTCCGCTACGTCTACGAGGGCACGCTCGGCCTCGCTCACGCGCGCAACGCCGGTTGGCGCGCGGCGCGCGGAAAGTACATCGCGTACCTCGATGACGACGCGATCGCGTCGCCGCGCTGGCTCGCGGAGACCGTCACCGCCTTCGAGAGCCTGTCGCCACCGCCGGGTTGCGTTGGCGGGCGAGCCGAGGGAATCTGGGAGTCACCGCGCCCGCGCTGGATCTCCGACGAGCTCGTCACGTGTCTCACCGTGATCGACTGGTCCGATACCCCGCACGTGATCGAGGACGTGCGCGTGCAGTGGCTGGTGGGCGCCAACCTCGCCGTCCGCGCCGACGTGATGACGAGCATAGGCGGTTTCGCCGCGTCGCTCGACCGTGCGGGAAAGAACCTGCTCTCGGGCGGCGATGTCTATCTCCAGGAGCAGATCATCAGGGCCGGCCACGCCTGCTACTATCATCCGCCCATGTCGGTGGGGCATCACGTGCCGGCATCGCGGCTCAGCCAGCGTTGGTTCGTGCAGCGGTATTACTGGCAGGGGGTATCGGACGTCGCCATGCGTCTCGGTCGCGAGCGGCTGACGGTCCCGAAGCGCCTGCGCGCCGCCGTGGGCCGGGCGCTCAAGCTCGTCGCCTCCCCCAAACGCATGGCCGCGCTCCTGCTCCCCACGCAGGACCCGCGTCGCTTCACGCAGAAGTGCTGGGCGCTCATCGAGGTTGGCCACATCGCGGGGCTCCTCGGTGCCGCCCGCCGGTAGCCACACGCGGCTCCAGGTGCTGCGCACGCGCTACCCGCACTGGGGCGCGTACACCGGCATCCACCAGTTCCTTCGTTATCTGGACGCCGATCGATTCGCGGTGGACGTGCGGCTGGTGGCCGACGGCGACGATGACTTTCCCGTGAAAACGGGCTGGATTCGCAAGCCCGTTCGCTGGATGCTTCGCCGCGGCGGGATGCCCTGGTACAAGCTGAGCGACCTGGCGGCGGAGGTGCGCATGGTGCGCCGCAGCCTGCGCCGCCGGCTCGACGTCGTGCATTACCTGGACGGCGAGCATTCCGCGCGATACCTGCCGCGGCTGTTACGGGCAACGCGCGCGCGACGCCCGAAGACGATCGCCACCTACCACCAGCCGGCCGAGCTGCTCGATTCGCTGGTAACGCGCAAGGCAGTGCGCAGCCTGGACGCGGTGACGCTGGTCGCGCCGGAGCAGCTGCCGTACTTCGATGGCCTCCTGCCTAACGAGCGGGTGCGCGTGATCCTGCACGGGATCGACGTGCACTTCTTCCAGCCGCCGGCAGAGCGCGACATGTCCGACACCGTTCGGTGCATCACGGTGGGCCACTACCTGCGCGACTTCCGCGCCATCCGCGCCGTGGCCGAGCTGCTCGCGGGCGACGACCGCTTCCGCTTCGACGTGGTGTCGTCGCAGGCGCGCGAGCTGGCCGGCATCCCGAACGTCGAGACGCACAGCGGCCTCGATGACAGCGAGCTCGTGCGGCTCTACCAGCGCGCCGACGTGCTGTTCCTGCCCCTGCTGCAGTCGACCGCGAACAACGCGCTGCTGGAAGGGATCGCCTGCGGCCTCCCCGTCGTCTCGACGCAGCTGCCGTCGGTGAAGGCTTACGTGCCGGGTGCGGAGGCGGTGCTCGTGGAAGAAAACGACGCCGACGCGTTCGTCGCGGTGCTCCAGTCGCTCGCCGACAACCCGGCGCGGCGTGCATTCATGGGCAGGACGGCGAGAGCGAGAGCAGAGGAGCTGGCGTGGGAGAAGGTGGCGCCGGAGTATGCTCGGCTCTATCAGGAGCTGATCGGAGGCTGAGTACGAGGCATCGAGGTGGTCGCGAAGGTCGATTGACGCCGAGAACACGCGAGCAGCGGTATTCAGTCATGGAGCGTGGCCACGACCACGAGTGATCGGGTGGTCGCGTCATTCGGCACCGCTGTGCCTGTTGACAAAGTATACTACTTGATAGTATACTTTGTTTGATGCAGCTCAGCTTTGTCGAGACGTCTCTGTTCACTGAGATGGCCAGTGACCTCACCGACGATGAGTTGCGGGCCGCGCAGGACGCGCTCCGTTCGAACCCCGAAGCCGGGCGCCTCATCCCGGGGACGGGTGGGGCACGGAAGCTCCGCGTCGGGGCGAAGGGCAAAGGCAAACGCGGTGGCGCGCGGGTCATCTACTACTACGCGCCCAGTGCCTCACGGATTTACCTCTTCGTCGCCTATCAGAAGGGAGAGGCGGACACCTTGACTGAAGCGGGGAAACGGATCATCCGCGCTGGGATCGCGCTGATTCAGGAGGAGCACCGACATGGCTAGGACGACTGGGACGAAGCAGAAGCCGGCACGCGACATTGAGGCGATACTGATCGCGAGCGTGCAGGAAGCGGTGGAGATCGCGCAGGGGAAGCGCGCACCGGCCCGCATGTACAGCATGCCGATGACCGCGCGCAAGGTGGACGTGATCCCGCCACCGCAGTTCACATCGAGCAAGGTCTATCAGGTGCGCGAGCAACTCGGCGTATCGCAGGCGGTGATGGCCAAGCTCCTCAACGTGAGCGCGCCCGCCGTGCGCGCATGGGAACAGCCAAAGAGCAAGGGCAAGCCATCTGGTGCTGCCGCCAGACTCCTCGAGATCGCGGCGAAGCATCCGCAGGTCGTACTCGGTTCGATGAGCGTGAAGCCATCTGCACGCAAGCAGCCCGCATCATCGCGACGCGGCTCCATGCGTGCCGCGCCGAAGCAAGTGCGAAAGCGGGCCTAGAGAGGATCGGTTGGGACCATGACTACCCGCTAGCGTCGTCGCGCCGGTCTCGCGTTCTTGCGCTTCGGTGCCTCCACACTACCGATCAGCAGGTCCGCCGACACGCGAAACCGCTCGCGCAGCTTCTGAACCTGGTCCATCGAAAGCGACCGCTTCCCATTCATGAAATCGGATGGTCGGCTCCGACCACCCAGGATGGCAGCTAGCTCTCCGCGGCTCATGTTCTGCTGCTCGAGCATGAACTCGACGACGTCCTGCGGGCGCACTGCCTCGTCCATGGGATAATGCTTGTCCTCGTACGCTCCAATCAGAAGCAGCAAGAACAATACGGTTCATCGGCCTCGGAGCCCCTTCCGAGGCTTGCTGCGCATTAATCGCTCCGCCTCGGCCAGTGCGGACTCGTACGCCGCCTCATTCCGCAGGAGATGGGGCCTCCTAAAATCCAGCAACGTGGCGCTCATTTCGTCTCCCTTCCCAGTCACCAGTGTCCAGTTGCCCAACCGGGAGGCGTACTCCAGTGAATGTTTCTGTCCTGCACATCGCTTCGCTATCTGCGGTGATCATGGCGGCCACACCTGAAGCGGCTCTGTGAGGTGAACCGTTATCAGGCCGCCCTCAGGTATGCAGAACTGACGATCGGCTGCTGTCAGGGCGCCACGGGGTGCGATGTCCGCAGCACTCACTGCCCCGACCAGATAGAGATGCGTGTTCTGGAAATGAAGTCGACTCGTGCCGAACGAGAGCCTGATCTTTTCGGGCTCGTTCCGGTCCCTGGTCACGCTCGTCACCTCGACACTACCTGGCGTGCCGGCCGGGATCGCGATTGTGGGTGTCCTGAGCGTATCACGGGTAGTGACCGCCAGCGTCCGCCACGGTCGGATCGCACCGCCCGTGCATGTTTCGGCCTCGGTCACGAGATTCACGACCGTCCCTACCGGCAGGACCGCCTGCCCGCGCAACGCCTCCACGGAGGGCGGGACGAACGTGAACGGCAGCGTGGCAATCGCCGCCACTCGGCGGTCGCCTACTTCGGCAGGATAGAAGCGCCAGCGTTGTAGCGCCGCGCGGACGGCGTGGGTGAACAGCTCATGCGTTGACTCGAGCACGCGAAACGTGTTGAAGTCGATCCGCCCCTGCTGCGTCACCGTGAACTGCACGACTACCTTGCCACTGATCTGAAGACTGTCGAGCTCCGCCGGATACACCGGTGCCGGATTGTACTGGTACGGAAGCGGCGACTTCTCGACCTGAAACTGGAACTCCTCGGAGCGGCCGCTCGAAGCACACGCAGTGAGCACGAGCAGCGACATCAAGGGGATGGCTCGAGCTCGGATCATGGTGCGATCGGACTGCGGCCAGACATGGCAATGCAAGTGCGCCCAAGTCTCATGTTTACTCCCGAATGCTGAAGCGGATCCCGCCCAGGTCGAGCACGGAGTCTGGCCGTTAGGTGGCGACGAGCGATTTCTGGTGAGCGAGGATGGGCGCCACCTTCGAGCGCGCCGCCGGATGCACAAGGGGATTGTCGAGTACCGAACGCCGGCTGACGGGCAGGTGGAGGTGGAGAGATCCTATCACATCGCGATTCTGGACGATGTTCCTGAAGACACGGACGTCTTCACCGTTCTCATGCGGACACCGCGCACGCCAGAGCTCGTCGTAACGAATGCCTTCGTGTACCGCATCACGATCGATGGCGGCATCATCTGTCTCGGAAAGCGAGAGGAAGTCCTCGGCCCTGACCCGCCGCGTTAGGCGATTACCGCGAGGCAGGTTGGCGCCACTCTGTCCCCGGAGACCAGCGCGGCGTTGGATCGAGGTCATGACGTCACTCTCACAGCCGCCTCATCGGCATTCGCCTGTCCTTTCGCCCTCTTCTCCAGCACCGCAAAACTCTCTGAGCAGAATCCCGGTAAGCCGATCTTCTCCTCGAGTCCCGCCAGAAACGCCCTGATCCGCACCTCGAGATCGTCCCACACCGGCGCCAGCGTCGCCGCGGGATCGGCGGTGGTGAGCGTTGCGGCGTGGAGGATGTTCTGGGCCACCATGCGCACGTCGATGTCGCCTGCGTCCACCGTGAGCTCGCCAAGGGTCGAGAGCAGTGGGGTCGCCTGCCGGCCGGCACCAAGCGTGAGACCGGCGGCCCAGCACAGAAAGTCGAGCTTCGCGCGTGCCAGCTGCGAGCGCGGCGCGCCTTCGGCGTAGCGCGCGAGCGGACTCGGCACCCGCGGGTCGGGAGCGTGACCGCGCTCGATCACGCGGAGGCCGTTGACCAGGAGCTGCTCCCCGTTCATCGACGCCGAGCCGGCGCGTAACCGGTACTGCGCCAGCGGCGACTGGATGCGCACCACGCGATCGGTGGCCCGCGTCACGCGCTGCCACACGTCCCAGTCCTGACAGGTGCGCAGATCGGGATCGAAGCCGCCCACCTCGAGCACCAGCGATCGCCGCACCACGCACGCGCTCGTCGTGAAGCCGTTGAATCGGGCGAAGATCGAGAAGAGGTCGCCGGGCTCGGGCGTGTAGATGTCCTGCGCCCACCGGCCATCGCTGGTGAAGCGCCGACCGCCGCTGTACACGAGGTCGACCGCCTGATCGGCACCGGCGATCGCCGCGCTCACCTGCTCGAAGAAGCTCGGCACCACCCAGTCGTCCGCATCCAGGAAGTGCACCCACTCGCTCGTGGCGTGC
>DATFFQ010000018.1:0-4616 GCA_035249955.1 Gemmatimonadaceae bacterium
AGCTGCGAGTAGTCCGGGAGCGGGATCGGTGGCGGCTCGGCGGCATCGGCGAAGCGGTTCACTCCCACCACCACCACCTCCCCGCGCTCGACGCGCAGCTGATGCTCGTACGCGCTGCGCGCGATCTCATCCTGGAAGAAGCCCGCGGCGATGGCGCGCTCGGCGCCGCCGAGCGCGTCGACGCGACCGAGCAGCTCGCTCGCGCGCCGCTCCAGCTCGGACGTGAGGTGCTCCACGTAGTAGCTGCCAGCCAGCGGATCGGCGGTCGACGGCACACCCGACTCGAAGGCCACGATCTGCTGCGTGCGCAGGGCGAGCATGGCCGCTTCCTCCGACGGGAGTGACAGCGCTTCATCGTAGCCGTTGGTGTGCAGCGATTGCGTGCCGCCCAGCACGGCAGCCAGCGATTGCACGGTGACGCGAACCACGTTGTTGAGCGCCTGCTGCGCCGTGAGCGTCACGCCGCCCGTCTGCGTATGGAAGCGAAGGCGGCAGCTCGCGTCGGATGCGCCGAAGCGCTCGCGCATGAGTCGCGCATAGAGGCGACGGGCGGCGCGGAACTTCGCGATCTCCTCCAAGAGATCGTTGTGCGCGGCAAAGAAGAACGAGAGTCGCGGCGCGAAGCCGTCAACGGCGAGTCCCGCGGCAACCGCGCGCGCGACGTATTCCACGGTATTCGCGAACGTGAACGCCAGCTCCTGTACCGCGGTGGCGCCCGCCTCCCTGATGTGGTAGCCGGAGATGGAGATCGGATTCCACTGCGGGACCTCGTCGGCGCAGAACCGGAAGATGTCGGTGATGAGGGCGAGGCTCGGGCCCGGCGGATAGATGTAGGTGCCGCGGGCGATGTACTCCTTGAGGATGTCGTTCTGAATCGTTCCGCTGAGCGTGCGTCGACTCAGTCCGCGCTCTTCGGCCACGACGATGTACATGGCGAGCAGCGTCGCCGCCGTGGCATTGATCGTCATCGACGTCGACACCGTGTCGAGCGGGATCTGGTCGAGCAGCAGGTGCATGTCCTCGACGGTGTCGATGGCCACGCCCACGCGTCCGACCTCGCCGAGGGCACGCGGCGAGTCGGAGTCGAGGCCCATCTGCGTCGGCAGGTCGAACGCGACGGAGAGCCCGGTCTGCCCACCCTGCAGCAGGAGGCGGAAGCGAGCGTTGGTCTCCTGTGCGGTACCGAAGCCGGCGTATTGCCGCATGGTCCACAGGCGGCCGCGATACATCGACGGCTGAACGCCGCGCGTGAACGGGAAGGTGCCGGGGTCTCCCAGATCGGCCGCATAGTCGACCGCCCCGTCGCCGGGGCGGTAGATTGGCGCTACGGGAATGCCGGACGGCGTCTCGCGATGTTCGTCAGGCTTCGTGCTCAAGCGCCGACGAGGGTGAGTCGTCCGGCGAGGGTCGCCTGTGCCAGCTCGACCTCTTCCTTGCTCCCGATGTAGAGCGGCGTGCGCTGGTGCAGCTCGGTGGGATGGATGTCCATGATGCGCTGCCGGCCATCGGTGGCGGCGCCGCCCGCCTGCTCCACGACGAACGCCAGCGGACTCGCCTCGTACAGCAGGCGCAGCTTTCCCTTCGGGCTCTTGGTGCTGGCCGGATAGCAAAACACACCGCCGCCGAGCAGGTTGCGATGGAAATCGGCGACGAGCGAGCCCACGTAGCGCACGTTGAGCGGCTTGCGGTCGCCCTCGAGGCCGCGATAGCGGCGCATGAGGCTCCGCACTCCGTCGTCCCACTGCTGCTCGTACGAGTCGTTGACCGACAGATAGCGACCGGCGCTCGGGATGCGGATGTTCGGATGCGAGAGGAGGAACTCTCCGATCGACGGGTCCAGCGTGAAGCCGTGCACGCCCTGGCCGGTGGTGTACACCAGCATCGTGCTCGAACCGTAGATCACGTAGCCGGCCGCCACCTGCCGGCGACCGGGCTGCAGCACATCCTCCATTTCGCCGCGCGTGCTGCGCGTGATCTTCCGCACGACGGAGAAGATCGTACCGACGGGAACGTTCACGTCGATGTTCGAGGATCCGTCCAGCGGATCGAAGAGCAGCACGTACTTCCCGCACTTGAACCCGTCGGGAATTTGAATGAGATCAGGCTCCTCCTCGGATGCCATCGCACAGAGCCGTCCACCATGATCCATGGCCTTGATCACGATCTCGTTGGCCAGCACGTCGAGCTTTTGCTGGACTTCGCCCTGCACGTTCTCCGAGTCGGCGGAGCCCAGGATGTCGGCCAGACCGGCGCTGCGCACCTTGTTGGCGATCATCTTCGCCGCCAGCGCCAGGTCGTAGAGCAGCCCCGACAGCTCGCCGGTCGCTTCCGGGTGCAGGCGCTCCTGCTCGATGATGAACCGATCGATCGTCACGACCGACGTGGGAGTGTGAAGAACCACGGTCAACGGTCTCCTCGGCGAATGTCTGAAGGCTCCTCTCGCAACCGCTCTCGGGCGAAGGAGCGAGCGTCGAGCTCGAATCGGTTGTCGCGATACCCGCGGCGCAGGCTTTCCCACAGGTACCGGACGGGAAAGGAGAGGCTTGCTTGAAACTGGTGAACGTGCCGCAGTTCGTGCAAGAGCAATTCCGGATCGAGCCGCGTGTGCGGCGCCAGGAACACCGTGCGCCACAACGTGATGGCGGCGACGCTGGGCTGTCCGAGCGCCCACCCGCCGATGCGCGCGGGGAGCCCGCCACGCCGGAATCGAGCGTGGGTCAGCTCCGGATACCGCGCCAGCACCGCGTCCGGGAGTCGCTCCGCACGACCGAATAGCGCCGAAATGATCACGGTGAGATCCGCCAGCTGTCGCCCCCGGAATCTACCCACAGCGCACGACCATCGCTGCGCACCACGACGCTGCCGTGGCGGTCGGTGCGGAGCACGGCGGCGCCGGAGGCGGCGAGCGCGCGCATCACCGCTGGACTGGGATGATGATAGTTGTTCCCTGCTCCCACCGAGACCAGGGCGACGCGAGGTCGAACGGCGGCGAGGAATCCAGCGGTGGTGCTGGTCGAGCTGCCGTGGTGTCCGACCTTGAGTACGTCGGCGCGGAGCAGTGCCGGCTGGCGCTGGAGCAGCCACTGCTCCTCTCCACGTTCGGCATCGCCGACGAGCAGGAAACGCACACTGCCGTAGCGCACCAGCGATACCACGCTGGCCTCGTTGGGATCGTCCAGCCCGACCAGCCACGCCGAGTCGGGCGCCAGGAATCGAACGACGACGCCGTCGGCCACCAGGGAATCGCCGGGGCGTGCTCGTCGCCACGCCACCGCCCGACGCTCGGCCGCAACCAACGAGGCGCGATAGCTCGCGCTCGCGCCGGCGTAGGCGCCGTCCCAGTAGCTGAGCGGCCTGAGCGCCGTGACGATCGACGCCGCGCCCCCCGCATGATCGGTGTGCGGATGTGACAGCACGAATGCGAGCACGTCACCACCACGCGCCCGCACGTAGGGGATGATGACACTTCGTCCGGCATCGCTGCCGCGCCATCCGCGCCCCGCATCGAACAGGATCCACCGGCCGCGTGGCGTGCGCAGGGCGAGTGCGTCACCCTGGCCGACGTCGATCATGTGCAGCTCGATCTGCCCCGAGCGCTGCGGTGCCAGCGGCACCCAGGTGGCCGCCGTGAGCGACGCGAGTGTGAACAGCAGGGCGCGCATGGGGAAATAGCTCACGCACGCGGCGAGCAGTCCGATCGTGGCCGCCCCGGCCAGCACCGCGCCGATTCGTGTGGGCGCGATCGAGATCGACGCGTACGGGAGCGACGCGCCGAGCGACGCAATGGCATCGAGCGTGGCGAGCGCGGGGTGCACGGCGTCGGCGACGAAGCGCGCCACGGATGGCACCGGCGCGCCGAGCATCGCCAGGAAGAGCGCCGGCTGCGCCGCCGCGACAACGGGCGTGGCGACAATGTTGGTGAGCGGCGCGACGAGACTCAGCCGTCCGAAGCTCCACGCGACGAGGGGCGCTGTCACCAGCGTCGTGACGATCGACGCCAGGGCGATCGCAACGGCGTGCGCGCGCCAGCCCGCGAGGCGGGGCGCGATCCAGCGGCGCATGAGCGCGCCGCTGGCGATGAGTCCCGCCATCCCCGCGACACTGAGCTGGTAGCCGAGGTCGAGTACGCGGTGCGGGTCGATCAGCGGCGCGGCGGCGCCGACCGCCAGCGCCGACCACGGGGACGTGGGACGCTGAAGGAACCAGGCCAGGGCACCCACGGCGAGCATGACGCCGGAGCGCAGTGCCGGTGCGGGGGCTCCGATGATCGCGATGTAGACGGCGGTGGTGGCGATCGTCGCGACCGTGGCTGCCCGCCGCGAGAGCCGGAGGGCGAGGCAGAGGAGCTGCACGGCAGCGGCGATGAGCGCCACGTGCAGCCCGGAGATCGAGAGCATGTGCACGAGGCCGGCGGCAGCGAAGCGATCGCGCATGGCCGGGTCGATGGAGCGCTGATCGGCGATGAGGAGGGCGCGCGCGAGCGGAGCGTCGCCACGAAAGTTGCGGTCGATGGATGACGCGATCGCGCCGCGCACCGACGGCAAGAGCGCGCGCGCTCCCGTGTCTCGAAGCGCCGCGTGCTGGATGCGAATGCCGCGGCGCGACGGCGCCGCCTC
>DATFFQ010000019.1:0-24968 GCA_035249955.1 Gemmatimonadaceae bacterium
CTTTGCGCTGTCGCGCTGGGGGCGCTCGCCTGCGCGCCGGCAGCGACCCAGAATCCACCGTCGTCCCCTCAGCCAGCGGCACCCGCGGCCGGCCCGCAACCGGCCGGTGCGGCGCAGCAGGCGCAGGGAGCGCGCGCGGCCACGGGGCTCAAGGACTTCAAGGAGCTCACCAAGGATGCCGTCGCGCGCGAGGGCTTCTTCGACACCTATCAAAAGAAGGACGGCCACGTCTACCTGGCCATCCCCGAAGCACGGCTGGGCAAGGATTTCCTGCTGACGTTCGAGATCGCGCAGGGCATCGGCGCGCGGAATCTCTTCGGCGGAACCATGCTCAACATCTTCGAGGGCAGTCTGGTCGCGCTCGAGCGCTACGGCGACAAAGTGTACCTCGTGCAGCGGCCGCACCGGTTCCGGGGAGCCCCCGGCACGCCGGCCGAGCAGACGGTGCAGCTCACGTTCGGGAGCTCGGTGCTGGAGTCGGCGCGCATCGAGTCGGTTCGTCCCGATTCGGCGGTGCTCATCGACATCCACGACTGGCTGGTGTCCGACTTGTCCGACGTCGGCGCGCGCGTCCGCAACGCCGTCGCGCCGCGTCCTGGCGCTCCGGGACGCGCCACGGTCGACCGGAATCGCAGCTACGTCGAGTCGGTGAAGGGATTCCCGCGCAACGTGAACTTCCGCGCGAAGCTCACCTTCACGCCCGGCGAGCCGATCGACATCAACTCGGTGCCCGACAGCCGCTACATCCCGCTCAGTATCCACTACACGTTCGCTCAGCTGCCCGAGCAGCCGATGACGCCGCGGGTCGCCGACGACCGCATGGGGTATTTCATGACGGTGCACAAGGACTTCAGTCAGGACGACGAGACGTTCTTCGTGCGCTACGTGAACCGGTGGCGGCTCGAGCCCGGCACGCAGGTGGGCAGCCTGTGGGAGCCGAAGAAGCCGATCATCTACTACATCGATCGTACGGTGCCCGAGGAGTATCGGCCGTACGTGAAGCAGGGCGTCGAGGTGTGGAATCGCGCCTTCGAGGCAGCGGGATGGAAGAACGCCATTCGCGCCGAGATCCTGCCTGACAGCGTGGATGCGGAAGACATCCGGTACGCGACCATTCGGTGGAACGCATCGGACCAGCCGGGCTATGGCGCGATCGGACCGTCGATGGTCGATCCGCGCACCGGCGAGATCCTCGACGCCGACATTCTGTTCGAGGCCAACTTCATCCAGGGCTTCCGGAACTCCTGGCGCTCGCTCGTGAGTCCGGCCGCCGCGGTGGAGGCGATGTTCGGCACGTCGCCCGAGGCGATGGCCGCGCTGACCAGTGGCGGGGAGCATCCCATGATGAGCGCCGAGCTCGAGGCGCAGGGCACGCTGCTGCGCGCCGTGCTCGCGGCCGGCGGCACGATCGGACCCAACGATCCGGTGCCGCTCGAGTTCGTGGGGCAGGCGCTCATCTGGTCGACCGCGCACGAGGTGGGTCACTCGCTCGGCCTGCAGCACAACTTCCGCTCCTCCACCGACACGCCGGTCGACAAGCTGCGCGATCCGTCGTGGACGAAGGAGCACGGCGTGTTCAGCTCGGTGATGGAATATCCGAGCGTGAACCTGGCCCAGCTCGGCATGCCCGAGGCGCAGTTCTACAACACGGTGGTCGGCACCTCGGATGTCTGGGTCATCTCGTACGGCTACACGGCCGACGCCGAGCGCGCCAAGGCCATCGCGCGCGAAGGCGCGAAGCCCGGCCATGCGTTCGCCTCCGATCTCGACGTCGGCGGCGCCGGCGCGATGGACCCGTCGGTCAACATCTGGGACCTGGGGAGCGATCCGCTGGCGTGGGCCAAGGAGCGGACCGACCTCATCCGCGGTCTCTTCCCGCGCCTGCCCGAGAACGTGCTGGCCGACAACTCTCGTTATGCGCGGCTCACGAGCGCCTTCAACACGCTGATGGGGCAGTACGTGCAGGCGGTGGCGGCCAGCGTGAAGTACATCGGCGGTCAGAACATCTACCGCGACCACGTGGGCGATCCCGATGCCCGGGCGCCGTTCGTGCCCGTGCCGAAGGCCAAGCAGCTCGAGGCGCTGGCCTTCCTCAAGGACGCGGCGTTCGATGAGGATGCCTTCGCCGTGCCGCAGGCTGTGCTGGGGCAGCTGGGCGCCAACCGGTGGACCCACTGGGGAGAGAACGTCACGTTCAACGGACGGCTCGACTATCCGTTGCACGA
Source organism: Gemmatimonadaceae bacterium (assembly GCA_035249955.1). Lineage (GTDB taxonomy): Bacteria > Gemmatimonadota > Gemmatimonadetes > Gemmatimonadales > Gemmatimonadaceae > DATFFQ01. The sequence goes on from DATFFQ010000019.1 coordinate 2,226, forward strand.
GGCGATCCTTGGTGCCCAGCGGGCGCTGCTCACCCAGATCACACAACCCTTCGTCTTCGCGCGCATCCGCGATGCCGAGCTCAAGTTCGGGAGCGCCCAGGTGCTCACGATCCCGGAGCTCATGCGCGAGCTCACGAGCTCGGTGTGGAGCGAAGTGTGGACGGCGCCACGCAATGTTCCGTCGATCCGGCGCGACTTGCAGCGCGCGTACGTGGATCGTGTGAGCGAGATGCTGGTTGGCAACCTCGAGCGGCTCCCGGCGGATGCGCGCTCGGTGGCCCGCTACCAGCTCATCGACCTCAAGCGGCGCCTCGATGCGCGCCTCGGCGCGGGCGCGTCGCTGAACACGTACACGCGAGCCCACCTGTCCGAGTCGTCCGACCGGATCGCCAAGGTGCTTCAGGCCTCGCTGGAGGCGCCGAAGTAGTCGGCTGGGTGCGTGATGGGGTGACGAGAGCGGGGTGAGTGACCACGGCCTGGGTGAGGCGTATGAAGTTAGGGTGATGGACCCATCACCTACGTCATGCTCCTCACCCTGGTCGTGCTCACTCACTCCACTCTCGTCACCCACATCACGGACCAGGCCCCCGCCAACTCCCTCGTCCTTCACCCTCCGGGTATTTGCGCCGGCGGTCGCGGGCTGGTATCGTGAAAGCCCCCGCACTCCCGCCCTGCCGCACGTCCCGTTCGTCCGTTACCCACGCCCGATTCATGATCAGCTGTCGACGCCCGTCGCTCGCCGCGCTGTTCTCCGCTGTCTTCGTGTCCTCCGCCGCAGCCATCGCCTCGGCGCAGGCCGGACCGGCCGGTACCGCGGACGTGTTTCGGCAGTACGCCGACCAGGTCGTGAAAGTGCAGGTGGTCGAAACCGACGCGTCCGCGCGCGCCGAGCTCGGCTCCGGGTTCTTCGTGACCGCGCGCGGACACATCGTCACCAACTATCACGTCGTCGCCAAGCTCGTCCACGAGCCGGATCGATATCGAGCCGAAGTGATCACGCGCGGTGGCGAGACGCATCGCGTCTCCATCCTGGGTGTGGACGTCATCCACGACCTCGCGGTGCTGGCCAGCGAGCTGCGCCCGGCGAAGTACTTCGAGCTGACCGCTTCCGAGCCGACCCATGGCGAGCGCCTGTACTCGTTAGGCCATCCGCGAGACCTCGGACTCAGCATCGTGGAAGGGACCTACAACGGCCACCTGCGACACACGCTGTACCCGAAGATTCACTTCACCGGCTCGCTCAATCCGGGCATGAGTGGCGGGCCGACGCTCTCGCCGGCGGGGCGCGTGGTGGGCGTCAACGTGTCGACCGCCGGCAATCAGGTGAGCTTCCTGGTACCCGCCGAGCGCGCGGCGCGGCTGCTCGCCACCGTGCTGGCCCCCGAGTTCTCGCGATCGGACAGCCTGCTCGGCGAGGTCGCGAGACAGATTCGCGACAATCAGGACGTGTATCTGGCAGGGATCTTCGGTGAGGCGAGTCCGACGGTGCGACTCGGGCAATTCGTGCTTCCCACGGAGCCCGCTCCCTTCTTTCGATGCTGGGGCGATGCCACGCGCAACGAGGAACAGCCGTACGAGATCGTGGACCACTACTGCTCGACCGACGACCACGTCTTCATCTCCGGCGAGCACTGGTCGGGAATCGTGGAGCTGGATCACCGCCTCCTGTCGACGGAGGAGTTGAACCCGCTGCAGTTCTTCTCGCTCTACACCAGCAACTTCCAGTGGGGCGGAGAGCTGTCCGCGGCGAGCAGCGCCGCGGTCACCGAGTTCCGCTGCGAGACACGCAACGTGCGCGTGCCCACGATGCGGCTGCGCACCGTACTCTGCGTGCGCCGGTACCGCAAGCTCGACGGGCTGTACGATGCCGTGCTGAAGGCCGCGGCGCTGGGGGGTGGCACCACCGGTGTCGTGACGACGCTCACGCTGTCGGGGGTGAGCTTCGAGAACATCCAGACGCTGTCCAAGCGCTACCTGGAGAGCATCGCATGGCACCGCTGATCATCGTCGAGACGCTCGACCAGCGTGGCGGGGTGCGCAGCCGGACACGCGTGGCCGCGCTCCCGGCCACGATCGGCCGCGGCTACGACAACGATGTCATGCTCGACGATCCGTTCGTCTGCCCCCGGCACGTCCGGCTGTCGATGGACGAAGCGGGGCAGCTCGTCGCCGAGGATCTGGCGAGCGTGAACGGGATGCGGCTGGCGGGACAGCACGGGCGAATGGATCGGGTGCTCCTGCGCTCCGGCGCCACGATTCGCGTCGGGCGCACCACACTGCGCATCTGCGACGGCAGCCAGTCCGTCGCTCCGACGCTCGTGGACGGCCCGCCGGCTCCGGGACTGCTCCGCTACCTGCGGTCGCGCAGAGTCGCACTGCTGCTGACGGCCACGTCGCTGGCCGTGCTCACGCTCAACACCTATCTGTCCAGCTTCGAGCGGATGAGTCTGGCGACCGCCATGGGCGCCACGATCGCCATCGCGGTCGCGCTCGCGACATGGAGCGGCCTCTGGGCGCTGGCGAGCCGCATGATCGTACAGCGCGCCAGCTTCCTCGCGCACCTGGCGCTGGCACAGACGATCGTGATGGTGTTGGTGATTCAGAGTGCCGTGTCCGAGTGGCTGGCGTTCTTTTTCCCGCAGGCGGCTGTGCAGAGTGTCCTCCAGGTCGTCGGCGGCACGGCGTTGGTCGTGGCGCTCGTCGCTGGCCACCTCGCGCTCGCGTCGAGCATGGCGCGTCGCCGTCGCTGGCGTGCCGCGGTCATCGGCGGCGTGGCGCTCGCGGCCGTGTCGGCGCTCTTCGTCACGATGGACGAGGAGGAGTTCGATAGCGGCATGAGCTACTCGGCCGTGCTGAAGCCCGTCCGGGCGGCGTGGGTGCGCGCGATCACCGTCGACGACTTTTCCCGCGTGTCGGCGGACCTGAAGCGGGAGGTGGATGCGCTGACCGATAAGCGGTGAGTGAGGACGGGCACGCGGTATGCAGCGGGTTTCCGCGGGGCGCACGGCACGAACTGTTTCTCGGAGGACTGCTCGAAAAACCGGATTCCCAAAGAGAACGGACAGGATGCCTCGACGAACACGCGCCCTGTGATCTCGTACCAGGTTCGTCGGAGTGACTGCCCACTGCGTGCGGGACGAGGGTGTGCCGATCTTGCGGCCGGGCTGACGCCCAGATGAAAAAAGCACACCGGAGCAGTGTGCCCCTCGCCCCTTCGGTTCACGCTCGTACGGAAAGAGTGTGAACGACAATCGAGCAGCAGGCGCGGACCGGCAGGCCGCGCCTGTTGCACGTTCATCCCCCTCGCGTTCGGGTTCGCCCTGAAGTGGGACGATGCCCGCGCCTGCTCGCACGACGGCGATCTTGTCCCATGCTCGCCGCCGTGCGCTCGGCTGCCGTGCTCGGCATCGACGCCTACGATGTCACCGTCGAAGTCGACGCGGCTGCCGGTCTGCCGCAGTTCACCGTCGTCGGGCTTCCCGCGGGCGCGGTGAAGGAAAGCCGCGAGCGCGTGGTGGCAGCGCTCGTCAACAGCGGCTTTCGGTTGCCACCGCGCCGGATCACGGTGAATCTCGCCCCGGCCGACGTTCGCAAGGAGGGATCGGCGTTCGATCTGCCCATCGCGTTAGGCATCCTGACCTGTACGGGACAGATCGCGGCCGAGTCGTTGCGCGAGCTCGTGGTGGTGGGGGAGCTGGGCCTCGACGGCTCGCTGCGTGCGGTGCCCGGTGTCATCTCGGTGTCACGCCGGGTCTCGCGCCTGAACGGGCACGTGCTCGTCCTGCCGCCCGCCAACGTGGCCGAGGCGGCGCTGGTGAGCTCGGTGCGTCTGGCAGCGCCGCGTACGCTGCGCGAGCTGGTGGCGCAGTTTCAGGCCGGCGCGCTGCCGCCCGCGCACGTCGACTGCGACGCGGTGGATCCGACGCCGCCGCGTGAAGATTTTGGGGACGTCGTGGGGCAAGAGGCCGCCAAGCGGGCGCTCGAGGTCGCGGCTGCCGGCGGACACGCCGTCGTGATGATCGGGCCGCCCGGCTCTGGGAAAACGATGCTCGCCAGGCGGCTGCCGGGCATCCTCCCGGCCCTCACCGAGGAGGAGGCGCTGGAGTGCACGGCCATCCATTCGGTTGCCGGGCTCCTCCCGCCGGGCCAGCCGCTCGTCGCGTCGCGCCCCTTCCGGGCACCCCACCACTCGATCTCCGACGCGGGGCTCATCGGCGGCGGAAAGCTGCCGCGCCCCGGAGAGGTGAGCCTCGCGCACCACGGTGTGCTCTTTCTCGACGAGCTGCTGGAGTTCCGCCGGCACGTGATCGAGTCGCTCAGGCAGCCCATGGAAGACGGTCGCGTCGTGATCGCCCGCGCCGCCCGGGCGATCGCGTATCCGGCGCGGTTCTCTCTCGTAGGGGCCATGAATGCGTGTCCCTGCGGATACGCCGGCGACCCGTGCCGGTGTTCCTGTACGGCCACCGATATTGCGCGCTACCGGGCCCGACTCTCGGGCCCGCTCACCGACCGCATCGACCTGCACGTCCACGTGGGCGCCGTCGCGTTAGGCGCGCTCGCCGGCGGCCGGGAAGGGGAGCGCTCGGCGACGATCCGCGAGCGCGTGGAACGAGCCCGCGTCAGGCAGCGCTGTCGCTGCGCGCGCATGCCGGGCGTGTACTGCAACGCGCACCTCTCCGGGCGCTGGCTGAGCGTACACGGCGGTCTCGTGGCGGCGGCCCGCGACCTCCTGGCGAGCGCGGCCGAGCGGCTCGATCTCACCGCCCGAGGCTACCACCGGGTGCTGCGCGTGGCGCGGACGATCGCCGATCTCGACGAAAGCGACGAGATCCGCGAGCCGCACGTGGCGGAGGCGTTGCGCTATCGGCCGATCGATGTGTCCCGGCCGGCGACGGCGCCGAGGACGTGACGAGCCGCGCACGTACAAGTTGTACCTTGTACACACCGACATTGGGAGCGGATGGGCTATTGCGCGGTGGGCGCGCCTACGCATTCGATTCCACACCTGTTCCTCGCGGTCCCCTCGGTCCAGACAACTCGTCCCGACCGCCTTTCACCAACCGCCCGTTGGGGCTACGTTACCCGTCATGGCGGACTTGCTCGCCGAATCGGTGCTGGCCGGCGCGCGCGAGAAGGAAGGAGCGCTCGTGCGCTGGCTACAGGCTCAGCCGTCGCTGCTCGTGGGCTTCAGTGGCGGCGTGGATTCCGCGTACCTGGCGTGCGTCGCGGTGGGTACGCTCGGCCCCGAGCGCGTGCTGGCCGTCATCGGCCGCAGCGAGTCGTATCCGGCCGAGCAGTGGGAAACCGCGCGCACCGTGGCCGCGCGGTTCGGGCTCCGCGTGCTCGAGGTCGACACGCGGGAGATGGACGATCCACGCTACGCCGCCAATCCCGCCAATCGCTGCTACTTCTGCAAGACCGAGCTCTGGTCGCGCCTCGGCGCCATCGCGCGGGAGCGCGGCATCGCCGCCATCGCCGACGGCACCAACGCCGATGACCTCGGCGACTATCGGCCGGGAGGGCAGGCGGCGCGCGATCACGAGGTGAAGTCTCCCCTTGCCGAGGTGGGACTCGGCAAGGCGGAGATCCGCCTGCTCTCGCGCGAGCGTGGCATCCCCACCTGGTCGCAGCCGTCGTCGCCGTGCCTGTCCTCGCGGCTGCCGTACGGCACGCCCGTGACGCGGGCGCGGCTGGCGCAGGTGGAGCGCGCCGAGCGGGCCCTGCGCGCACTCGGCGTGACCGGCGACCTTCGCGTTAGGCACCACGGCGATCTCGCTCGTGTGGAGCTCACGACGGCGGAGCTCAGGGGGTGGCTCGCCCCCGAGCGCCAGCGCGCCATGGCGCGCGCCGTGCGCGGTGCCGGGTTTGCGCGCGTGGCGCTCGACCTGCGAGGATTCCGCAGCGGCTCGCTCAACGTCCTCGAAGGAATCACCGCCGCGTGAGCCTCGAGCGACTGCAGCGCGCGCTGGCCGACATCGGCCTCCCCGGCACCCTCGAGGCGCGCGGCTCGCTCATCATCCTCAAGCTCGATGCCGACGTCAGCCTCGAGGACGACGACGTGCGCGACTCCGCCTTCCGCCTCGCCTCCTCGCACGGCTTTACCCACCTCGCGCTCGAGCTGCCGAACGACAACGGGGACGGTGCGCCTCTTTATCGCCATTAATCTTCCGGCCGTCGAGCGCGGTACGATTCGAACCGTCACTGCCCGGGCGCGAGCCGCCGCGCCCGGTGCCTCCTGGGTCACCGAGGAGTGCTTGCACGTCACCCTCAAGTTTCTGGGTGAGCGCCCCGATACCGAAGTGGAAGGGCTTCGCGCCGCGCTGGAAGGCGTGGCACGCCGTTCGCCCCCGCTTCGCCTGAGCCTCGGCGGTGTAGGGGCGTTTCCAAACTTCCGTGCGCCGCGGGTCGTATGGATGGGCATCACGCACGATCCCAAGCTGGAGCTGCTGCACCACGACATGGAAACCGTGCTCTCCGATCTCGGGTATGAGGTGGACGGGCGTCCGTTCCGTCCGCATGTGACGCTGGCCCGCGTGCGGCGCGAGCTGCCGCGCGATGCCGCGGCGGAGCTGGCGCGCTTGGCGCGCGCGATCGACTACAGGAGCCTCCTGGACGTCCATTCGGTGGATCTCATGGCGAGTGAGCTGCTGCCATCCGGCCCCCGCTATCGGATCGTGGGACCCGCGCGCCTGGGCGTGAGCTGATGGGTTGCCTGCGCTGGTTGGGTTGCCTCTTCATTCTGCTCATTCTCGCCGCGACCGGATATGTGCTGCGCGATCAGATCCCGTGGCGCGACGCCCTCGACTGGATCCGCGGTGAGCGACGCGCCAGCATCGAGGAGGCTGCTCCGCCGGCACCGGAGTGGCAGCGCCTCACACAGGAAGGGGCCGCGCGCGCCCGCGGAGCGGTTCGTCGTCTGGGAGAGCAGGGCGCGCCGCAAGAAACTTCGGTTGGACCGGGCGATCTCGCGGCGTACATCTTCCAGGAAGCGACGAGACGACTCCTGCCGTCGGGTCAGGACGTGATGGCCGCCGTGATCGACAGCCAGCTGCACATTCGCGGGATCGTGCCGAGCGAGCGCCTGCTCGCCATGCTCGGTCCCGAGCAATCGACGATCCTCGCCGGCATGCTGCCCGAGCGCAGCGAGGTACGCTTCGCGGGCACGCTCGAGCTCATCCGGCCGGGGCTCGCGCAGTATCGCATGCAGACGCTGCACATCGGCGGGCACAACCTCTCGCGGCTCATCCCGCGGCTCATCCGCGAGGTGGAGCGTGGCACGCGTCCCGAAGGTGTGGCGCGCGACGCGTTGCCCATGGAGGTGCCCGCGTACATCGAGGGCGTTCGCCTGGCTGGCGGCGAGATCACGATCTACCGGAGCGCGCCGTGAGTCATCGCATCCTCGTCGCCGACGACGAGAAGGGAATCCGGGGCGCGCTGGGTCAGCTCCTCGAGTACGAGGGCTACGAGGTGCGCACCGTCGCCAACGCCGTCGACGCGATCGCCGAATTCGAGAAGTGGCGGCCGCATCTCGTGTTCATGGATGTGAAGATGGGCGGCGTCGACGGTCTCGAGGCGCTCAAGCGCATTCGCCAGATCGATCCTGGCGCGATCGTGGTGATGATCAGCGGCCACGGCACGATCCAGACGGCGGTGGAAGCGACGCAGCTCGGCGCCTACGACTTCCTCGAAAAGCCCCTCGACACCGATCGCATCCTCGTCACGCTGCGCAACGCGCTCCAGCACGCGGTGCTCCAGGAGGAGAACAAGAGCCTGCGCGAGACGATCGAGTCGCGCTACGAGATCGTCGGCCGCTCGTACGCCGTTCGCTCGCTCATCGAGAAGATCGAGAAGGTCGCGACCACGCCGGCGCGGGTGCTCATCACCGGCGAGAACGGTACGGGAAAAGAGCTGGTCGCCCGCGCGCTGCACCGCCTGTCGCCGCGCGCGCCGGCGCGCTTCGTCGAGGTGAACTGCGCGGCCATTCCGAGCGAGCTCATCGAGAGCGAGCTCTTCGGCCACATGAAAGGGTCGTTCACCGGCGCCGTGCAGGACCGCGCCGGAAAGTTCGAGCAGGCCAATGGCGGCACGCTGTTCCTCGACGAGGTGGGCGACATGAGCCTCACCGCGCAGGCCAAGGTGCTGCGTGTGCTGGAGGATGGCGTGGTCACCCGCATCGGCGGGCAGAAGCCGATCGCCGTCGACGTTCGCGTCGTCTCGGCCACCAACAAGGACCTCGCCGCGGAGATCGCGGCGGGGCACTTTCGCGACGACTTGTACTATCGGCTCAACGTCGTCCCGATCGCCGTGCCGCCGCTGCGCGACCGGCGGGAGGACATTCCACTCCTGGTGGCGCACTTCGCGCAGCTCCTCTCCGGGCAGGATGGGATGGCGCCGCGGGTGTTTGCGCAGGACGCGGTCGACCGCCTCGCGGCGTTCGACTGGCCCGGCAACGTGCGCGAGCTGCGCAACACGATCGAGCGGCTGCTCATCCTGTCGGCCGGCCCGCGCATCACCGCGGCCGACGTGGATCGCCTGATCGGCAACCGTGCGGTCGAGCAGACGAGTATCGGGTCGCTGGTGGAGTGCAAGACCTTCGACGAGTTCAAGGACGCCGCCGAGCGCGCATTTCTGCTCGCCAAGCTGCGCGAGGCGGACTGGAACGTCAGCGAGACCGCCCGGTTGCTCCAGATGCCGCGGTCGAACCTGTACAAGAAGATCGAACGCTACGCCCTCACGCGAGAGAACGGATAGGAGACCCCATGTCCACCGACTGGGACAAGGAGCTCGCGAAGATCGACAAGCAGCTCAACTCGATCCCCGACGAGGAGCTGAAGCCGACGCCGCCGGCGAAAGCCGGCGCGAAGGCGCCGCCGCCCGCGGCCGGCGCTCCGCTGCCGTCGAGGATGAGCCGGCGTCAGGCGTTCGGGGTCTTCGCGCGCCTGGCGCTGGCGATCGGGCTCGGTGTTGGGCTGCTCTTCTGGCCCTACGCATCGCGCTGCGGCGCGGGACTGGCGATATACCTAGGCGCTCTAGGCATCACGCTCGGTGCCGGTGTGTGGAGCGCGGTCGCCGCCTGGCGGCATCGCGCCGCGAAGACGCACCTGGTGTCGCTGCTGGTCATCGCCTGGGCGATCGGCCTCGGCGCGCGCGAGATCCTGCCGCGCATCGGGTACGCGCGCCCCGACCTCGGCTTCCCGACAACCTGGATGTGCGAGTGATGCACCGCGTTCATTCGAGATCATGAAAACGTTCAAGAACTTCATCGGCGGCGCGTGGGTGGCTCCGTCGAGCGGCGAGTACTTCGACAACGTGAATCCCGCCGACACGTCCGACATCATCGGGCGCTTTCCGCTCTCGAACCGGGAAGACGTTGATCGTGCCGTGGCGTCGGCAAAGGGCGGCTTCGACAGCTGGCGGCGCACGCCCGCGCCTGAGCGTGGTGACGTGCTGCGCCGGGCGGGCGACATCCTCACCCGGCGCAAGGATGAGATCGCCGAGCTCATGACGCGCGAGATGGGGAAGCCGCTCTCCGAGACGCGCGGCGATGTGCAGGAGGGCATCGACACGGCGTACTATGCGGCGTCGGAGGGGCGGCGTCTCTTCGGCCACACCGTGCCCAGCGAGCTGCGCAACAAGTGGGCGATGAGCTACCGGCGTCCGATCGGCGTCGCCGGGATCGTCACCCCGTTCAACTTTCCGCTGGCGATCCCCACCTGGAAGATCTTCCCTGCGCTCCTCTGCGGAAACGCGGTGGTGTTCAAGCCCGCCGAGGATGTGCCGCACACGGGCACGGTGTTCGTGGAGGTGCTGCTGGAGGCGGGGCTGCCGCCGCAGGTCGTTCAGCTCGTGCACGGGGTCGGGGAGACGGTGGGCGCGGCGATCGTCGAGCATCCGGACGTCCCGCTGATCTCGTTCACGGGATCCACCGAGACCGGTCGCATCGTGGGCGAGGTGTGCGGCCGCATGCACAAGCGGCTCTCGCTGGAGATGGGCGGCAAGAACGCGATGATCGTCCTCGACGACGGCGATCTCGAGCTGGCCATGGAGGGCGTGCTGTGGGGCGCGTTCGGCACCACCGGTCAGCGATGCACGGCCACCAGTCGGCTGCTGCTCCAGAGCGGCGTACACGATGACTTTCTCAGTCGGCTGGTCGATCGGGCGCGCGCGATGAGGCTGGGCGATGGCAGAAAGAAGGACACCGACGTGGGACCGCTGATCAGCGAGGCGGCCGTCACGAAGGTGGAGCGCTACGTCGACATCGGTCAGGCGGAGGGGGCCGACTTGCTGTGCGGTGGCCGGCGTCCCGACGCGTCGGCGCTCAGGAAGGGCCACTTCTACGAGCCGACGATCTTCTCGCGGGTCGAGCCGGGATCGCGGTTGGAGCAGGAGGAGATCTTCGGGCCGGTGCTCTCGGTGGTGCGTGTGGAGACCGCCGACGAGGCATTCCGCGTCAACAACGATGTGAAGTACGGGCTGTCGTCATCGCTGTACACGCGCGACGTCGAGCTCGCCTTCCGGGCACTCAACGAGCTGGACAACGGTATCACCTACATCAACGCGCCCACGATCGGCGCCGAGGCGCACCTGCCGTTCGGCGGCGTGAAGCAGACGGGGAACGGTCATCGCGAGGGTGGGTGGGAGGTCTACGAGTTTTACTCGGAGACAAAAGTGGGTTACGTCGATTTTTCCGGTACGCTCCAGCGGGCACAGATCGACAACTATCTCGGCACGCCCGATTGATGCTGTCGCGATTCGACTTGAATTCACCTGGGGACGCTTCTTAATTGGAGACTATGGCGAAGGCGCCCAGTGCCGATGTCCGACGCGAGCTCACCCGGCGCGTGACTCACCGGCTCGCCGGAAGCGGCATTGCTCGCTCCGTTGTCGAGGAGGCGGTGGATCGCGTGCTCGGCGCGCTGGAGCCGACCGCCGGTCGCCTCGGCCCGTCCCAAGCGTCAACAATTTTGGCTGCCATCTCGGCGCGCTCGGTACCGGATCTGGGATCGCGCGTGCGTCGTGACCTCGAACGTGATGGCATAGTCATCGAGGAGATGGGGCTTGGTGCCGCCGGACAGCACACGGTGGTCACGGTTCGGGTTTCTGCCTCCGCTCGGGCCGCCTTGCAACGCCTTGCCGAGCGGTCGCACTACTCTCTATCATTCCTGAACCAACCCGATACGCCGGCGTCCAGCAGCGCATGAGCGACCGCCTCTCCGCCACCATCGTCCGCGGTGAAATCACGAGCGAGCAGCGAGCGCATTCGCTGCGCGCGGTGAATCGGCCGCGCCGGAAGTGGCGCTTTTTCTGGGAGTGGGCCAAGTCCTTCCAGATCGCCTTCGTCCTGTTCCTCCTCATCCGCAGCTTCGCGGTCGAGGCGTTCAAGATTCCGACCGGCAGCATGGAGCACACGCTCCTCGTCGGCGATTTCCTGCTCGTCAACAAGGCCGTGTACGGTGCCGAGGTGCCGTTTACCGGGCGGCATCTGCCCGCCTTCGAGCGGCCCGAGCGCGGCGACATCATCGTCTTCGAGTGGCCCGTCGACCGCTCGAAGAACTTCGTGAAGCGATTGATCGGACTTCCGGGCGACACCCTGCGCATGCTCGACGGCCAGCTCTACCTCAACGGGGCGCAGGTGGTGGAGGAGTACGTCGTCCACACCGAGCCCAACTCCGATCCGTCGGGCGAAGACTTCCGCTGGCAACGCGACTTCCTCGTGAAGACCGCGGCGGCGAGCGTGCCATACCATCCGTCACGAAACAACTGGGGGCCGTTGGTCGTCCCTGAGAAGAGCTATTTCGTCCTTGGAGACAACAGGGACAACTCGTACGACAGCCGCTACTGGGGCTTCGTGCCCGACTCCCTCGTCAAGGGCCGACCGCTCTTCATTTACTACAGCTACGATCGCAGCTCGGTGCGACGGTTCCCGTGGATGAGCAACATCCGCTGGGACCGTCTCGGCGAGCGCATCCGCTAGGTCGTCGTTTCGTGCTCGGTTAAGATCGTCATCCCCGGCGCCATGATCGCCAGTTGGCGATGGGGTGCTCGACGCTCCCAGGAGCCGCCGTCCGTATGGCAGTGACAACGCACAAGAAGTCCTCGTTCGATGAAGGATCGCTGGATCAGTACCTTCGCGACATCAGCGCCTATCCGCTGATCGATCGCGACGAGGAAGTGCGGCTCGCCCAGCGCATCCGCGAGAAGGATGGCGAGGCGCTCGACAAGCTGGTGCGCTCCAACCTCCGCTTCGTCGTCTCCGTCGCCAAGAAATATCAGAACCAGGGCGTCGCCCTCTCCGATCTCATCAACGAGGGGAACCTCGGACTCATCCGGGCCGCCCACAAATTCGACGAGACCAAGGGGATCAAGTTCATCTCCTACGCCGTGTGGTGGATCCGGCAGGCGATCCTCCAGGCGCTCGCCGAGCAGTCGCGCATCGTTCGTGTCCCGCTCAACCGCGCCGGCACGCTGCATCGAATCGGGAAGCGCGCGAACGCCCTCCTCCAGGAGCTCGGCCGCGAGCCCACACACGAGGAGATCGCCGAGGAGATGGACATCACCGAGGAGGAAGTCGCCAAGACGATCTCCATCTCGCAGACCCACCTCTCCCTCGACGCTCCACTCTCCCCCGGCGAGGACAACAAGCTCCTCGATTACCTGCCCGACAACCTCAACCCGACTCCCGACGAGCTCACCTTCGAGAAGGCGCTCACCGAGTCGATCGAGGAAGCGCTCTCCTCGCTGAAGGAGCGCGAGGCGAAGATTCTGCGCCTCTACTTCGGGCTCGACGGAGAGGAGCCGATGACGCTCGAGCAGATCGGCTCGCTGCTCGGCATCACGCGCGAGCGCGTCCGCCAGATCAAGGAGAAGGCACTCTCGCGTCTGCGTCACGTGTCGCGGGCCAGGGCGCTCGAGTCGTTCCTCGGCTGATCGCGTGACCGCCGCCCCCGCTGGCGCGGCGCAGTCCTACTGGCGCGCGAGCCGCGCGCACCGTTACAGCCTCCTCTTCGCGTTGCCGCTGCTCGTCACCTACGAGCTGTTGGCGGCGATGCTGTCCGGCCCCACCGGCGGTGTGCGCAACGGAGCCGACGTCCTCCTCAAGAGCGCCTTCGTCTGGCTCGCCGGCGTCTACGGGCCACTCCTCTTCGGCGCGGTCATCATCGGCGTGGCGGTGTGGCTGGTGGTGCGAGACATCCGCGCCGCTGGGGCCACGCTCCGCGTGCCCGTCTTCCTCACCATGCTCGGCGAGTCGGTGGTGCTGGCGGTGTTGTTCGGTATGGTCGTCGGCACCCTCACCGCGCAGCTGCTGGGCTCGTTGGCCGCCCTCTCGATCACGCCGATCGAGCAGATGAGCTGGTGGACGCGGCTCATGCTGTCCCTCGGTGCGGGGCTGTACGAGGAGCTCCTGTTCCGCGTGCTGCTCGTCTCGGCGCTGCTCTTCATCGCGCGGCGCATCATCGGCCGTGGGTTTGCCGCGGGGGCGGTCGCGGCCGCTGGTGGCGCGCTCATCTTCTCGGCGTTCCACTACATCGGCCCGTACGCCGACGCCCTTCAGCTCCAGTCGTTCGTCTTTCGTTTCATCGCCGGGCTCGCCTTCAGCGCGCTGTTCATCGTGCGCGGCTTCGGCATCACCGCCTGGACGCACGCGCTGTACGACGTGTTCCTCATGGCGGTCTGACCGCCGGCGGGGCCTGCGCCGGTGCGGCGCCGTCGGTAGATTTCGGGCCTTCCCGAACACGACAGCCCGAACCCGCTTTCCATGGCGCAACAGAACTCATTCGACGTGACCACCGGCGTGGAGCTGCAGGAGGTGGACAACGCCGTGAACCAGGCGCAGAAAGAGATTGCCCAGCGCTACGACTTCAAGGGGTCCAAGGCCGGCATCGACTTCCGGCGCGCCGAGAACACGATCGTGCTCACCGCCGAGGATGACTACAAGATGCGCGCGCTGCTCGACGTGCTGCAGAGCAAGCTCATCCGGCGCGGTGTGCCGGTGAAGAACCTGGATATTGGCGAGCAGAAGCCCGCCGGCGGCGACACCGTGCGGCGCGAGATCGGCCTCAAGATGTCGCTCGACGGCGAGACCGCGAAGAAGGTGGTGGCGGCGATCAAGGACGCGAAGCTGAAGAAGGTGCAGGCGTCCATTCAGGGCGAGCAGGTGCGCGTCACCTCTCCATCGCGCGACGATCTCCAGCAGGTGATCACGCTGCTCAAGTCCAAGGACTTCGGCGTGGAGCTCAAGTTCGGGAACTACCGGTAGCATGAAGTTCGGCCTCATCACGCTGGGGTGTGACAAGAACACCGTCGACAGCGAGCGCTACGTGGCCGACCTCGTCGACCGTGGCGCGGAGTACACGGCCGAGCTGGACGAGGCCGAAGTGATCCTCGTCAACACCTGCGGGTTCATCGACACCGCGAAGCGCGAGTCCATCGATGCCCTCGTCGAGGCCGGCCGGCGCAAGAGTGCCGGCTCGTGCCGCGCCGTGGTGGCCGTCGGCTGTCTGGTCGAGCGGCACAGGCAGGAGCTCGCCGAGGCGCTGCCCGAGGTCGATCTCTTTCTCGGCGCATCGGACGTGCACACGCTCATCCCCGCGCTGGCGGAGCGTGGGATGATCGGCGAGTCGCTCGTTCCGCACCCGGGGGTGCGACTCTATACGGGCCAGCTGCCGCACGTGCGCTACCTGAAGATCAGCGAAGGGTGCGACCACGGCTGCGCGTTCTGCGCCATCCCGCTCATGCGGGGCAAGCACCGCTCCTTCGATCTCGCCGAGATCGTGCGCGAGGCCCAGCTGCTCGAGATGCAGGGTGCGCGCGAGCTGAACCTCGTGGCGCAGGACCTCGCTCACTACGGGCGCGACCTGCGCGGCGGGCCCAAGCTCCCCGACCTGCTCGAGGCGCTCATCGCCGAGTCCGGCATTCCCTGGCTGCGGTTGCTCTACCTCTACTCCGCCGGCATGACGCCCCGGCTGCTCGAGCTCATGGCTCGCGAGCCGCGCGTGCTCCCCTATCTCGACATGCCCATCCAACACGCCGCCGACCGCGTGTTGGAGCGGATGCGGCGGCCCGAGCGCAAGCACACGATCCGCGAGAAGGTGCTCCGCGCGCGTGAGGTGCTGCCCGATGTCGCGATCCGGACCACCTGCATCGTGGGCTTCCCTGGCGAGACCCAGTCGGATTTCGAGGAGCTGCTCGACTTCCTGGAAGACGTACGCTTCGAGCGCGTCGGCGCGTTCGCGTATTCGCCGCAGGAGGGGACGCGGGCGGCGGCCTTGCCTGACGACGTGCCCGACGCGGTGAAGCTCGAGCGGTTGGAGCGGCTGGCCGATGTGCAGGGACCGATCAGCGCCGAGCGCTACGAGCGACATCTGGGCCGCACGGTGCGCGTGCTGGTCGATCGGGTGGCCGACACGGGCGTGGAAGGACGCACCGTGTGGCAGGCTGACGATGTCGACGGCATCACCCGCGTTGCGGGGAGCGTGCCGACGAGCTCGTTCGTCGACGTCATGCTGGAGGACGTGATGGATGACGTCGACTATACCGGCCGGCTCGTTCGTGTCGACAGCGCGCCGCCGCGCGGCGCGGCGCGACCGGGCCGCGCGCTACCCGTGGTGGCCGGCATTGCGCGCGGGAGCTACGGGCGGTGAGCGCGCACTCGGCGCGCTCCGCGGCGATCATGCGTCGCGCGCGATCGCTCTTTCCCGGCGGCGTGAGCTCTCCCGTTCGAGCGTTTCGCGGCGTGGGAGGAGAGCCGTTCGTCGTCGAGCGCGGTGAGGGCGCGCGCATCTGGGATGTGGACGGGCGCGAGTACATCGACTTCGTGCTCTCGTGGGGCCCCCTGGTGCTGGGCCATGCCGCGCCACCGGTGCTCGACGCCCTGGAGCGCGCAATGCGGAGCGGTACGAGCTTCGGCATTCCCACCGAAGCCGAGGTGGCGCTCGCCGAGGTAATCGTCAGGCGCATGCCGCACCTCGAGATGCTCCGCTTCGTGTCCAGCGGCACCGAGGCGACCATGAGCGCGCTTCGCCTGGCGCGCGCTTACACCAGCCGAGAGCGGGTCCTCAAGTTCGACGGGTGCTATCACGGCCACGCCGACGCGTTCCTCGTGCGCGCGGGATCGGGCGTCGCCACCCTTGGCCTCCCCGACTCTCCCGGCGTGCCGGCGTCGATCGCGGAGCAGACGCTCGTCGCGCCCTTCAACGACGCGGAAGCGGCGCGCGCGCTCGCGCGCGCGCATGCCACGTCACTCGCGGCGATCATCGTGGAGCCGGTCATGGGAAACGCCGGGCTCATCGAGCCCGATCCGTCGTTCCTGCCCGTGCTGCGCGAGGTCGCGGACGAGGTAGGGTGCCTGCTCATCTTCGACGAGGTCATGACGGGGTTCCGTATTGCACCCGGCGGCGCCTTCGAGCGGTTCGGCGTGCGCGCCGACCTGACCACACTCGGCAAGGTGATCGGCGGCGGTCTCCCCGTCGCGGCATACGGAGGGCCGAGGCGCATCATGCAGCTCGTGGCGCCGGAAGGTCCGATGTATCAGGCCGGAACGCTTTCGGGGAATCCGCTCGCCATGGCCGCGGGACACGCGACGCTCATGGCGCTCACGCCCGAGCTGCACGATCGGATCGCACGGCGTACCGCTCGACTGGTCGCGGGCCTGTGCGCCATGGCTGCCGGTCTCGACGTACCGCTCACGGCGCGGAGCGCCGGGTCGATGTGGGGGTTCTTCTTCCGGCGTGAGCCGGTCCGCTCCTTCGCCGACGCCAAGACGAGCGACGTCGACCTGTTCCGCCGATTCTTCCACGAGGCGCTGGCACGCGGCGTCTATTTGGCGCCCTCGGCGTTCGAGGCCGCGTTCATGTCCGCCGCGCACGGCGATCGGGAGGTCGATGAGGCCCTGGACCGCCTGGAGGGCGCGATGCGCGCGGCCCGTGCCTAGGCGCGCCACGCTTGGCGCGGTGCTGCTCACTGCGGCGTGCGCGGCCGCGTTGACGCCGACCACGGACGATGTCGCGCCCGGCGACGTCGCTCCTGGTGATGCGGCCGCGCGCGTCATCCGCGTGGCGCTGTCGAGCGCTCCGAGCGCGCGTATCTCGGCGACCGGTGAATGGCGCATGTACGACACCGGTGGCGAGAGCACGCTGCTGCGCGCCGGCGGGGGCGACGTGTGGACGGTGCAGACGCAGCGCGGCAGCGCCTATCTCCGCGCCGTGCGTGCCGACGGCGTGCCCACCGAGCATCGGCCCGGCCCGTTCGTCGCCCGGCCGCTCGCCCGGGGCACACTGATCACGCTCGACGGGACCCCCTACCGCGGAGAGCTGGCGCTCATCCCGACCGATACCGGGATGCTGATCGTGAACCGTCTGTCGCTGGAGGACTACCTGCGCGGCGTTCTCCCGCGCGAGGTGGGACCGCGCACCATTCACGAGCGCGCCGCGATCGAGGCGATGGCCGTCGCCGCGCGGAGCTACGCCGTGGTGCGCATCGCGGGTGATGTCATGCGGCCGTACGACATCCGCTCGCGCGACCTGGACCAGGTTTACGGTGGGGCGAGCACCGAGACGGCGCTCACCGATGAGGCAGTCGCGGCCACCGAAGGGCTGGTGCTCACGTACGGCGGACGCGTGGTCAGTGCTCCGTACCATTCCACCTGCGGCGGCAGCACCGCGGCGGCGAGCGAGATCTGGCAGCGCACGCCCGATCAGCCCTACCTGCGCGCGGTGAGCGACCGCGTGCCGGGTACGGACCGCTACTACTGTGACGCGTCACCGCGGTATCGCTGGGAGACGACGATGGACCGCGCGACCCTGGCGGCGAACCTGGGTCGCTATCTGCGCGCCTACGCCACGCTCCCCGGAGGTGGTGCGCCGGGGACGGCACGCAACATCGTTCCCGAGGGGGCGACGCCCACGGGCCGCGTGCGCACGCTGGTCGTCACCACCGATCGGGGACGCTTCACGCTTCGCGGCAACGACATCAGGTTCGTGATGCGCACGCCCAGTGGCGCCCTCCTCAACAGCACGTATTTTACCGTCGAGAGCGAGCGCGCGGCCGACGGCGCGCTCACGCGCGTTACGTTCCGCGGCAGCGGGTGGGGGCACGGGGTGGGGATGTGCCAGTGGGGCGCCTTCGGCCGAGCTCGCGCGGGTCAGGACTTTCGCACCATCCTCCGGACGTACTATCCAGGAACCACCGTTGAGCCGCTGGATTGACCGCGCGGCGCTGGGCATCGCCCTGGGTCTCGTCCTGGCCGCGCTGCCGGCGCGCACGCTCGCGGCCCAGTCGCTCTTCGAGCGGCTCAACCTCGACCGGTTGCGGCTCACCGCGCTCGGCGTCAACGCCGGACCGGTGTGGCTCGTTCGCGTGGAGCCCACGGAGTCGTACTCCATCCAGGCCGACTACGGTGAGATCACCGATCACTGGCGCGTGCTCTTCAGCCTGAGCTACTGGGGCTCGCACTACAAGCCGGAAGTGGTAGCCGACTTCGAGAAGCAGCTCCAGGAATCGATCGTCGATCCATCGGGCGACGACGTCATCGACGTCGGGCGCGTGCGCGTATCGGACATCGCGCTCGAGCTGGAGGTTCGCTGGATGCCCATCGAGCGGGCCATCCTGCGCCCGTACATCGGCGGCGCGTTCGGAGCGCACGTCATCAACGCCGAGTCCCGATTCATCGAGGGAACGTTCGTGGAGAGCGCGCTCGACAACATCAACTCCGGCATCTCCGGAATGGTGGGGCTGGAGACGGCGCCGCTCGGCCGCCTCACGCTCGGCGTCCAGGCGCGCTACACCCTCGTGAGCAACGTGCGCTTCGGCAGTGTTCGCGCCGGTGCGAGCTACTACCTCTCGCCACCGCGACCCGGCGCGCCATGAAGCCCTCGCTGCGACTCGGCATCATCGGCGCCGGCGCGATCGCGCAGGTAGCGCACCTGCCGGTGCTGTCGCGCATGCGAGGCGCGGAGCTCGTGGCGCTCTGCGACAACGACGGCCCGAAGGCACGCTCCCTCGCCGAGCGCTTCGGGGTCCCTGACGTGTTCACCGACATCGAGGATCTGCTGGAGTACGATCAGCTCGACGCCGTCGTCGTGAGCACCCCCAATCACCTTCACGAGCCGCACGCGCTGAGCGCGCTGGCCGCGCGGGTGCACGTTCTCTGCGAGCGGCCGCTGTCACTCACCGCCCGGGGCGTGGAGCGCATTCTCTCGGCGGCCAAGCGCGCCGACCGCAAAGTGGCCGTTGCCAACAACCACCGCTTTCGCGCCGATGTCCAGGCGCTGAGCGGCTTCCTCAAGGGCGGAGAGCTGGGGCGGCTCACGGGCATCCGCGCCGGGTCGTACCAGCAGCGGCGTGTGAGCGAAGGATGGCGTCACCGCCGCGCCGAAGCGGGCGGCGGCGTCTTCTTCGAGCAGGGATTCCCCCTGCTCGATCTCGCGCTCTGGCTGGCCGACTTCCCCGAGCCCGTGCGCGTGTCGGCGCACATGGAGCGGGGCAGGGGAGTCTCGGCGGTCGAGGACACGATGCTCGTGCAGCTGGAGTGCGCGCAGGGGCTCTCGGTGTCGATCGACGTGAGCTGGTCGTACGTGGCCGAGGAGGATCGCTGGTGGTTCGACGTGCTGGCGTCGCGCGGCAGCGCACGGCTGGCGCCGCTGCGGGTCGTGAAGGAGCTCAACGGCAAGGCCACCGACGTGACGCCTACCGGCGCCGCCGCGCGCGAGAGCGCGTTCACGCAGTCCTATCGGGCCGAGCTCGCGCACTTCGTGGCGCTCGTGGAGGGTGAAGCGGACTACGAGCCGCCAGAGGACCAGGTCGTGGTCCACCGTATCGCCGAGGCCATCTACAAGGCGGCAGAGGAAGGGAAAGAAGTCCGGCTGTGAGAGTGCGCGCGCTTCTCCCCACGCGAGCCGAGGCGCTGCCGGCCATGACCTCGGCGGCGCTGTTCGCGATTTCCTTCCCGCCGTTCCCACTGATCCTCCCGATCTTCATCGCGCTCGTTCCGGTCACCGTCGCCGTCGCGCGCATGGCCGACGGCAGCGATACGGCGAAGTCCGCGGCGCGGCTCGGCGCCTGGTTCTGCGTGCTGGGGTACGGCTGCAACCTGTATTGGATCGCGACCGCGCTGCTGATCTACACCAAGCTCGCCTTCCTGGGCTACGCCGGTACGCTCATCGGTGCCGCGCCCATCATCGCGGCGACCACCGTGACGCTCTTCAGCCTGCGACGGATGACGCGACTCCCCATGGCGCTTCTCCTGCCGCCGGTGTGGGTGGTCTCGGAGCTCGTGTTCCTGTATCTCGGCGATCTCGCGTTCCCCTGGCTGCCGCTCGCCCTCGGCGTGTCGCGGACTCCCATCCTTGCGCAGATCGCGGACCTGAGCGGGCTCCACGGCGTGAGCCTCTGGATCGCCTGCACCACTGGCCTCATCGCCGACGCCTGGCTCATGCGGCACGATTGGCGAGCGGTCGCGCTGCGCGGCGCAGCGCTCGTGGCCATGGTGGCCGCCGTGATCGGCTACGGTGCCTGGCGCATGCGATCGATCGAGCTTCGGCCGCTTGCGAACGTGGCCGTGGTGCAGCCCAACGTGCCGCAGGAGGAGAAGTGGCAGGCGGAGAATCGAGGGCGCATCGTTGGCATGCTCGCCTCGCTCACGCGGCAGCATCTGCAGCGGGATGACGCCCAGCTGCTGCTCTGGCCGGAGGCGGCGCTTCCTGGCTTCTTCTCCAATCAGTACGGATGGGCCGACACGCTTGCCGCCCTCACGCGCGTGAACGGCACGCCGATCCTCTTTGGCGTGCTCGACGTCGATTTCTATTCGCGCGAGGACTACGACTACTACAATGCGGCCATGCTCGCCGACTCCCTGGGGGGCGTGCACCAGGACGACGCCTACCACAAGTCGTACCTCGTGCCTGTCGTCGAGCGCGTGCCGTTCATCAACCCCGACTGGTTCCAGGGGCTCAAGTATTTCGGCGGCTACTCGCGAGGCGGCGATCCGGAGCTCATGGAGCTCCCCTTCGGTCAGCTCGGCGTGCTCATCTGCTACGAGTCGATCTTCCCGCAGCGGTCGAGGCTGTACCGGCGCAATGGCGCCGACCTCATCGTCAACATCACCAACGACGCCTGGTTCGGCCGATCGCTGGCACCGCACCAGCACCTCGCGCACCTCGCGCTGCGCGCCATCGAGACCCGCCTCGGCATCGCGCGCGCCGCGAACACCGGGATCTCCGGGTACATCGATCCGCTGGGTCGCATGCACGGCACCACGGGGCTGTTCGTGACCGATACACGGACGTACCAGACGCACACCACGTCCGCCGGAACACTCTACGTGCGCATTGGCAACTGGGTCGGCATCGCGTCGGTCGCGTTCGTGGCGCTGGCGCTCCTGATCGGGCGCGCGCGCCGGCGCGGACAGCCGTGATCGGTCCGTCGATCGGGATCGACGTGGGCGGTACGTTCACCGATCTCGTCTCGATCGATCCTGACGGCGCGGTGGCAGCGCACAAGGTGCTCAGCACGCCCGGCGACCAGAGCGACGGCGTGATGGCCGCGCTCTCGGCGCTGGGGGACGTGCCCGCCGAGGGCACGCGCATCGTGCACGGAACGACGGTGGCGACGAATACCCTGCTCGAGCGCACCGGCGCGCGCGTGGCGCTGTGCGCCACCGCCGGCGCCACCGATCTGCTGCACCTGCGACGCCAGCAACGCGCCGCGCTGTACGACCTCACGCGACACCATCCGCCACCGCTGATCGACGATACACACCTCGTGCCGGTGCCCGAGCGAATCACGCCCAACGGCGTGCAGATCGCGCTCACTCCCGAGGGTGCCGGCGCGGTCGCCAGGAGCGTGCTCGCCCTCGGGCCGGACATCGTCGCCGTGTCGCTGCTGCATGCCTATCTCGACCCTGCGCACGAGCGCGTCCTGGAGCGCGCGCTGCACGACGCCCTGCCGGACGTCGAGATCGTCACCTCCACCGACGTGCTCCCCGAGATCAGGGAGTACGAGCGCACGACGACGACCGTCGCCGAGGCCTATTTACGGCCGGGTGTGGCGCGGTACCTGCGCCGGCTGGAAGCTCGCCTGCGCGAAGGGGGATATCCGTGCCCGGCCGTGATGACGTCGTCAGGCGGGATGCGCGATGCGCTCGAGGCATCTCGCACCGCGGCGGCACTGGCGCTGTCGGGCCCCGCGGGCGGCGTGGTCGGCGCCGCCTTCGTCGCCCGACTCGCGGGCTTTCGCGACGCGCTCACCATCGACATCGGCGGCACGAGTGCCGATGCCGGCGTCGTGGTCGACGGCGAGCCGCTCAGCGAGCCCGGTGGAGACGTGGCGGGCGTACCGATCGCGCTGCCGCGTGTGCTGGTGGAGACGGTATCGGCGGGCGGTGGCAGCATCGGCTGGATCGACGACGCCGGTGCGCTGCGGGTCGGACCACGCAGCGCCGGTGCCCGCCCCGGACCGGCAGCGTTCGGACGAGGCGGTACCGAGGCGACCGTGACCGATGCGCACGTCGTGCTGGGGAACGTTCGACACGCACGGCTGGCCGGTGGTGTCGGCATCGATCCGCGGGCCGCGGGCTCGGCGGTCGATCGACTCGCGCGGCGACTGGGTGCCGAGCCCCAACGCGTCGCGGCAGCGATGATTGCCGCGGCCGACGCGGCAGTCGCGCGGGCGCTGCGGCGCGTGAGCGTGGAACGCGGCATCGACCCGCGGCGATGCGTGCTGGTGGCATTCGGCGGCGGCGGTGGGCTG